>JBAXKX010000199.1:0-5527 GCA_037135115.1 Rhodospirillaceae bacterium
GGTGGTGGCTGTAACCATCACCGACTTCACCATGTTTCCCGACCTTGGACGGGTAATCAGTCGATTTAGCCTTCGCGCTGACGAGAACCCGGCGATTTGCTACAAAGACCTTGATCTGATCTTTGCTGAACTTCCGAAGTTCACCAAGGGCGAGGACGAACTTGAATGTACTATTGATCGCTGGCTTTATTTTCTTAAGACCGCAAGTGACCTGACCGCAATCCCGAAATCCCTGGCGATGGAACCGGCTATCGTTCACGCCTTCGAACTTGCCAACCGTGCAGGCTTGTCCGTTGAAGAAATCGATTTTATTGAAACACGGGAACACTGGGTTCGCGAACAGCAAGTCCTTCTGCAGAAGGCCAGGAATACGGAGCAACGGGCCATGTTGGCTCGTTCGGAGGGACTTGCAGAGGGTAAAGCCGAGGGACTTGCAGAGGGTAAAGCCGAGGGACTGGCTAACGGACTTGCTAAGGGACTTGCTAAGGGTAAGGCTGAAATGCTTCTTCGCCAGCTTCGTCGGCGCTATGACAGGATGCCCGTCGGGGTTGAAGGTTGTGTTCGCGCCGCTAACAGCGATCAGTTGGACGAATGGAGTGAACGTTTCGCCGACGGCAAGTCCTTGAATGAAATATTCGACCCCGACCAGCTTTGCTGACCATGGTCATTGGTTATGAGTTGGCTTAAGTCCGGTATCATCGAATCCTGGCGCTTGTGTAGTTATCAACGCATCAATTAAGGTCGGTCACAGGCAATTCACAAGCGTTAATCGTCGACCAACCATGCGTACTCGGGTACTGCCTTCGTATCCAAAATATGCTATCGTTTCAGTCGCTCTTGCGTTGGCGGTTCGGGAGGCTGGTCATGATTACTCATAAATATGGAGCCCCTGACGATCTTGGCAGGACGAGCCGTTTGGGCGAGTTGTTGGGCGTTGGTGGCTCTGGTGGTGCTGGTCCGGGTGGGCTTGTGTCGGGCGAACCTCCTGGCGGCGGGCTTTCCGGGCTTTGGGGCGGACATGGTGCGGTGTTGGCCCGGTCGGCGCGTGAATGGAAGGCGGACTGGGCGCATGAGCGGCGAGCCCCATTAAAGCCTTCTAGTAATCGAAGGGCGGGGTGGGTGGCATTAGGCGTGGTCGCTGTATTTTGCGCATCCTTGTTTGCTATCTACCGGTTAGATGCTTTTCTTGATAAGGTGAATTGGCATTGGGCTGAGAATGCTCAAGTCGATAATTCTTCGGAGCACTTGTCGCCTTCCATACATTGGCGCGGTCGTTGAGCTGGTTATACCTTGAGTTGGTTATTACTTTATGGGCGTTTTGTCCGAGTATTGCTGAGGCTGACCTCTCCAACCTAGGAATTTTCCTTTGCCTTACGTCTTCAAAGAATGGTCAATACCAGCGGACCTGATTGAAAATCTTGCTACAGGGCGGTTGGTTGAGGGGGGGGTGGCGGAGACTAAGGCTTCGTTCTCCCATTTCTTGATCCAATCTGGTGTGCCCGAAGCTCAGGCTGGTGATGCGTCATCGGCCCTGGTCGGCCGCATTGTATCGGCACTGGCTCGGGGCGAGTCGCCAGAAAACGCCGTGCTTTGGGCAAAGCAAGATACTGAAAAGGCGCTTGTCCAGATGGCTCGGGCCGAGTCGGCCCTGCCGCATCAGGACGTGGCGGCCAGCTTGGCTCAGGGCGGGGCTGCGGCGGCGGATGCTATTGCTAAGGCGGTGGCTAATGCCGGTGGCTCGCCCGAGGCGCAGAGGGCTGCTGTTGCGGCGTGGCAGGCGTCCCTCATTGGCGGCGGCACCCTGGCGGATTCTATGGCGCGGGCTAACGCTGCCGGGCATTCGGCCGAGAGCGATAAGGCGTCAGGCGCGGTGGCGATAACTTCTGGCGATGCGCTGGTCGCCAAGCTGTCGGAGGGGGGAGCGGAGGCGCATAAGGCCCTAAGTGCCCTGACTGTTGGCATGTCTCCCGAACAGGCCGCCGCCTTCACCAAGGGCCTGCTGGGGGCGCTCGTTGCTGGCGTAGGCGGCGATGCGCTGATGAAAGCGGCTCATGATAGCGCCGACGCTGCCGCAGCCATCTCTTCTGCCCAGTCGGTGCCGCAGTCTCAAGCCGATGCGCTAATGCAGGCGCTGGCCAGCGGCGCTAGTGCCGGGGAAGCGTTGCGGGCGGCCGGATTGTCGGGAAACACTGCCGGCGCACAGGCACTGGCTATGGCGCTGGCGGCAGGAGCCGATAGCGGCGCTGCACGTGATGCGGCGGCACAGGCCAGTCATGCGGAGGCATCCGCCCTGGCACTTTCCGTGACGGGGAGCGGTTCATCGCTGATGGCGGCGCTGGCCAGCGGTGCCAATGTTGATCATGCGCTGAGCGTGGCCGGGTTGGGCGGCGATCGCTCTCAGGCCAATGCTATGATTGCATCTCTGACCCAGGCGCTGGCTGCCGGGGCGACGGTGGAATCGGCGGTCGCGAGCGCCCGAGCTGCGGTGAACGCCGCAGAATCCCAACACGGCGATAGTGCGGTGCCTCTTTCGTTAGGTGCGGAACTGGCGGTGGCGCTGGCGAGCGGTACGAATGTTGATCAGGCCCTGAGTGCAGCCGGGATGAGCGGCGATCGCTCTCAAGCTAATGCCATGATTGCATCCTTGACCCAGGCGCTGGCTGCGGGGGCGACGATGGAATCGGCGGTAGCGAGCGCACAAACCGCCGCAAACGCCGCTCAATCCCAGCATAGTAACAGTGCGGTGCCTCTTTCGTTAGGTGCGGAGCTGGCGGCAGCATTGGCTAGCGGTACCAATGTTGGCCAAGTTCTTAGCGCAGCCGGGATGGGCGGTGATCGCTCTCAAGCTAACGCCATGATTGAATCCCTGACCAAGGCTTTGGCCAGTGGCACGGACCCGGCTACGGCGATGTCACAAGCATCTGCCGCAGGAGACGCTGCCGGGCGGCAGACTGCGGCCCTGGCAGTCGGGGGGGAGCGCGGGGCGAACGGCCCCGGCGGTGAGGGAGCTGTAACTGCCCAACCCACTGCCCAACCCAGTGCCGAACCCAGTGCCGAACCTACTGTCCAACCCACTACCGAAGTCGCGTCGAGGGCGGATGTAATCACGACGCCCGCTGAATCTACGACGCTGGCACCGCTAAAGTCGTTAGCCGATTTGGTTGGGGGGAATGATAGTGCTCAAACTCCGTATACTCCGATGCTCGGCCCTAACCCCGCTGCCAACATTTTAGCTGCCTTGTCCACCTCCACCAACACCGGTACGACCAATACCAGCGGCACTGAAACTCGTGCGGAAATCGCGTCCGCCCCCCAGTCTTTTCTTCCGGTGGCTAGTACAGTAGTCGGCCCGACGCTGCCGGTCATCACGACACCGACGGTTTTTGCGCCAGTGATAATAGAGACAATAGCGACAGTAGTGGCGGCCGCAATTACCATCCCGGTCGTGAATGGGCGGGTGGTCGACGGCCCGATTGCGGGAGCGACGGTGTTTGTCGACAAGAACGACAACCATATTTTGGATGCCGGCGAATACAGTACTATCTCGGATGCGTTGGGCAATTTCAGCATCCCGGTTGCCCAGGCGGCGCTCGGACGATTGGTGTCGGTGGGTGGTCATGACATCACCAACGCCCTGCCCTTTATCGGAACGATGACGGCACCTGTTGGTGCGACCATGCTGACGCCGCTGACGACACTGGTCGACACCTTGATGACCCAGAATGGATTGAGTGCTAACGCTGCCCAGGACGTCGTGCGCATGGCTTTCTCGCTGGCTCCGACAGTTGATCTGATCCGTTACGATCCGATTCCCGGTGTCATCAGCAAGGATAGCGGGGCCGTCTCCACATTGTCGGCCGCTGTGAGCGTGCAAACTACGGTCTCGCTGATCAGCGCGGTCCTGCAAACCAACGGGGCTGCCACCGGCTCGTTTCAAGCGGGTGAGGCGGCGATGGCCGCTCTTGCCAACCAGCTGATCCAGACCCATGCGCCAATCAGCTTGTCTAATGTGTCCACGGTCAAGTCGATCTTTATTTCGGCTCAGACCGCCGCTGCCCAGACTACTAGCGGCACTGCGGCGCAGGCACTGCTAAGCGCCAACGCCGCGACAATCGACCAGTACGCCAATTCGCTCGCCCAGATCATCGCCGACAGTAATACGTTGATACAGGCCAACACGGTGCAAGCCGCCACTGATCCATTGAAAACAATGGCTGCCGTCACCATGGTTGCCGAGGGTGCCACCCTTGACGCCCTAAAGGAACTTGGTCATTTCGTCGCCTCGTCTCTTGATACCAGCCTGCCAACCGCCGAGCGAACCGCAGCTCAGACGAATTTGACTAACAGCATCACGTTCGCCTCTAAGTATACGGGCGGTGGCCTGAGTGCTGTGGTGTCTACCGCCCAGACCGCTATTGACACTAACCAGACGAGCACGACCCGTGCGCCGCCGATTGCCATCAACCACAGTGTCACCACGAATGAGGATACCCCCATTACCGTTGCGGTGCTGACTGGGAGTTCCGACCCTGGGGGAGATACGCTGACTCTAGTTAGCCTCAAACATGAGAACACTAACGGGGTCATCAGTGTGACCGACGGCCAAGCCATATTTGATCCCCGCACCTTATTTGATTACCTGGCGGCCGGTGCTACCGCGACCGATAGCTTCGGCTATGTGGTGGTGAATAATGCCGGACAGAGGGCTTCCGGCGTCGTCACCGTGACCATCACCGGCGTTAATGACGCGCCGACATTGATTGCAGGTAGCGCCACTGCTGTACTGGTCGAGGCCGGTGGCGTTAATAACGCCAACCTCGGTACTTCCGTTTCTAGCATCACTCTAACCAAAGGGGATGTCGACGGTGTTGCCAGTTATGATACCGCATGGTTGACGGGTCAAGGATGGGGCACGACAAATACTGGCGTCACCTATACCAACACGGGAACCTATGGTGTTGCCACGTTGACCGTTGCCACAGGCGTGGTTAGTTACGCCCTGTCGAATACATTCGCTGCCACCGAGGCCCTCACCAGCGGTCAGAGCGTTACAGATAGCTTTGCCGTGCAGGTTACTGACGGGCTTCTTTCGCAGACGGCGAATGCTGTCTTTACCATCCAAGGTGCCAATGACGCACCTGTGGTGGCTGCCGCTCTAACCAGTACGGCCAATAAAGGAGCGAGTTCCCTCACTCTCAATTTATTGAGTGGCGCGAGAGATCCCGACACCGGCGATACGCTTGCCGTCACTAATGTCACTTACTCGGTGGGTGGTACCGCAACCGGGAATTCTGGTGCTGACTTGCCAGGGGGTGTAACCCTGACCGGCAGTTCGCTGAGCGTCAATCCCGCAGATACCGCGTTCAGTGGCCTAATTCCCGGCCAAAGCTCGGTCATCGTAGCAAACTACACGATCAGCGATGGACATGGCGGCACGGTCGCGCAGACCGAGACTGTAACCATTACCGGTTCATTTCCCGCCAACTTGATCAGTGACTCCACTTATTTGGCCGCAGGAAAATTTAAG
>JBAXKX010000200.1:0-5519 GCA_037135115.1 Rhodospirillaceae bacterium
GTGCGGGCGATTTCCGAGATGGCCGCAACCGCTCGCTGGGTTTCCCCCTGGATGGCGCCGACCTGGGACTGAATGTCCTCGGTCGCCTTGCCGGTCTGATTGGCAAGATTCTTGACCTCATTAGCCACCACAGCGAAGCCGCGTCCGGCATCCCCGGCGCGCGCCGCCTCGATGGTGGCGTTTAGGGCCAGAAGGTTGGTCTGTGACGCAATGCTATTGATCAGCTTGACGACTTGGCCGATTTTTTTAGCCGCTTCTGCCAGCCCCTGGACTTTTTGGTTGGCCCGTCTGGCCTCGTCCTGCGCCGCATTGGCGATGCCGGCAGAATGGGTGACTTGGCGCCTGATCTCGGTGATTGACGCGGATAGTTCCTCGGCTGCTGCGGCAACGGAATGAATGTTGGCTGTGGCTTCTTCGGCGGCTGATGCGACCATAGTTGCCTGTCGGCTGGTATCATCCGATGTGGTGGTCATGCGACGGGCTGAGGATTCTAACTGGCCGGTCGCGGCCGATACCGTTTGGACTACATCCTTGACCTCCCGTTCAAAACTATCAACGGTGGCGCCAAGCTCCTTTTGGATCAATGCTTGAGTGTTGACATCAATATAAACCGAGACAGCCAATTCCATATCAAGAAAGACCGCTTTGTTGATCGCCTGGATAACTTCGGCCAGCCGCTCCGGCTTGCGTCGATAGGTCACGGCTGCCAACTCGACCAGCTTGTTCAGGGTGAAGCAATAGGCCCCGGTATACCATTGGGGCTCCATGCCGATGCGCTGATGGGATTCACCGATCATGCGAACCTGCGCCATATAGGCGTCGTCGAATGTTCCGGTAAAGACATTGCGTAGCCAATGCTGCTTTTGCATCATTCGCGCATGGGCTACCTGATTCGGTTTGCCCAAGTACACGGCCAGTGCCGGCACCGAGCGCAGATAGGCATAAAACTCGTCCAAAATCGGATCGATCTTCGGCGTTAACACCAGACAAAACTCGCGCAAGGCCGCGCGGGTTCGCTCGTCAATCTTAAGAAAGCTGATGCGGTCCGCAATGCCGCCCGATTTGGCGATGCCAGCCATTTTATTCCTAGCCCCTCTACAACCTGTAACCAGTCATCGTAATCACGACACGCTCAGGTTAGCAGAGATTTTATTATGTTTCAACGGAGTTGCTGGTTTAGCGGATTTGCGGTGGACCAGTCCGACTCCTGGCAACGAATGCGGGTGGTATCAGTCCTCCGGCGCGTCGAACAGGAAGTCAAGGTCGTCGGAGGTGAGGGAGCCGGTCCAGGAACCCTCGTCAAGCATGGCGTCGGCCAGCGAGCCCTTGCGACCCTGGAGTTCGAGGATGCGCTCTTCGACGGTGCCGGATGCAATCAGCTTGTAGACGAATACCGGTTTATTCTGGCCGATTCGGTGAGCCCGGTCGGTTGCCTGATTCTCGACTGCCGGGTTCCACCACGGGTCATAGTGTATGACCGTGTCGGCTGCGGTCAGGTTGATGCCGCGTCCGCCTGCCTTTAGGCTGATCAGAAAGAGCGGTACCTCGCAGGCCTGGAAGCGATTAACCGGGGCCGCCCGGTCGGTAGTGTCGCCGCGCAGTTCGACATAGGGAATGCCGGTTGGGATCAACGCCTGCTTGATCAAGTCGAGCATTGAGGTGAATTGAGAAAATAGCAGGATGCGGCGGCCTTCCTCGATCATTCTCGGTACCATATTGATCAGCAACTCGAGCTTACCGCTCCCGGTCACCTTGCGCGCCGATTCCAGCTTGACCAGACGAGGATCGCAGCAGGCCTGCCGCAGCTTCAAAAGTGCGTCCAGAATCAATATCTTACTGCGGGCCAAGCCGATCCGGGCTATCTCGTCCCGGACCTTTTGGTGCATCGAGAGGCGGATTGTCTCATAAAGATCGCGCTGGTCGGAGGCAAGTTCAACTCGGTGTACAATGTGAGTCTTGGGCGGCAAATCTGTAGCCACCGCCGCTTTGGTCCGGCGTAGCACGAACGGCCGCAGTCTTTTGGAAAGCTGCTTGCGCTTGTCTTCGTCGCCGCGCTTTTCAATCGGAGTGCGGTAGCGGGCGGTGAAGCTCTTGTGGTCGCCCAATATTCCCGGCATCAGAAAGGCGAATTGCGACCACACCTCGCCCAGATGGTTCTCGATCGGCGTGCCCGATAGGCATAGACGGTGACGGGCATTCAGCTTGCACGCAGCCCGGGTCGATTTCGCCAGCGGGTTCTTAATCGCCTGCGCCTCATCAAGCACAACCATGTGGAAGTCGATGCCGATAAGAAAATCGACATCGCGGGCCAAAATGGCATAGGTAGTAACAACTAGGTTGGCTCCCGCTACTTCGCAGCGGCGGCTATGGCGGTCAAGGCCGTGGAACACCAGTACCGATAATTCCGGGGTGAAGCGCCCGGCCTCGGCTACCCAGTTGGGAACTAGGCTGGTCGGCACCACGATAAGGCAAGGCTTGTTCAACCGTCCCTCTACCTGCTCAACCGCGATGTGGGCGAGTGTCTGTGCGGTCTTGCCTAGACCCATGTCATCGGCCAAAATGCCGCCCATGTCATTGGCGCGCAGGAATTGGAGCCAGTCCAGCCCGTCACGCTGGTATGGCCGCAGCACAGCATGGAAACTTTCTGGGGGCTCGACTCGTGCGGGCACGTTGACCGTGCATAGGCGCCGCCCGAGATCGCGCAATCGGTCGCCACCATGCCAGCGGGTGCCAAGGATTGATTCCAGGTCGACCAGGGTCGGCACGTCGGCGGCGGGCATGGATAGCCGGCCATCCTTGGTGATGCGGCCATTGCACATCATCTCCTCGAGGGTTGCCAGGAACTTGGCGACCCGTTCGGCCGGCAATGCCAGAATGCGGCCATCGTCAAGCACGGCCCTAATCTTGCCATCGGCGGCCAGAGCCGAGGCCATGCCGCCGCGTTCGATGATACCAATCAGAATGGGCAATAAGGGTACGCGACGGCCTTCCACCTCAATGCCGATGTCAAGCGAGAACCAGCCGTTGCCAGCCTCGACCAGATCCACGTCCCAGTCGTCGGTGATCTCGATGACGCGATAGGGAAAGGTTTCGCCCAGTTCGACTTTCCAACCGCGACGGCGAAGGTCATCGGCACCGCTCAGTACCAGCCACTGCCAGCTTTCCTGCGGGTTGCGACTACGAAAGGCGTAGCCGCGTCCTCCTGTGTTGTTGGTGGTGGTAACGCGCACGGCGGTCAACCCCAGAGCGCGCAAGGCGGCTGCTGCTGCCTCCTCGAGTCGACGGTCGCGGCGAATAAACAAAGGACCGTTTTCGCCTTCGATCCGGACGAACTGGCCGGGGTCGTCCTCACGGACGCAGCCATCCCCATATTCGAAATTCAGCAGCAGTACTTTCATGCCGCCGCTGTGGTTTTCGCCGCCCTCGCCAATGCTGACCAGCAGCTTGGGGGTCGGGGCCTGTTCAATCACCGTCGGTGCAGCTTCGGCCCGGCTGACTTTGTGGGTAGGCGGTGCCGAAGGTGCAAAGCTTTGGGCCGTCATTTCATCAATGATTGCCTGGCCGATTTGACCCGAGGTTTCGCAGACGTACCAAGCAGGGTCCTTGCCGATGATTCGGGTCTTTGGCGGGCGGTTGATGTATTTGTGAGTGCCGGTCCGTGGATTGGTCTCAAGAAGAAAGCGCCGGGACGGTCCGCGC
The DNA here is from genome assembly GCA_037135115.1 of Rhodospirillaceae bacterium. Classification (GTDB taxonomy): domain Bacteria; phylum Pseudomonadota; class Alphaproteobacteria; order Azospirillales; family Azospirillaceae; genus BOG-933. The sequence goes on from JBAXKX010000200.1 coordinate 3,700, forward strand.
ACTAGTCCGGGGCCGTTCACTCCCCAACGGGCGCGACCGGTCTCCAAAAGCGCGTTGATAAGTTCGTCAACCTCATCGTCGTCCTCAAGCGAGACCGCGACCAGCGGCAGGCTGGAAAGGCTGAGTAAACGGCAGACGTTGCGGTCGGCGTCCCCGGCCGGACCGGAGGGCGCGTTCAGCGTTGCACGCTTGGGCGAACTGCTATCAATCCTGCGGCTATTGCGGTCGGAGATCTCAACCGCAACCGTGACGTAAAGTGTGTCGTTTTTATCGGAAGCGTCCAGACCATAAACGGTTCGGCGTTGTTCGATCGAGTGTTCAGGGACTACCACCAGCTGATCGAAGAAGCTTCCCTGTACCGGTCGCGCCAAGTTGGGAAAGCGTTCCAGCAGCGCGAACGCCGTTGCCGCACCATGGGCGCAGGAGGTGACTCGGCAAGAGCAGGTGGCGGTGATGGTCGATGCATCCTTGCCTTCAATAACCTCAAGCAGGACACGGTGGCGGAGCGGGCCGTCAAGCACGGTGGCGCGCATTTGCGGCGCTCGGATCGTTTCCTCGGTGGTAACTGCGCCCGCCGTGGCCATTGCCCGCCCGCGCTCTAGTCGCGCCGGATTGAACACGCGGGCGATGTCCTCCACTGCAAACCTGGCGCTGCCCGCCCGCCGCGTTACCGCCGCGCGTTGCTGCGCGAGCTGCGATCCGGCTGTCGAGTTGTGGCCGATGGCCATATTTGACCTTCCCCCTGCTGCCCAGCTTGGTTACTGCCGAGCAAGTTTCCTTTTGTTTCCAACCCCTTCGCTGATCAGGGGGCCGATTCGAACCTAGCCTTAGCACAAGATATAGCTGTCGTCACTCGCAAAAACACAATGTAAGGACGATCCACAACATGTTGTGTTGTGGCGGTAACTGAGGGGGGAAACGGGAACATAGAAACATAGTATCGCATGGTAAATCTACAGCTTAATCGCTTGGCACTTGTGGTCCGAGGGCAAGCCGGGTCAGAATTTGGAAGGGAGGGTCGGCTTGCGCCGTCCCGGCCAGCGGAGCGAATCATGATTGTACTCGGTATTGAAACAAGTTGCGATGAAACTGCGGCGGCAATCGTGACCGGAGAGCGAAATATTTTGTCGAATGTCGTGCTTTCCCAGATCGCTGATCACGAACCTTACGGCGGCGTGGTTCCGGAGATCGCGGCCCGGGCTCACCTTGATCACCTTGACCGCTTGATTGCCGAATCACTGATTAAAGCGGGTGTCGGCCTGGGGGCGATTTCGGCCGTCGCCGCAACCGGAGGACCGGGGCTGATCGGCGGGGTGATCGTCGGGGTGATGACCGCAAAGGCGATCGCCCTGGCCTGTGGCGTGCCTTTCCTGGCCGTGAATCACCTGGAGGGGCACGCCCTTACGGCGAGGTTGAGCGATGGCGTCGGCTTTCCTTTCCTTTTATTGCTGGTGTCGGGCGGGCATTGCCAGTTACTGCTGGTGGCGGGGGTGGGACGCTACCGCCGTCTCGGCACCACCATTGATGACGCGGTCGGTGAGGCTTTCGACAAGGTGGCCAAGCTGCTGGGCCTGGGTTATCCCGGCGGTCCGCAGCTTGAACAGGCGGCGTTGGCGGCGATCAGTCCCCGGCGCTTCGAGTTGCCACGGCCGATGCTGGGGCGACCTGGCTGCGACTTTTCGTTTTCTGGGCTAAAGACCGCAGTGCGGCGCTGCCTTGCCGGTCTGCCCCAGCCCCTAGCCGAAGCAGATGCGGCCGATCTGGCGGCCTCGTTCCAAATCGCTGTGGCTGACGTGCTCGTCGAGCGCACCGGTCGCGCC
>JBAXKX010000201.1:0-5490 GCA_037135115.1 Rhodospirillaceae bacterium
GACTAAACCGGCACCGAGCGGACGTAAACCGACCAGGGACGAAATCACCCTGTGGAGTGCGGTTGTGCATGATGTCGTGCCGTTTCATCCCGATCCGACGGCGGTGACGGCGGTGACAACGGCAAGGACAACGGCGACGTCGGTTGACGCAGTGAGCATGACCGCCACCCCCCCATTACCCTCAGCTCCTTTATCCCCAACTCTATTACCAAGACCGACCCAGAACATTCGGTTAGCCCTGCCGCCACTTAAACCGGGAGGCGGCTCCGGCATCGACCGCAGCACCAACGAGCGCCTGCGTCGCGGTCGCATGGCAATCGAGGCCCGGCTAGACCTGCACGGCCTGACCCAATCCGCAGCCCACGATGCCGTCGACCGCTTTCTATACAACAGCCAGCGCAACGGCCGACGATGCGTGCTGGTCATTACCGGCAAAGGGCCGGTCGACCAGGGCGGCGGCATACTGCGCAGCGCGGTGCCGCGCTGGCTTGCCGAGCCCGGCCTACGCAGCCTGATCGTCGCCATCCATCATGCCCAACCCCGCGACGGCGGCGACGGCGCCCTATATCTTCTGCTCAAGCGCCGCAGAGATGTCAACGGGGGGGCACCGTCTCCGGATTGCCAACAAGGAGCGGATTACTAGCGGGCAGGCAAAGCCCCCACTTGCCAGCACCAGCCAGCGGGGGTACATAACTTCGGACTGGCTCGGCAAGGGGTGGAAACCGCCATGCATTCGTTATTCGTCCTAATAGACACCATCATAGAGTTATACATCTGGCTGCTGATCGGATCGGCGTTGCTCAGCTGGCTGGTCATGTTTCAGGTTGTCAACACCCGCAACCGAGCCGTCATGCTCATCGGCGATTTCCTCTATCGAGTGACCGAACCGGCACTGCGGACTATCCGGCGCTGGGTGCCCAATTTCGGCGGCATCGACCTGTCTCCGGTAGTGCTGATACTGTTGCTGATCTTTATGCGCAATTTGCTCAGGGAATACGGTTGATAATCGAGCACCGTCTTGCAAGCGTGCCCGCAGCCCAGCGTCGGCCCCGGCTCTGGCCCCTTCACGCCGGTCAAGGCCAGTGCCAGGGCCAGTGCCAAGGTCAGTGCCAAGGCCAGTGCCAAGGTCAGTGCCAAGGTCAGTGAAGGTGTCCGGGTGGCGCTGCGGGTAACTCCGGGGGCCGCGCGAACAGCGCTCTCGGGTTTAGCCGAAATGGCCGGAGGCGGGTATTCCCTCAGGGTAACAGTAACGGTGGTGGCCGAGGGCGGCAGGGCCAACGATGCCGTGATCAAATTCCTGGCCAAGACCTGGGGGATGGCAAAATCGCGCTTGACTCTGGTAGCTGGCCACACCGACCGCAACAAGATCATCCACGTTTCCGGAAACCCAGATACGCTGATGTCCCATTTGACCAGCTTTCTGCCGCAGGAGCGACAATCATGACAAGCGCACGGATCATCGATGGCAAGGGTTACGCGGCTAGCCTGCGCTCGAGAGTGACGACGGCTACGGCCGAACTCACCGCCGCCACCGGCACCGTACCCGGCCTTGCCGTAATCCTGGTTGGTGACGACCCGGCCAGCGCCATCTATGTCCGCAACAAGGAGCGAGCGCTAGAATCCGCAGGCATGCGCTCCTTCGACCACCGTCTGCCGGCCGCAACCACGCAGGCGGATTTACTCTGGCTGATTCATGCTTGCAATCATGACCCGGCGATCCACGGCATCCTGGTCCAATTGCCGCTGCCCCGGCAAATCGACACCATGACCATACTTGCCGCCATTTCCCCTGAAAAGGACGCCGACGGCTTCCACATCACCAATGTCGGAATGCTGGCGGTGGGACGGCCTCAGGTGGTGCCATGCACCCCGCTCGGCTGCCTGATGCTGCTGCGCGAGGTTATCGGCCCCGCCCTGACCGGCAAACGAGTGCTGGTCATCGGCCGCTCGACTATCGTCGGAAGGCCAATGGCACAGTTGCTGCTGAACGTAGACTGCACCGTGACCATGGCCCACTCGCGCACCCACAACCTTCGGGAGGAATGCCTGCGTGCCGAAATCCTGGTGGCGGCCATGGGCAAGCCCGAATTAGTGCGTGGCGACTGGATACAACCCGGTGCCATCGTGATTGATGTCGGTATGAACCGTCTCGCCCCGGCCTGTGGCGACAGCGGACCCGGCCGTCTGGTCGGGGATGTTTGCTTCACCGAGGCAGTTGAGGTTGCGGGGGCCATAACGCCGGTGCCGGGCGGGGTCGGGCCAATGACCATCGCCTGCTTGCTGCTAAATACCCTAGCTATCGCCTGCCGTCAGGCGGGGCACCCGATCCCGGAGGAGGCGCTGCCATGATCACCGTCCATGCCCATACCGGCAATCGGGTCATTGAACAGCCGCTAATCATCGGCAACGAGTTGCCGCCGGGAACGGTCTGGATCGACATGCAGAAACCGGACGAGGCCGAACGCCAATTCCTCGCCATGCTGCTTGGCATCGAGTTGCCGACCCGCGAGGCAATGAAAGAGATTGAGGCGTCGAGCCAGCTCTATGTCCGGGGCGGATGCATCTATCTGACCACTCCGATGATTTCTCAGGCCGACACCCCCCACCCGGTTATGAGCGAGCTGACCTTCGTGCTGACGCCCCAGCACATGATAAGCATTCGTTATCATGAACCGCGCTCAATCATGGTGTTCGCCGCCCGAGCAACCCGACGGCCGGAACTGGCGGCTTCGGCTGACGCTGCCTTGCTTGGCCTGCTCGACGCCGTCACCGACCGAGTCGCTGACGTTTTGGAGCTGATCGGTGGCCGCATCGACCAATTGTCTTCCCAAGTATTCGAAGACTCGGTGGAGGCTAGCGCCAATGGCAGCCGCCGCCGCCATGCCAATCCCGAGCTTCGCGAAGTGTTGCGCGGCATCGGCAAGGCAGGAGACCTTACCCACAAGGTCCGGGAAAGTCTGGCCGGACTCGACCGGCTAGTGACCTTCATGGCCTCGACCACGGCCAGCCGGCTGACCAAGGAACAAAAAACGGCAACCAAAACTCTGGCCCGCGATTTACGATCACTCCACGAGCACGCCGGCTTTCTCGCCCACGAGGCGGCATTCCTGCTCGACGCCACACTTGGGATGATCAATATTGAACAGAACTACATCATAAAGATATTCACCGTGGCCTCGGTAGCATTTCTACCTCCGACCTTAATCGCCAGCATCTATGGCATGAATTTCCGTCAGAACTTTCCTGAACTTGATTGGGCCTTTGGCTATCCTTACGCCCTGGCCTTGATGGTGCTGTCGGCGCTGATCCCGTTCCTTTATTTCAGACAGCGTGGTTGGTTATAAACTGAGTCGCTGCACCGGCACCGGTGCCTTTGAATGCGTGCGCAGATAAGAAAAACCAACATGGGCCGCCATTCCGAACACAATTGCGACGGCAATGGCGACCAGAATCAACGCCGACAAGTGCAGGTAGAATGAAGGGGAAGAGGCCGGGCGCCAGCGATTGATCAGCCTGTCCCGGCCCAAGTTACCAAAGCCCGCCTCAATGTTGAGGAGCTGCTGGCGCTGTTCCGGCCGCTTGACCAGCCGGAGCGCCTGACCGAGCGAGGCCCGGGCCAGCGCATAATTCCCCACTGACATGAAATAGTGCAACTGGTGGCGCAACAGGTTGGTATTTAAATCGGCGGGCTGCCTACCGCCGAGCATATTGCTCCACAGCGCCTTGATCGTCCACACCGGTCCCCATGGCAGCCCCCACCAGCCCAACAGCAAGGTCACAGCAGAAGCCCGCAGCGCCTGACCGTCGGCGCAGGATCGGCAGAAAACGCCCCGAACCGGTTGGCGCAGTGTGCCAAGACCAAATCCGATCACCCGCCAATATATGGCATAGCGCGGCTGCGCCGAAATGGTGCCGCAGTGAGAACAGGTAATCGGTTCGACCGGCGCCGGCGGAGTGTGCGTCCAAACACCGGGTGCCATAACGGAGGGCGGAGAAACCGAGCGCTCCGGGATCAATGCATCATAGCGGGCGCGGGCATCAACATCGCTCAATACGTGATGCGCCTCATTTAATAGCTGGAAATCATTACTCGCCCTCACCCCAGGATTGTGATCTGGGTGAATGTTCTTGGCTTTGCGCCTGAAAGCAACCCTGATTTGCTCTGAAGAAGCATCAGACTGGACTCCAAGCGCCAAATAATAGCCCTTACTATCATTAATATTGTGCTGATCAACCATTCACGCCCCTTGGCCTGGCTGTCCGTTAAGGTCCACAGTTAGATACCTGCCACCACTTGCCCGATTTTCGCTAGGCTTTACGGTTGGGATCGGTTCGGCCCCGACTTATTTTGCCCCGACTTATTTTGCCCCGACTTATTTTGCCCCGACTTATTTTGTATGGCGTGCTGTGGCGCAGCGTGCTAGGAATTTTATGAGTCGTAGCCGCTTTGATATGCTGATCATGCTGACATTTCTGGAATTTGAAAAGCCACTCGCGGAACTCGAAAGCAAAATCGAGGAACTGCGCCACCTTACCCATAACGGCGACATCAATATCGCCGAAGAGGTAAGCAAGCTGCAGGTCAAGGTCGACCGGCTGCTGCGCCAAACTTACGCCAAACTACTGCCCTCACAGAAGGTTCAGGTAGCACGGCACCCCAACCGACCGCACTTTTCCGACTATATCGCCGAGCTGATTGAGGACTTCACGCCGCTGGCGGGCGACCGCGGCTTTGCTGAGGATTATGCCATCATCGCCGGTCTCGGCCGCCTTCGCGGCTATTCTGTGATGATCATGGGCCAGGAAAAGGGTCACGACACCGAGTCCCGCGTCCGCCACAATTTCGGCATGGCCAAACCCGAAGGCTATCGCAAGGCTCAGCGCATGATGCAACTGGCTGAGCGCTTCAATCTGCCAGTAATCACGCTGGTCGACACCGCTGGTGCCTATCCCGGCGTCGGCGCCGAACAACGCGGCCAGGCCGAGGCTATCGCCAAGGGCATCGAATGTTGCCTTCGAATCAAGACTCCGCTGATTTCGGTGATCATCGGTGAGGGCGGTTCGGGCGGAGCCATCGCGCTCGCCACCGGTGATCGGGTAATGATGCTCGAACACTCGATATATTCTGTTATCTCGCCCGAGGGTTGCGCATCTATTTTGTGGCGGAACAACACCCTGGCCAGCGAAGCTGCCATCGCGCTCCGCCTGACGGCCCAAGACCTGCGGGAACTGGCGGTCATCGACACAATTGTGCCGGAGCCGATTGGTGGAGCCCACCGCGCCCCCCTGGCGGCCATCCGTTCCGTCGGCGACATGATCGAGCAAGCGTTGGCCGAGCTGCGCACCGAGAGTGGGGCGGTGCTGCGGGCGCGCCGTCGTGAGAAATTTCTCGCCATGGGCCAGCAGGCCCTGAGTTAAACTAAACGCCAGCAGGCCCCTGAGTTAAACTAAACGCCAGCAGGCCCTGAGTTAAACTAAACGCCAGCAGGC
>JBAXKX010000202.1:0-5490 GCA_037135115.1 Rhodospirillaceae bacterium
GCTGGCTGCTTTGATGGAGTTATCCAGTGAACCACCAGCCTGCGAATTCCGTTTCATCACCAAAACCTATGGACTCGGTTTTGCCGAGCAGGTCAGGGGCTGCGCCAATGACTAGATACTTGCGCCCTTTAAACGGCGACGATGAAACGGCTTATGACGTTTAAACCAACCAATAACAACCGAATGCGTCCAACGCAATAAACCTGAATTAACAGCGGAGAAAATACAATGAAAGTGATTATCGTGGGTGGAGTGGCCGGCGGGGCCTCGTGTGCGGCGCGCTTGCGCCGGTTGGATGAAAATGCTGAAATCCTGATGGTGGAGCGCGGGCCGTATGTGTCGTACGCGAACTGTGGACTGCCTTACCATGTGGGCGGCGTCATCGAAAAAGAAGCGAGCCTGTTGGTCGCCAATGAGGAGACCTTCCGGTACCAGTTTGCCATCGACGTGCGCACCCGCTGTGAGGCGATTGAGATTACGCCGGAGGAAAAAACCGTCAAGCTCCGTGATGTCGGCACAGGCGAGATTAGCACGCATGGCTACGACAAACTGGTGCTATCACCCGGCGCCGTATCGGTCCGTCCGCCCTTGCCGGGCATCGACCTGCCCGGCATTTTTCACGTCAGGACGGTACCGGATGCCCGGGAAATCTGTGAGTGGATTGAAAAAGGCAACCCTTTTCTGACCGGCATCCACCGCTATTCCGGCTTCCAAACGCTCAGACCCAAGCCTCGGGCCGTCGTTATCGGGGGTGGGTTCATCGGCCTGGAAATGGTGGAAAACCTGGTTCATCGGGGCTTTGACGTCACCCTGGTGGAAATGCTCGACCAGGTGCTGCCGCCCATCGATAAAGAACATGCACAGGTTGTTGAAGCTCACTTGAAGAAGCATGGTGTCCATCTGGCGCTCGCCGACGGCGTGGCCGGGTTCAAGCAGGCCGACAACGGTGTTATTGAGGTACAAACCCAATCCGGCGTCACCTATACGGCCGATATGGTCATCCTCGCCCTCGGCGTGCGCCCTGATACCACGCTGGCGAAAATAGCCGGACTGGTGCTCGGCGAACGTGGCGGCATCCGCGTCGATGACCAGATGCGCACCAGTGATCCCGATATATTTGCGGTCGGTGACGCCGTCGAAGTCAAAGATTTCGTCACCGGCGAGTGGAGCCTGATCGCCCTTGCAGGGCCAGCCAACCGGCAGGGCCGGATCGCAGCCGATGTGATCGCCGGGCGCGACTCACGGTTCCGGGGCACGCAAGGCACCGCTATTGTTGGACTCTTTGGCGCGGCGGTGGCCTGGACCGGCGTCAGTGAAAAAACCCTGAACCGGTTGGGGGGCACCGATTACGAAAAAATCTATCTCTACCCGAATTCCCACGCCGGGTATTATCCGGGAGCCAAACCGATCGCGATGAAAGTGCTGTTCCGAAAATCCGACGGCAAACTGCTGGGCGCACAGGCGCTCGGCGAGGATGGCGTGGACAAGCGGATCAGTGCCTTTGCGGCGCTACTGCAAATGGGCGCCACCGTCTACGACCTTGAAGAAGCCGAACTGTGCTACGCCCCTGCGTTTGGCAGCGCCAAAGATCCGGTCAACTTTGCCGGCATGGTGGCCGCCGATGTACTCAACGGCGATATGCCGCTTAGTCATTGGCATGAGACCAAGGGCGAATTCCTGCTGGATGTCCGCGAATCGGTAGAATTGGCTGTAGAAAGTGTGCCGGAAGCAGTCAATATACCTCTGGGACAACTCCGTGACCGACTTGGCGAACTGCCACGCGACCGAGAGATTCATGTTATATGCCGTTCCGGCCAGCGTGCCTACTATGCGACGCGCCTCTTGTTGCAGCATGGCTTCAAAGCTAAAACTATCTCGGGCGGGATGCTGTCACTGGCGCATAACTATCTGTTGAATACTAACAGTAAGGAAGACTAACACATGATGATCTTATTTAAAGTAGGTGAAATATGACCCCTCTGCTCAAAGAAATCCGTCACAATCCTCTGCTCTGGTTGCTGGCGTTCGTACCCGTGGTTCTCGCAGCCGAAAAGCTAAGCCCCGAAGCGCACACGCTACTCTTTATTCTGTCGGTGCTGGCCATCGTCCCCCTGGCCGCACTACTGAGTCACGCCACTGAATCGGTGGCGGCCAAGACAGGTGATGCGGTCGGAGGCTTGCTCAACGCCACGCTGGGAAACCTGACCGAATTGGTCATTGCACTGGCCGCTTTGCGTGCGGGGGAATACATGCTCGTGAAGGCGTCCATTGCCGGGGCGATTGTCACCAACACGTTGTTCGTACTGGGAGCGTCGTTTTTGCTTGGCGGACTCAAGTACCACGTACAGGAATACAACCGGGTCAGCGCACGACTGCAAGCGGGCATGCTCTTCCTGGCGACGGTTGCGCTGCTGATTCCTTCAGCAATATCGAAAGCCGATTCCGCTGTGGGGGCGGCGTTCACCCAGAAGTTAAGCGTGGGGTTGGCGGTGCTGCTCATCGTCGCTTACGGACTGGGCATGCTGTTCTCGCTCAAGACGCACCGCGAACTGTTTGCCAGCGCAGAAGCCGGCGAAACCGGCGAAGCGCCATGGCCCCTGAGTCTGGCACTGGCTACGCTGGCGGGCGTCACAGTACTGGTGGCGCTGGTGAGTGAAGTGTTCGTCGAGTCGGTGCAGAAGGCTGCGGAGACCTTCGGGATGACCTCAGCGTTCGTCGGTTTTATCGTGGTGGCACTGGTCGGTGGGGCGGCGGAAATGGGCGCTGCGTTTTCCGGCGCACGCAAGAACCGGCTGGATCTGAGCGTGGGCATCGCGCTGGGGAGCGCGTCACAGATTGCGCTGTTCGTCGCCCCGGTGCTGGTGCTGCTAAGCTACGTCCTCGGGCCGATGCCGATGGATCTACAATTCTGGCCGGGTGCGGTGGTGATGATTCTCATCGCCACCCTGACCGTATCCCTCGTCACAAACAACGGACGCTCGGCGTGGTTCGTCGGGGTCTTGTTGCTGATGGTCTATCTGATCTTCGCCATGACACTTTACCTGTTGCCGCCCCGAATCCAATAAAAATAGGAGAGCCATAGCTTATGAACAACCCGGAAACGAAGCAAGGCAACTTGAAGAAAAAAATAGCCCATGAGATGGGCGAATACTTGATAATTGTCTGTTATCTCGCCCTTGTGTTCGCCGCTTTCACGCAGTACCGAAGATTCCTGCTGGCTGCCTATGACATCACTTACACGAATTACTGGGTGGCCGTGATCGAAGCGTTGATTCTTGGCAAAGTCGTCATGATCGGCGATATACTCCACCTTGGCCACCGCCTTGAACAGAAACCCTTAATTTATCCCACTCTTTTAAAGACAGTCGTCTTCACTGTCTTTGTTGCCGCCTTTACCCTCATCGAGCATGCGATCAAGGGGCTTTGGGAAGGAAAGGGAGCCATGGGCGGTCTCATTGACTTCTTTGAGAAAAGTCCCTATGAATTGCTCGCCGGGAGTCTGATCATTTTCGTGTCGTTAATCCCTTTCTTCGCCTTCAGGGAGTTGGGACGGGTGTTGGGAGAGGGTAAATTATGGGTTCTTTTTTTCAAGAAAAGAGCCGACCTGTGAATCGAGTAAGCGTGGCAGGGATTGCACTTCGGAGTTGAGCCCACCACAGCTATAAGAGCCAAACAAAAGGAAAGATACGAACATGATCCGATATATACCCGACTTGCTTCACCGCTATCTGCCGATTTTGACCTGGGGGCCTGAATATTCACGCCGGAGGCTGGTCAACGACTTGATCGTGGCGGGCATCGTCACGGTCATGCTGATTCCGCAATCCAGGTTAATCCGGGTGGTCGGGCCTGGCTAAAGAGAAAAAACCGCCATCACTGCCGATTCGGTGATATTCAACACAATGAACGGAGAAACGCACATCACTAACGAAACTAAAAACAGTGGGGATCCAACCGCTTGTTCAGCCGGTGATCTCTCAAAACAACCCGTCACTACCACATTTGAAAACACAAAATTAAATGTTATTTCATTGAATTGGAAAGAGGTGTACTACACCAATTGTCCACTGGTGTCCGCCAGCAATGTCGACCAGGAGCTGGGCTGGACACGGGAAGAGTACAAAAAGATCGGCGTCAAATATGGCTTCTTACGTTCGGTCCGGGAAAACGACTGGTATCCGCATTACATCCACAACCTCGACAATCTGATCCGTTTCGGCGGCTTGTTTCCACCCGTCCACGTTCATGCGGACATCCGCCGCACCAAACTATTAGGTGTGACGCACGCACCCCACGAAGGCGGCTGCATGATGGTACGTTCCCGGGACGACATCTACCGGATGGTCGAGCTAAAGGGCAAGAAGATCGGCCTGTCGAAAAGCTTAAACAGCATTAAGAACGACTGGTGGCGCATCCAGGAGGAGCAAGGCATTGAGCTGATGCTCAGGGTGAACGGCATGACCCGCGCTGACGTTGAGATCGTAGAATTCCCGTACGCGGATGACTGGTATAACAAGCCCGAAATGCTGGATCCGATGGATAACGCCTCTGAATTGTGGCTAAAGCGTAACCACAAATACGATCTGGCTTTCCGCCCATTGGAAACCGCACTGCTGAAGGGTGTCGTTGATGCGATTTACACGCAAAGCAAACCCTTCCAGCATCTTCAGGAAGCGACGGGTAAGATGAAGGCCATCGAGGATTTATCCAGGTATCCGGATTGGACCTTGCAGGTGGCCAACATTCCCGCCGCCATCACTTGCACCGATGTGATGGCCGAACAGCACCCCGAACTGGTTGTTGCCTTCCTGAAAGGCATGATCAAGGTGGGCCGCTGGGCCAACGAGCACAAACATGCGGCGGCGGCGATCCTCGACAAGCAGACCTTCTACCTGGATGTCGAGGATACCTACCAAGGCATCAAGCACATCGACATGGTACCGAACCTGTCGCCGCAGAACCTGGCCTCCGTTGAGATCGGGAAGAACTTCATGCTGAAGAACGGCTACATCAAGAACGACTTCGATGTGCAGAAGTGGGCCGCGCCGGAATTCCTGGAGCAGGCGGCGAAAGAGCTGCTCGAAGAACAATGGAAGAAGGTCACCACAGCCAAGCTTCCCAGTGCGACTGAACTACTGAAGTCATCGCAGCGGGTCGGGTAGTCGGGAAAAAGCTCAAAACCTTGCGCCTATGGACCACGGAACACCTCAAATACGGAATGATGCATCCGAGTTCGCAGTAGGTGATTCCAATGGCGCCCTCCCGGGCGGGAGGGCGCCATCCCCGCCCTACGCGGCACACGCAGCTTTCTTCACCACGGACCGCTCCAGCTCCGTTAGGAGCGAAATGTCTATAGTGAGGACCGCCTCCAGACGCCGGGCCAAGCTCCGTAGGAGCGGCATGAACACTATTAGGTCCCACATGTCGCTCCTACGGAGCTTTATGGACCGTGTGGCACGCATGGCTACAAACATGCCGCTCCTAACGGAG
>JBAXKX010000203.1:0-5478 GCA_037135115.1 Rhodospirillaceae bacterium
ACATAAACCCTCTTGCCAGACATAAACCCTCTTGCCAGGCTGGCCCGGTTTGGTGGTACAAGAGGGCGGGAGGTTGGCGGTGGACGGGACTCTCGCCAACCCGGTCAGGTCCGGAAGGAAGCAGCCGTAACGAGCTAGGCCCGGGTCGTTGTTCAGCCTCCCACCTGTTTTTGCCGGCTAATTATTAAATACGAGTCGGCCACCGAAAGCCGCGCGTGAACGACCTCCCTTCTCCCCTCCCGTCAGTTCATCCCCCTATATTAGCGACCGCATATCGCGTTTTGGCCCGCAAATATCGGCCGGTGACCTTTGCCGAATTGATAGGACAGGATGCGCTGGTCCGCACGCTCAGCAACGCCATAGAATCCGGGCGCATCGCCCAGGCTTTCATGCTTACGGGTGTGCGCGGGGTGGGAAAGACAACCACAGCCCGCATCATAGCCCGCGCGCTCAACTGCATCGGCCGCTATGGTAACGGCGGGCCTACAGTAAGCCCGTGTGGCGTGTGCGAACCGTGCTTGGCGATCATCCAGGACCGACACGTTGACGTATTGGAAATGGACGCCGCCTCACACACTGGCGTCGACGACATTCGCGAGATTATCTCGGGAGTTAGGTATAGTCCTGTCTCGGCGCGCTATAAGCTCTATATTATCGATGAAGTCCACATGCTTTCTAAGAACGCTTTCAACGCGCTCTTAAAGACGCTTGAGGAGCCGCCTAGTCATGTAAAGTTTGTCTTTGCTACGACCGAAATTCGTAAGGTACCGGTGACAGTTCTTTCACGCTGCCAGCGCTTTGACCTGCGCCGGGTCGCGACAGAGGAATTGATCCAGCATTTTAATAAAATAGCCCTTATGGAAGGCGTCGCCATAGAGGCTGATGCCACAGCTTTAATTGCCCGTGCCGCCGATGGCTCGGTACGCGACGGGCTGAGTTTGCTTGATCAAGCGATAGCACTTGGCGGAGACGCCGTTGCTGCAGACCAAGTGCGCGACATGCTCGGCCTAGCCGACCGCGCGGTAATAATCGATTTGTTTGAGGCGGCGCTTACCGGCAAGCCGGCTGCGGCGCTCGATATACTGGCCGATCTTCATCGCAACGGCGCCGACTCGCTAGTGGTTTTGCGTGACCTGCTTGAACTAACTCATTTTCTGACTAGGGCCAAGCTGATCCCCGGGATACTCACCGACCCGGTCACGCCCGAAGCCGAACGCTCACGTGGCGGCGCATTGGCGGCGCGCCTGACGGTGCCCTTGCTTACCAGGGCTTGGCAGTTATTGCTTAAGGGGTTGAACGAGGTGATGGCGGCACCGGTGCCACATCAAGCCGTCGAAATGGTGATCATCCGCCTAGCCTACGTAGCCGACATGCCTAATCCCGCCGATCTGATTCGCCAACTTCAGAGTCGGCCAGTCAGTCCGGGTGGACCTACACCTTTCACAGTTGCCCCTACTCCTTTCACAGGCGGGGCCGGTGGAAGCGGTGGCGGTGGCGGTATTAGTCCGGTGGCCCTGGCGATTCAAGCGCCAATGCTTGCTAGCGCCACTAGCGAAACTAACCCCGATGGGCCGCAACTCTCCATTATGCCATGTGACTATCGGGCGCTGGTCGCTTTATTCGGTGAACGGCGCGAGGGCAGCCTTTTTGCCCACCTCTACAGCAGCGTCCATTTGGTCCGGATGGAGCCGGGAGTTCTAGAAGTCCGCCCCAAAGAGACGGCACCAAAGGACTTGGTCAACCGCGTCGGTCCTTTATTGTCCGAGTGGACCGGCCGTCGCTGGACGGTCGCTGCCAATTTCGAGGCCGCCGGTCAACCCACCCTTAAGGAACAGGACGAGGCGATCAAGGCCGGGATACTCCAAGCTGCGAATGTGCATCCGGTGGTGCGAGCGGTCATTGAAACCTTCCCCGGCGCCCGCATTATTGACATTCGCGACACTGCCGCCGCCTTGCCCGTTGCCGTGGCCGTGTTTGGCGACGTCGCACAAGACACCGTGCCGGATGCAGGACAGGACTTAACCTATGATGACGAAGGAGAGCTAGACCTATGAAAAACATCGCTAATATGATGAAGCAAGCCCAGCAAATGCAATCAAAGATGGAGGGAATGCAAGAGCGTTTGGCTGAAATAGAGGTGGTCGGTCAAGCCGGGGCCGGGCTGGTCCTAATCACTGTCAACGGACGCATTGAGTTGAAACGGGTTAAGCTGGCCAAGTCCGTCGTCGATCCTGAAGACGTTGAGGTCCTGGAGGACCTGATCGTCGCCGCCTTCAACGACGCCAAAAGCAAAGTCGACGGCATGGTCGCCGAGGAAACCCAAAAGCTGATGGGTGGGCTTAAACTGCCGCCAGGGATGAAGTTGCCATTTTGATACTTGGTAGAAGGGCCTAGTTATGGGGGCCTGCAGAAAATACTTTGGCGTCGCACAAAAGGTGCTATTCTTCGCGCCCGTTCTGCCTCGGCGAGAAGGCCCCCATGAACATCACCATCGAACGTGCTGCCCTGCTCCGTTCACTAAGCCATGTCCAGAGCGTCGTCGAGCGCCGCACCACCATTCCGGTGCTATCCAACGTGTTGCTCACGGCAGCTGGCGACAAATTGTCACTGACCGCGACCGACAAGGACTTAGAAATTGTCGAGGCGGTGCCCGCTACTGTGGTGCGAGCGGGCAGCATTACTGCTCCCGCCCATACCCTTTACGAAATCGTGCGCAAGCTGCCTGACGGCACTCAGATTGTGTTGGATTATAGTGGTGATTCGAGCCAGCTGATTCTGCGCTCGGGGCGGTCCCAGTTCAAGCTCGGCTGCCTGCCGATTGATGACTTTCCGCAAATGTCAGGCGGCGACCTCCATCACCGCTTTGAAATCGCTGCCGCCGATCTGCGGTCGCTGATCGACCGCACACGCTTTGCCATTTCTACCGAGGAAACCCGTTTTTATCTCAATGGAATCTATTTCCACGCCAGTCGGACCGTGATCCCCGGCACGGTCCCGGGTGCCTGTGATCTTCCGGTGCTGCGGGCGGTGGCGACCGATGGTCATCGCTTGGCTCGGGTTGAAATTCCATTACCCGAGGGGGCGGCCAACATTCCCGGTGTGATCATTCCGCGCAAAACCGTGATCGAGGTTCGCAAGCTTATTGATGAGGCGGCGGCCAGCATCGAAATTTCCCTCTCGGAAACCAAGATACGCTTCGCCTTCGACACTGTTACCGTCGTATCAAAGCTGATAGATGGGACCTACCCCGACTATGAGCGGGTCATTCCGCTCGGCAATGATAAGATTATGGATGTCAAAGCCAAGACCTTCGCCGCTTCGGTGGACCGGGTCTCCACTCTAACCACCGAAAAAAGCCGGGCGATCAAGCTGTCTCTCAAACATAATACCGCGACCCTATCAGTAACCAGCCCAGAGGCCGGTAGCGCTACCGAGGAGTTAGAAGTCAAATATAATGGGCCGCCGCTCGATATTGGATACAATTCACGCTACTTGATGGAGATCGCCCAGCAAATCTCAGGCGATGAAGCACGCTTCATCATCGCTGACGCCGCCGCCCCCACCATCGTACGCGATGTCTCCGATGGCAGCGTCCTTTACGTGATTATGCCGATGCGAGTGTAACCTCTCTCCCCCGCTCCCCCGCTCCCCCGTGAATTCCCGGCGGCCGCTACAGAATATGGTATCCTTGCCCCACATATGGTAAATGATCGTGGCGAGACCACGGCGGGGGGCAGCGAAACATTATGGCCGGGCATTCCCAATTCAAGAACATTATGCACCGCAAGGGTGCGCAGGACGTCAAACGCGGCAAAATTTTCAACAAGCTGGCGCGTGAGATCGCGGTAGCCGCTAGGTCAGGATTACCGGACCCTGCGTCCAACCCCCGACTGCGGTCGGCAATCTTAGCTGCACGACAGCAGAATATGCCACGTGACCGCATTGATCGGGCGGTAAAAAGCGGCTCCCCCGGCGGCGATACCGCTGCCTACGAGGAGGTGCGCTATGAGGGCTATGGTCCCGGCGGTGTCGCTTTGATCGTCGAGGCGCTGACGGACAATCGCAACCGTACCGCCGCAGAGGTGCGTTCGGCTTTCACCAAACTTGGTGGCTCGTTGGGCGAAACCAATTCAGTAAGTTTTATGTTCAACCGGGTTGGACAGATTTACTATCCCGCTTCGGTAGTTAGCCCCGCTTCGGCGGCCAACCCCGCTGCATTGGTCAGCGAAGACGCCATGTTTGAGGCCGCGTTGGAGGCTGGTGCTGAAAATGTCGAGTCGGACCAAGATGGCCACACCGTCGTCACCTCGATCGCGGATTTTACCGCCGTGCGCGATGCCCTGGAGGCAAAATTCGGCACGGCCGCGAGTGCCCGTCTGGGTTGGATTGCACTCAACACCGTATGCCCAGACGATGACGCTGCGGGCACCCTGGTCAAACTGATCGAAGTCCTGGAGGACAATGACGACGTTCAGACCGTGGAAGGCAATTTTGAGATTTCCGATACGCTGATGGAAAAACTGACCGGATGAGAATTGGTCATGATTTGCGCGGCGACGGAAGGACTTGGCATCTTGGCAGACTTCGGCTCAAGTAACGGCCCCACCGGGATCAGTAACAAGCGGCGGCCACTTGGCTCCGCAGTGCTGCGGCTGATCGGCCTTGATCCTGGTTTGCGGCATACCGGCTGGGGGGTAATCGATGTTTCCGGCAACACGCTCCGGCACGTCGCCGATGGTGCTTTGCATTCGGATGACGAAGGTTCATTGGCTAGCAGGCTGTGTCAACTTCATGACGCTCTGGTTGTGGTGATAGATACCTACCGGCCCGATGAGGCCGCAGTTGAGGAGACTTTCGTCAACAATAATCCCTCCTCGACCCTAAAGCTTAGCATGGCGCGGGCGGTGGCGCTGCTGGTACCGGCTCTTGCTGGTTTGCCGGTAACCGAGTACCCGACCAATCTGGTCAAAAAATCGGTGGTTGGGGTAGGTCATGCCGAAAAGGCTCAGGTTCAGATGATGATGCGCATATTACTGCCCGGTTGCACCATCAAGACTCCGGACGCCGCCGATGCGCTGGCGGTGGCTATTTGTCATGCCCACCACCGTGCCACCCGGCTGGTCTTGGCGGGAGGGTGCTCATGATAGCCAAGCTTACCGGTCGGGTAGACAGCATCGGCGCCGATTGCGCCGTGATTGATGTCGGCGGGGTGGGCTATCTGGTGTTCGGTTCGGCGCGCACGCTCCAGCGATTGGGCCAAGTCGGAGAGGCGGCGGTGCTGCTGATTGAAACGCCACCCGTAGGCGCATCATTGACATTAAGAACAGGCGTTGTCGCGGCACTTGTCACTGACTCTGCCGTTCCAAACGCATCGGTATACGAGGCCCTGACTTTGATGTTTTTACCGACATCAGCTTGAGTCAGGGCATAGGTGCTACCTGTCGCACCCGCAATATTCACACCATTTCTTTGCCATTG
>JBAXKX010000204.1:0-5472 GCA_037135115.1 Rhodospirillaceae bacterium
CGCTGAACAGTCTTTCACTTACCGTTCCGCGCGGCAGTAGGCTGGCGGTACTAGGTGCCAACGGCTGTGGTAAAACCACGCTGTTTCTGCATCTTAACGGTTCACTCCAGCCGGGACGGGGGTGCATCGAGCTGGACGGAGTGCCGATGACGTATGGACGGGCCGCCATGTTGGCGTGGCGGAGTCGGGTCGGGTTGGTGCTCCAGGACCCTGACGACCAGCTATTCGCGGCAACGGTGGCCGAAGACGTGTCCTTTGGGCCGCTGAACCTCTTGCTTAGCGAGCGTGAAGTACGAGCGCGCGTGGCCGAGGCGCTGGCCGCAGTGGGCATTGAGGCGCTCGCCGAGCGGCCCACTCACAGACTTAGTTACGGGCAGAAGCGCCGGGTGGCACTGGCCGGTGTGCTGGCAATGCGGCCAGAGGTTATTCTGCTCGATGAACCAACCGCTGGACTGGACGCGCGGGCTGCTGAGTTGCTCCTAGCATCGCTTGAAACCTTGAATGCCGGCGGTGCAACACTTGTGTTCTCTACTCACGATATTGACTTCGCCTATGACTGGGCCAACCGAGTTGCGGTGCTGATCAACGGCCGCTGTCTTCGTGAAGGAACGCCGGGCGATGTTCTGGCGGACACCGCCCTATTGGCTGGCGCAGGATTGCGGCGACCGCTGATGCTCGAAATAGCCGAGGCGGCTGGTTTGCCCCCCGGTAATCGTAATGAAATCTTGGCTTGTCTGGCGCAAAGGGAACGGTCACGCCAAGGCCAGCCGAGGGAGTAGCAAAATTGGGCTGACCAAACGATACATAGCTTGCCATTTTCAAGTATAGTCACCTCGCGCTGATCCTCAGCCCTCGCCGGGGTTAATGCAACGAAACTGGATGGCATGAGCAGTGTCATGAACGGGGTCGACGCCCAGGCCGATACGGCCGCTGCCGCGCAATATCTCGGAGCCGTGCTTTATCAGTACCGGTTCCGAAGTGTCGCCAAGTATAATAGTACCATTAGTGCTGGTATCGGTGATGGTATATATGCCGTCGTTGTAAACGATCTCGGCATGGTGGCGCGAGGCGCGAGGCCCAGTGATCATCAACGAATTGTCACGGTCACGACCAAGCGTAAGGCGACCGCCAATCCCGGCCAGAGTCGCCTTATGCTCACCATAGGTCAGCTCCAAGCGAGCCCCCATGGCGCTCATCAGGACGCCGATCATCGTCGCGTCACCGACCATGGTGGCATCGGCGATATCCTCAACCATCGCGCGGGACGGCGACGAGCTTGCGCCATGCGCCATTAATGACCCGTGCGGTGCGCACGGTGGGGAAGGTGCGTGAGGCGGCGGGGGCGGTGCGTGAGGCTGGGGCGGTGCGTCAAGCGCCGCACGATTGGCCCGCAACTGCCGAACGAATTCGCCGGCCGATTTGATCAGGCTATCCACGCCCAAGCGCGCACCGTCCATAGCATCGCGCTGATGTATGCCATCATCCACGCGCAGGCGCAGCTTGGAGCGCAATTCGGCAAGCTGTGCCTGCACAACCTGCATAGCCTCTTCGATCGGCGTATCAAAAAGTCGGGATGTGCGGGTAGCGGTGGCATCAGCCATAGCCGATGCAATAACCTTGCGGACCGCAGCCGCCAGTTTATCCACCGCGACAAAAACCTTGATCTCCTGCGAGGTCCGAACCTCGTAACCCCAGTCACTGGTAGCACCGCGCCACCAACGACCCAAGCGGGCCAACGAGCCACTAAGTTCCTGCCGGGATTGGCGCAGGGCCATCCGCTGAGAAATAGCAGCGGCGGGAGCATCGGCCAGTCCGGCGAAAGTCGGAGCCGGCGGCGGCACAGGTGCCCGCAGCTCTAGCTTAAAGCCAGGCTCACCAAGTACCGGTCCGAGCACAGCGCAAATCGACTCGGCGACAGCACGGACCAACGCCACGTTAGCCAAGGCCAGACGACGGTCGGTCCAGGCCGCCCCCTCCCGCGCTAAGGCTTGAAGCGGTGCGGTCAGGGCTGCGGCGCATAGCTGGGCTGCGGCCGCATCGTCGCAAGCTAATGTAGGTCGCGCCGGATCAAAGGCTGGTGGCCCCGGAAGCGTGCTGACCGGCTTGGGCATCATAGCCACAATATCGGCTAGGCCAGCGGGCAGGACCACACTCTCGGCGGAAGCGGCAAGACGATGTTCCAGTTCGGCCAGCCATATATTGCGATCGACGACACCGGTCTTGATGTAGGCATTGGCAGCGGCTTGCAAGGCTGCCGCACCATCAATACGCATACCGTCGAGCACCGGCCCGCAGCACTGGACCAGCTCGGTCGCCACAGAATGCGTCTTGGCGTAAATTTCATTCAACCGCGCAAGCAACGCCCGGTCGTCAGCGATTGTTCGGTTCAGACGCTCGCGCTCGTCACCCAGCTCACCACGGCATTGGATCAGGAAAGCTTCCAGTTGCGCGTTCTGCTCCCGCAACAGTTCAATGGCCTCGGTTAGTGAGGTCCGCGCTGCCTCCGGCTCTCCCGATTCAGCCGCAAGCTGGCGCCCAAGCGGCTCAAGAGCGACACGGAAACGCTCCAGGCTGGCGCAGTCGAGCCCGCCTGCGGGTCTGCTCACGAACAACTCGGGCATTGCCACCAACTGGGCAATCATGCGGCGCTGCTCAGCCACCAAACCAAGGGCCTGATCGCGGCGGGCGTTGAGGGGAGCTTCAGACATGCCGTACGCGTACTCCATGCATAAGCATTGACCAATGAGTTTGGCAGCCATCCGCCTGAACCCAGTCACCAACTACTATAGCCGACAGGCGGCCAGTCAGAACACCCTTATTCAACTCATAATTACATCTTATTTAAGCGCCGTCTGGTGACGGAGTGGCGGGGTAAGGCCAATCCAGAGCACCGCACCATCGGGACCGCGCTCGAAAAGCATATGATGGTCCGCATACAATTCACGCAACCACCAAGCCGTGGCGGCTCCGATCGCGCCACCCGCAATCACATCGGCAAGAAAATGAGCATTGATAACCACCCGGCTCGCGGCTATGGCCACGGCTGCAGCTATCAGCAACGCCCGCAGCTTCGGCACCATGAATGCCAGCGCGACCCCAACCGCTGCGCCGGTTGTTGCGTGCCCCGAGGGAAACGACTGGAAGTCTGAGTTAAAATTGAGCGGCATGAAGCCGAAAAATCCAACCTGTTCCAGCAATTTGGGCCGCGCCCGACCGACCGCTACCTTGATGACTTCGGTAACCATTGCGGAGAGCGCTACCGCCAAAAATATTAAGACCAACGCCCAGGCCAACCGCCGGTACCATCGCCCTCGCTCGCGGTCGGCCAGACCATAGCTATGCCAGCTGAGGCCGAACGCCACCACCAGCGTCCACGCATACCACTTGCCTAGTCCTGCCACAGTCACCACGCTGGACAGGCCACGCACCCAACCAGGCAAAGTTCGCATCGCCTGGGACAGCACCAAGTCGAACTCATGCATAGAAAGCAGCGCGCACGCCAGCGCCACCACTACCCACAACATAACCATAAGACGGCGCCGGCTAATAGGATCGCAGACGATCATGGCGTATGCTCCGCCGCATAGAGGGTAAGGGACTGGAACTTGCCCCGTGAATAGTTAAAGCCTTGGAAGGTGGCGAGCGGCCTTACCGCAAAGCCGTTCAACCGACGCCGGAACAAAGGCTCGGCCTCGCCTTGCACCAAAGACAGCGCGCATACCGGATCGTTGCGCAAATGATCGGCGGCATGATCGCCACCACCAAGATGGGTGTTGGTGCCAACCAAAAACACCAAGCTGGGCTCGGAATAATCGGCGCTGACCAACCGCGTCGAAGTGCAAGGCCGCAACTCTGCCACCCGCTCGGCAATGCGACTGCTCAGCCATGGCGCCTCCAGCACCGGCAGCACCAACTGGAAAACGGCAAAGGCCAGCAGGGCGTAGCCACCAAAGGCCAGCGCCAGCGCCAGCGCTTCCCGACGCTGCCACACCAGCACAATCGCCCCGATGACGGTCACAGCAGCCACTGCCGCCAATGGTAGTGCCGCCCATACCAAGCGCCGGTCGGCCAGCCAGGGCACCAGGGCGACGGCCACCGGCAAGGCTAGGGCAACGGAACCGGCCAGCCCGGCGGCGCTCACGAAAAGTCCAGTTCGGGGCAAAGCTGCCGTCCGGCCGAAATGATCACGCGCCGCCCGTGCGATCAGTAGAGCCAGGGCGGGAAAAACCGGCAAGTTGTAATGCGGCAGCTTGGTCGGCACAGCTTCAAACACCAGCCAGACCGGGATCAACCAAGCAAGGCAAAACAGTACGGCCGGATCTCGTCGATTGGTCCAAACCCAGGGCACCGCCAGCGCCGCACCCAACGCATAGGGGGCAAAGGTGAGCCAAAAAACGCCAATAAAATAGCCGGGCGGCAGGCCTTTGCCCTCCTGCCCTGCAGCGACTTTGCCCATCAAGTCGTGTCCGACCGACTCCGAAAAGAACAAACCACCGGTCTTGATGGTGATCGCCACCAGCCACGGTGACACTATCGCCACCACCACCGCCAGCCCAAGCCAGGGGCGCAGCCGCCGCAGCCAATCAAAGCGGCGCTCGTGAAGGCCAAGGACAAGAATAGTCAGACCGCTAACCATCGGCCCGATCGGTCCCTTGACCAAAATGCCCACACCGATGGCCAGCCAAAACACTATAGGCATTCCCCAACCGGCAGCCCCCGCCACCCGCCGTTCGAGCCAGATCCGGGCCAGCGCTCCTTGCGCCACCACGATGGTGGCCAGCAGTACGGCATCGGTCTTGGCCAACCGCGCCTCTACACCAAGCACAACGCAGCCAGCCAGCATCAAGGCCGCAGCAAAGCCGGTGGTCGCGCCGAACAGCCGTGAACCAGCCCAAGCAGTGGCGAGCACCGCCGCGATGGCTCCCAGCAGAGACGGCACCCGATAGGGCCAGATTTCGGCTTGGCCCGGCGTCGCAAACAGCCGCGCGCTCGCCGCCTGCAGCCAGTAAATGCCGATCGGCTTTTTAAGCCGTGCGACATCCTGAAACCTTATCGAGACGTAATCGCCGCTTTCCACCATTTGACGCGATGCCTGGGCAAAGCGCGCTTCATCGCGGTCGACCGGCGGCAGGGTAAAAAAGCCAGGCAAGAACATAATCAGGCACAGCGCCACCAGTGCGCCCAACTGCCACAGCCGCAAGTGCTCGGTCACGGAAGTTGTGGAAATCACGGGGGTTGTGGAAGTCACGGGGGGGGGGCGCCGGCCAAGGCTTCGGCATTCCTTCGCTTCTCGCACCAGATCAGCCATATGTTGCGACCATAGATCGCTAAACCACTAGCCTGACCGACGGTGAAAACCGGGTCATGTTTGTGAATAGCGTAGGCCAGCAGAGTAACACCACCAAAAAAGCTGAAGTACCAGAAGGCCTCGGGCACAACGCTGCGCTTTACTCGCTCGCTAGCGATCCACTG
>JBAXKX010000205.1:0-5454 GCA_037135115.1 Rhodospirillaceae bacterium
TACTTATCCTCTGGCTTCCAGCCTAGCAAGCACTTTCTTTGTGACTGCCAAATCAGTTACCAGCGAGCGGCAAATTCTGCAAACTCTGTACTGCGCCGAAGCGCCGTCCCGAGCCATTCCTCCGAGACACTTCCTCGGTGGAGCCGGCTTATAGGCCCGCCACCATCGGGCTGTCCAGGCTTTTATGATGGACCCGCATTCTTTTTCAACATCGCAATTTCAGGAGGCCATCGCCCCCGATTTTTCCCTAACTTCGGCGCATCAGCACACGCAAAGCATTGGCCATCGCACGAACGGCTTCACCATCGGCGGCGGATTTCAGCTGCGAGCGGAAGTGCTGGACCGGCGGAGTGCGGCGCGCCTGCTCCACCTCGGCCCGTCGCGTGGTTGCTGGTTGCGAGTCCCTGTCCTCCCCGCCGCCCCCGCCTTCCCCGCTTTCCCTGTCCTTGATGTCCACCACGCCCCCTTCCGTCCACCACGACAAATCTAAGTACATGGCAATGGCGCTTCAGGAGCCGGCAACAACCATGCGGCGGTAATGGTGGCGGGAATCGCCCCAGCGATTCCAACCGACTTGCCGACCGGTCGAGTTGACCCGGCGCTCCATCGAAATGCGGCTTTCGCCACGGTCTTCCTCGATACCGGGCTTGCCGGCGTAGAGCTGGTAGTTCTTACGCACCTCGCGCGGGGTGATATTGGGCATGGTGATGTTGGCACCAAAGGCGATGCCCTTCTCGCGGCCGTCGGGGATTAGCGCCTGCAAAGCGGTGGTGGCGGCGATGTTGACGTCGCGCAAGACCAAGCGAACCACCGCAATCATGCGCAGAGCCAAACCGGACAACGGCTCCACCGCCATCATGCCGGAGTCGGGCATGGAATTACCCTCCGAGACGATGTACGGCCCCATGCCGATCATGTCGATATCCTGGCTGGAAAAGAAGCGGACATCGGCGGCAAGATCGGCCAAGGTTTGGCCGGGCAGCCCGATCATCACCCCGGTTCCGACCTGAAACCCGGCCGCGCGCAAATGATCGAGTGCCCGCGCCCGCGTCTCGAAGCGCTGGCTTGCCGGGTGAATGCGGGCGAACAATTCAGGGTTGGTGGTTTCAATCCGCAACAAATAACGATGAGCGCCGGCCTCGCGCCACTTTTGGTAGGTCTCGAGCGTCTGTTCCCCTAGCGACAGGGTGACGCCCAACCCTTGCGGCAGTGCCTCAGACACCGACTCGGCCTTGATCATGGCAACGCAGGCGGCGACGAAGTCGATATATTTCGCATCCCGCCGCTCGCCGGATTGCAGCACACAGGAGCCATAGCCGGCCTCGACGCACCACAACGCCGCCTCGACCACATCCTCTTGCGTCAGGCAATAGCGCTCGACCCCCGAGTTGCCCTTGCGGATGCCGCAATAGTGGCAATCAAGGGCGCAGATGTTGGAGACCTCGACCAAACCCCGGTAATGCACGAGGTTGCCGACCTCGACTGTGGTCAGGTCATAGGCGGCTTCACGCAACGACTCGATGTCAGCGGGCCGTTCAAGCGCCAGCAACTGCAAAATGTCGGATTCGGAAAAGACAGTTTGAGCCAGCAACGACACGAGTCGGGTCATGGGCCTGATCCTCTGGCCCCATCTCCTCTAGCGACAAGATAGGCTTCATAGGCAGCGGGGAATGGCCGGAGCGCACGTTCATAAATACCCAGACTATAGGCGATAACCAGGCCGTAATTGGTAATCGGGACCCCCGCCGCCTTAGCCTGCAAAATGCGATTGAGCATGGCCTTGCGATTGAAGCTGCATGCTCCACAATGAATGATCAGTTTAAAAGGCGTTAGATCTTCCGGATAGTCCTTGCCCGCAACCACAGTGAACTCGAGTTTGCCGCCGACATATTGAGTGAGCCAGCGCGGAATCTTGACCCGGCCGATGTCCTCGCCGATCGGATGGTGGGCGCAGGCCTCGGCGATTAAAACGCGATCGCCGGTCTTAAGGCTGTCCACCGCCATCGCCCCCAAGGCTTGACTGACAAGATCGCCCTTGAAGCGTGAAAATAATATGGAAAAACTGGTAAGCGCCACCTCCGGCGGGGTGTCGGCCGCGACCTTGAGGAAGGCCTGGGAATCGGTTATCACTAGCTTCGGCGGCGTCTTGAGCTGATCAAGGGCGGCGCGAAGTTCACGTTCCTTGACCACTAGACAATAAGCGTCATTGTCGAGCAAGTCGCGAATGGTTTGGACTTGCGGCATTATCAAACGGCCCTTAGGCGCCTCCTTGTCGATCGGCACCACCAGCACCGCCATTGCACCGGGACCGACCAGATCGGCAACTATATCAGGGTTAGCGATGAAATCGGCCGGGCTATGCTCGACAATGGCTTGACGCAAATCGAGGGTACCCTCCCCCCGCGCCGCCACCATCCGCACCGACGGCAGGCCAAGGGCGGTCAACCGCGCCAATGTTTCGGGCGGCGGCTCGGCAAGATCCCCCTTATTAAGAACGACGATGACCGGCGTCTTGCGCTCAACCAGGGCGTCTACGATCGACTGTTCATAAGGACCCCAGGCACCATCAGTAACCACAATACCAAGATCAGTGCGTTCAAATGCGGTGCGCGTCTTGGCTACTCGCAGCTCGCCGACCACACCCAGATCGTCAATGCCGGCAGTATCAATGAACAGCACCGGCCCCACCGGCAACAACTCCATCGGTTTTTCTACCGGATCGGTAGTTGTACCAGCCATGGCCGAGACAATCGAAACTTGTTGTTTGGTAATGGCGTTGAGCAGGCTCGACTTGCCGACATTGCGGCGACCGAAGATGCCGATATGCAGGCGCATCCCCCTAGGTGTGTTTTGGATCATCGTGGAACCTCCGGGCTGCCGAGTCGGCACACCGCTTCGGGAGAAATCAGGGCGTCGAAAGCTGCCGCATCCAGCAAACCCCGACTGGTGACGATGTCACGGATGCTGCGGCCACTACTTGCCGACTCGGCAGCAATGCGGCCAGCGGTTTCGTAGCCGAGCGCCGGTAACAGCGCGGTAGCAGAGGCGGTGGCGCCTTCAACCGAGCGCCGACAGCGTTCGCCGTTGGCCTCAATTCCATCCACGCAAAGTCGAGCCAAAATGTCGCAGGCATTGGCCAGCAAATCGATGCTGGTGAGCAGGGCGTCGGCAATCAGCGGCAAGAATGGATTGAGTTCGAGCGAACCCATCCCGGCGGCGCTGGCGATTGCTTGGTCATAAGCCGAGACCAACAGTGCGGCCTGTGTCACCGCCTCGGGAATAACCGGATTGACCTTGCCCGGCATGATGCTGGAGCCGGCCTGACGCGGCGGCAGCCTGATTTCACCAAACCCCGCATCAGGCCCCGAAGACAACAGCCGCAAATCGCCAGATATCTTGACCAAATTGACAGCGCAAGCCTTGAGAATGCCAGAAACCTCAACGAAAACATCGCAGTTTTGAGTGGCTTCCACCAGATTTTCGGCCCGCGCCAGCCCGACGCCCGACAAAGCCCGCAAACTATCGACCACCTGGAAAATATAGCGACGCGGTGCCGCTAGACCGGTGCCGATGGCGGTGCCACCAAGATTGACCACCCGCAGACGCTCCACGCACTTATAAACGCGCCAGCGGTCGCGATTAATCGCCTCAGCATAGGCGGCCATTTCCCGGCCGAGCGTGGTTAGCACCGCGTCCTGAAATTGCGTGCGGCCAACCTTTACCACCGACTCCAGCCGCCTTTCCTGGTTTTGAAAACTCTCTTGAAGCCGCACCAAGCAGGCCTCAAGCCGGCCGATGCCGCCAATTGCGGCCAGCCTCAAGGCGGTGGGGAAGGTATCGTTGGTCGACTGATAGCGATTGACGTCGTCGAGCGGCGAAATTAAATGATAATCGCCCGGTGCCGCCCCCAACAGAATCAAAGCCCGGTTGGCAACAACCTCATTGACGTTCATATTCAGGCTGGTCCCAGCTCCGCCTTGAAGAGCGTCGACCACCACATGGCTATCGAGAAGCCCCGCAGCCAGCTCACTACAGGCCCGTTCCATGGCATCGGCAGCCTCGATCCGTTGCGGCGACTCGGCCCAACCGCCAAGCCCGCGAATGGTCCGGATGGCGGCGAGCTTAACCAAACCATAGGCATGTATCAGTCCGGGATGCACCTTCCGCCCGGACAGCGGAAAATTCTCCACCGCCCGCAAGGTATGGATACCATATAGACAGCCCGCCTCCAGCATACGCCCGCCCAGCAGGTCCGACTCGAAGCGTTGATCGGCCATCGCGTGTCCCTGTTAGCGATAAACGTCGCGCTTACCCTGCTTGACCTTGGCCACCATCACCCGCGAGTGATGCGCCGGCTGTTCGTCCATACCCTCGATAAAAGTTTCGATGGCTTGCTCACCGATCGCGCGGGATGCTTCGGTGCCGTAATCCATCAAATATTCCTGAAAGGTTGACGCGGCGTTGGGGTCGCAATGACGCTTGATCTCCCCCGGGCGGGCAAGGTCCATGAAATCTGCCCCGGTGCGACCCAGGCGATAGCAGCCCGTGCAAAAAGACGGGACATAGCCAAGTTCAGCCACGTCGCAGATAACCTCGTCGAGAGTCCGATGATCGCCAAGCGAGAACTGGCTCATGTCATCTCGTGCGCTTTCCGCATAGCCACCGGGATTGGTGCGACTTCCGGCCGAAATCTGCGACACCCCAAGGGCAAAGGTCTCGCGCCGCAGATTGGGTGTCTCGCGAGTCGACATGATGATGCCGGTATAGGGCACGGCAATACGCAGGATGGCCACGATCTTGCGAAAATCAATATCGCCGACTGGGTGGGGCGGGTGCTCGGCGATAGTAGCACCGGTGGCCGGCTCCAGCCTCGGCACGCTAATGGTATGGGGGCCGACCCCGAACGTCGACTCGAGGTGGCTGATATGCTGCATCAGCGCCAGCATCTCATAGCGCCAGTCGGCCAGACCAAACAAAACACCGATGCCGCAATCTTCGATACCGGCAGTCATGGCGCGATCGATAGCAGTAAGGCGCCAGTTATAATCGGCCTTCTTACCGGCAACATGGACTTGACTATAGGTCTCGTGGTGATACGTTTCCTGGAATAGCTGGTAGGTACCAATCTTGGCGTCCTTCAGCAAACGAAACTGGTCAATCGTCAGCGGTGCTATGTTTACATTGACACGCCTGATTTCGCCATTTTCATGCTTGACCGAATATACGGTATCGATTGCGTCAAGAATGTATTGAAACCCCTTGACTGGATAGGATTCCCCGGCCACCAACAGCACCCGCTTGTGTCCCTGGTCGATCAATACACGAGTTTCGCGGGCAATTTCCTCCGAGGTCAGCGCCCGGCGCTCGACCTCTTTGTTGCGGGCTCGGAAGGCGCAGTAGAGACACTCATTGGCGCATAGGTTGGATATGTAAAGCGGCGCAAAGATCACCAGT
>JBAXKX010000206.1:0-5288 GCA_037135115.1 Rhodospirillaceae bacterium
GGTTGGCTGGTGTTGAGTAGCGATGATAATACGATGCGGGGTATCAGTGCCGATCTTGGCTTTGTGTATTTTCCCTCTCCGCGCGGATTCGACCATCTGGTGCAGACTACCGTTCTTGATGCTAGCGGGAGGGTTTACCGCCAACTCTATGGCACCGACGTTTCGACTGATGAATTGACCGCAGCCCTTCAGGACCTGACTTCTGGTCGTGCGGTCGAGTTCGTGCGCGGCGATGGATGGGTTGACCGCCTGCGCTTGTTGTGCTCTACATATGATCCAACGCGCGGGCGTTATCTGGTCGATTATAGCTTTGCACTGACTCTGATTATTGGTGGTACTTGTTTTGCTGGTGTCGCTGTATTCCTGATCCGGGCTTGGCGGGAGAACCGGGGTTCGCGTCAGGTGTGATAGGCTTTATTTGGAGTTGTGGCACGTGAAAGCAATCAAGCTAGGTGTTAGACATGCATTCGTGTTTCTGGAAAGCTCATTTGACCGCGTCTTCGGGACGGAGGGAAATCCACTCTACCACACTGGCGCGCTAGGCTTCTTCTTTTATTGGATTGTGTTGGTTAGCGGCGTTTATGTTTACTTTTTTTTCGACACCAGTGTAAGCGGTGCCTTTTCTTCGGTCGAACGCATGACATTCGACCAATGGTATGCTGGCGGGGTGATGCGTAGCCTGCATCGCTATGCCTCGGACGCCTTGGTGCTGGTAATGATGGTGCATATTCTGCGTGAGTTTGCCATGGACCGGTTGCGCGGTCCTCGGGCTTTCACCTGGATTACCGGCATCCCCATAATTTGGTTGGTCTATGCTGCGGGCATCACTGGATACTGGTTGGTTTGGGATCAATTGGCCCAATATGTCGCGGTGGTAACGACCGAGTGGCTTGACTCCTTGCCAATCTTTGCCGAGCCCATAGCCCGCAATTTCCTTGAGCCTACCGCTCTCAACGACCGATTTTTCACCCTTATGGTTTTCCTGCACATTGCATTGCCGATTATGATGGTGTTTGTGCTGTGGGTTCATCTCCAGCGAGTCGCCAAGCCGCGCTATAACCCGCCGCGAGTAATGGCTTGGATGACGATGGGGACATTGCTGGTATTGTCGCTGATAAAACCTGCGCTTAGTCACCCGCCAGCTGATCTGGCCATGGTTCCTTCGGTCATTCATCTCGATTGGTTCTATCTAGCAGTGTACCCATTGGCTGATAAGTGGTCGGGACTCGGCAGCTGGGGGCTGGTCATTGGACTGTCTCTGATACTGACTGTACTTCCTTGGTTGCCAGTGCTTAAACGAGTACCTGTTGCTGTAGTTCGTTTAGATTACTGTAACGGATGCACTCGTTGTGCCAATGATTGCCCCTATACCGCCATTACGATGGTGCCGCGTAGTGATGGCAAACCGTTTGAGCGTGAGGCGGTGGTTGATCCTAATTTGTGTGTAAGCTGTGGCATTTGTGTCGGATCATGCCCAACGGCTTCCCCCTTTCGCACTACTGCGGAGTTGCCGGTCGGGATCGACTTGCCGGGATTCACACTGCGCGACACCCGTCAACAGGCGTGGCAGGCGGCAATGGCTTTGGCCGGCGCTGACACCAGGGTTCTTGTTTTCGGCTGCGACCATGGCATCAAGGCTGCGGCGTTGTCTGGTGTCGGGGTCGCGACGGTGAGTCTGCCTTGCATTGCTATGCTGCCGCCCTCCTTTATCGACTATGCGCTAAGTCGTAACCTTGCCGATGGTGTCTTTCTAACCGGCTGTCAGGGGAGCGAATGTCACTATCGTTTTGGCGTGGATTGGACGGAGCTGCGACTGGCCGGCAAGCGCGATCCCTATTTGCGCGACCGTGTGGCCCGAGAGCGGCTTGCCAATCGGTGGGCGGGGGCGAGCGAAACCCGTTCTGTGGCTAGCGATCTTGCCGCTTTCGTTGACCGGTTGAAGGCTATGCCGCGACTTGGCCCGGCCCAACTGCCACCATCCGCCACTGCAACCAAGCCAATCGGGGAGGTTGTGTCGTGATCGGTGCATTTCAATTCATTGGGCGGATTGCCGCCTACGCTTTTTTCGGATTCCTGATCGGGGTGCTTTCTGATTCCCCGCCGATTACCTGGATTGCGTCCGACCGCAGCCAGATCAAGCTTAGCTTTTCCTACGGGGCCAAAGGTAAGTCCGATTGCCGGCAGCGCACCGTAGCGGAGATGGCCAGTCTTGAGCCCAATATGCGCAAGCCGCTTGACTGTAAGCGCGAAAGGCGAGCGCTTTATCTCGAGGTAAAGGTTGACGGATCTGTGGTCTACACCGGCTGGTTGCAGCCTTCGGGACTTTCCGGCGATGGGGCCTCACGCATCTATCGCATTTTTACAGTCGATCCCGGGCGACATCGGTTGAGTTTTGGAATGCGTGAGACAGCACGAAGTGAGGGCTTTGACTTCCAGCGGGAAGAGGAAGTCACGCTTATGCCACAACAAAACTTTGTCGTGGACTTTCGATCCGATATTGGTGGTTTTATATTCAAGTGATAGGTTGCAGTAATGACAATCATTGAATGGCGAAGCGAATTTAGTGTTGGTATCGCGTCGGTTGATTATGAGCATCAAATACTGATTGCTCTTATCAATGAATTGCACGAAATATTGGTTCCCGCCTCGGCTGGAGGCAGTCCAGGGCATGGTGATTGCTGCAGCGGGGCGCTGGCCCGCGTACACGCCTCAGTTTCGGCCCACTTTGCTCTCGAGGAAACGGTGATGCGAGATCGCCGTTACCCTGGTTTGGATGGGCACAAGGCCGATCACGAGCTTTTGCTCAATGATATCCGGGATATCATGGAAAGTTATGAACGGGGAAATTATGAAGATAGCCGCACACAATTGGCGGATAGGGTATCGGCCTGGTTTTCGCATCATTTCCGGACTTTTGACGCTCCCCTGCACGCTATATTGCCGAGTAATTGAATATTAACAGCGGGTAGACAGGAGCGATGACGACCAATGGAAATGATCGTTTATACTGTACTGGCGGGTTCACTTTACCTGCTGGCCGACCGCATTGTTGACTTGATCGAGGTGCGGGCCGGCCGGAGGTTTCAGTATCGCACTGTACTGTTCTTCGGTATTTTGTCGTCGCTTGCGCTTGCCCTGTTCACCGCAATCAGGCAGTTCGAGTAAACTGCGGCTGCTTCGATCCGGTTTTACTCCGGTTTTACATGGGAAGGTAGAATTGTGGGGCGAGTTCTCGGCGTAGGCGCACGACTTCGCCGATAACAACTAGGGCTGGCGGTTCGATCTCGATGGCTATGGCGGCGCATTCGCCGAGCGATGTTACGGTAACTCGCTGCTCCATAGTGGTTGCGCGGTGGACGATGGCCACCGGTTCGTCGGCGCTGCGCCCACCGGCAAGCAAGAGTGGAACGATTTCGGAGAGGTCGCGGATGGCAGTAAATAGCACCAGGACTGCCGAACTCCGGGCCAGTGCCGTCCAATCGTGGCCCTTGGACGCCTCACCATCCTTATCGTGACCGGTTGCGAAGGTCACGGATTCGTTAATTCCGCGGCAGGTCAGTGGAATTCCGGCAGCTGCGAGGCCGCCGAGGCCGGAGGATATGCCGGGGACCACGCGGAAGGGCACGCCAGCGGCGGCCAGAGAAAGTGCTTCTTCGGCACCGCAGCCGAACATCATAGGATCGCCGCCCTTGAGACGCAGCACACGGCGGCCCCGACGCGCCTGAGTTATCATCCCATCACATATGTCATTATTTCGGCATGATGGCCGACCGCAATCAATCAACTCGGCTTCAGGGGCCGCTAAACCCAGTACCCGACTGTCGATTAGGGTATCGTAAAAGACGACATCGGCGTGGTGCAGTCCATGCAGGGCCAAAAGGGCTAATAGACCGGGGTCACCCGGCCCGGCACCGACCAGCCAGACTTGGCCGGGCTTAAATTCCGGCAGCGGGAGCCCGGCTTCGCGCGCGGCTTCAATAAAGTCGAACAATCGTTGTTTCCCGATTAGTGACTGGTTCCCGAGGACCGAGTGATTTTATTGAATACATTGTACTTTCCCGAAGGCTTGCACATGGGAAGGCGTTTGACTTCCTCAAAGGTCGCTGCGTCATAGATTACTAGCCAGCCATCGGTCTCGGCAATGCTTACCAAGGCGTAGCGGCCGTTACGACTGAATTCGACGTGGGCTGCGGTCTTGCCTGGCTCTGGGCGTAAGGTGCGTACAACGCTCAAGGATTGTTTATCAATGATTTGGATAGTGTCTCGATCCCGTCCAAGCGAGTTGTCCACCCATGCATATGGGGTGTTCTCATGGCTGCGCAGGAAAAAGCCAGGGCCGGCGGTCTCGATCCGGCGGATAACCGACCAATCTTTGATGTCGATGACGCTAACCGCGCCTTCACGTAGATTGGGTGTGGCCAGTACCGTGCGCCCGTCGAATGTCCAGGTAATGCCTGAGCCGAGGTGAGGCAGGCCGGTAAGCGCAAGCGTTGAGATTTCGCTGCCGACGTCAAGGTTGACCACCACCGCCCGCCCCTCGCGGGCCGAGCCGATAAGGTTGCGGTAGTCAGGATCAAAGAAGAAGTCGTCAAGTGGCTGTTTCATCTCGATACGCCGCACCGGAAAGCGCTCTGTCTTAAGTGGTGCGATTTCTTCCATCCCTTTTTCGTAGCTATGGACAAGCCCTGTATGCACCGGGGGTGGCGAGTCAAGCCACGAAATCTCCCACAACTCGGGCACGTCCTTAAGCGCGACGATGAAGCTGTTGCGCGGAGTCGCCTGATAAACCGCCGACACCCTTGATGCGGTCTTGCCGGATCGATCAGCGACCTCTATCACCTTCAGCGGCGTCAGGTCGGCGGCGTCCAGCAGCACCAAGCTCTTTGGCAGCATGTTGCCTACCGCCAGAATCTTGCCGTCGCCTGAAATTGCTATGTTGCGAGTATTGAAACCAACCCTGATTTCGGCAACAACCGTAAGGGAATAAAGATCTACTTTAGATATCCAACCATCCCTTGCGGCAAAATACACATACCTACCGTCGGGCGAGAATTTTGGGCCACCGTGCAAGGCGAAGCGGCTGGGCAGACGGGCC
This sequence comes from Rhodospirillaceae bacterium, assembly GCA_037135115.1. Taxonomy (GTDB): domain Bacteria; phylum Pseudomonadota; class Alphaproteobacteria; order Azospirillales; family Azospirillaceae; genus BOG-933. The sequence continues at coordinate 5,096 of JBAXKX010000206.1, forward strand.
AGGGGCTCCAGGCGGTCGCCGTCGAGTATCGTGATGTGGCTATCACCGGTTTCAACCACTACAAACAAATTTAGTGGGTCGGCGTTGTGAATCGGGGTGGTCGGCAGCGACGCTGCAGTGCGGTGAATAATCCGCGATTCAAGCATTTGAGCCGATCCCCACACCGGGATCGCAACCGGTGCAGTCTTCAGCC
>JBAXKX010000207.1:0-5286 GCA_037135115.1 Rhodospirillaceae bacterium
TGGGCCGAGATGGATTTGGTCGAAGTGCTGGAACTGGCCGAAGCTGCCGCCGTTTTGCCGCCAACAAAAGCAGAAGCTTTCTGCGTCGTGTCAGTTTCGTTGAACTTGAACGCAACATCGTCGGCGACGAAAATCCGAAAGGGCCGGAGATTGAACGAGCCGGCATATTCCGCCGTGATATGGTTGAGGGAAACTGACTGGCTTCGCTCTATGTCGGTTTCGAACTCGGAGCCTGCAACGGCGAAGCCATCGGAGGACAGCGCCGCGCCCTTGGTCTGCCTGGATCCGGTTTCTACCAACGCGGCTGATCCCCCAATCAGATTTTGCCCCGGCCTTTCACCGAAGGCCCAGGGGAACAGGTCGCTTTCATTCACAGCTAAGCTCAGCCCCTGCGTGTTGGGCGGGGGGGCTGAAAAGTTAAATAACGAATTTCGAGGTACCTCGCGGACCTCGCCGATGGCCTCAGCCCGATCGTCTGTTCTACCTTCTAGAAGCTCCGCGTCACCGGTAACTTGTTTATCGCCAGTTGCGTGGTTGTCGCTAGGCTTGTCGCCGGCCTTGTCGCCGGCCTTGTCTTTATGCTGGTGACTGGCGGCCATCGGCGGTTTGGCGTCCAGCAGTTTGGAAAAACCATCCACCATCTGGGAGATCTTATCTTTCGGGACGCCGAGAATCGTCAGCACCCGTTCCACATCTTTCAGCAGGGCGTGCTGGGCGAGTTGAAGCCTCGCTTGGGTGGCCGCAGCGTGAGAGGTTTTGGCCGCTGGACCACTGCCAGTGGCTCCTGCAAGCTTGTTTGGCGACTGGCCGGCTCGGGCTCCCGCAATCAAGCGGTCATACCCGGTTGAAGATAAGGCTGTGGAAAGTGAATTAATGTCGCTCATAGCCTGCTCCCTTGATCTTCTGGTCAAGGCATGACGTCGTAAGACGTCACACTACGGGTACGCTTGCAAAGCGGCGATCCATTCTCGGACACCACTCAAGTGAGGCAGGCTATCATACTTCGTGGCGACAAGCTACATAAAGTTCAGCGACATAAGTACAACATGACCTAGCGGTAAATCAGATCTACCAGATCGACAACTTCAGTTAACCTGCAGTATATCGTGCGCTGCGCTGTTCTTGCCCTTGGCCGCCTGTGGGCCACCGGAGTGAAGAAGGGGACTCCACACACCGGCTGCCTGTTGGGAACTCGGCCAGCAAAGAGTGGAATGGTGGATGACGGCGTGGGTGCCTAGAGGGGCGTCGCCTCAAGCTTTACGAAGGTGGCGAATCAGGACAAGTGTAGGCGCCACTTTACGGCGACTTCCGTCGCAACTTGTGGTAGAATTCGGCGGCGGGGTGGAGGAGGGGTGGAAGCTGAAATTTGGAGGGCGTTCCGGCCAGCGCCGCTCGCCCTAACCCCTTGAAATGCTTGGTGCCCCCGGCCAGAATCGAACTGGCACGCCCTTGCGAGCAACAGATTTTGAGTCTGCCGCGTCTACCAGTTCCGCCACAGGGGCACTGCACGACCTTCGAATTGACATTACCATGGCTAGAGTTTGGGTCAACAGCAATTATCAATGAGACCGTGTAGCAGAGTCATTAATCTCACAGTTAGCCTGCGGTAGCTTGCGGCAAATTGTCGCATGTCCACATTGGGGGATTCTCAAATCCCTAAAAATACGATTCCTAACGGATATGGGGTGCCTCGATTCGCTATTCAGGTATCGGCGGCCCAACACCATTGACCGTAGAATCGGCAGTCGCTAAAGATGGGGCACCAAAGTTCGGAGGGTTAAGGTAATGAATTCAGATTATCGCGCATCAGATACTGTATTCCTTGATATCAAAACGATAGTCTTGGAGCATGGAGGTTTGATGGCAACCATTGATCAACTGAACAATGTGATAGGTTGCGACGAATCAGCGGCAAACGTTCGGCTCGGCGAGTTCGCCTCATCCGTTTATCAGCATTTTCAGTACGAGGAGCGCATAATGGAGATGGCGATGTATCCATTGCGCGACATTCATACCAATGAGCACAATCGTCTGATGGAGGCCGTAGTTGGAGCAACTAAAAGTCGAATTAATCCTCGCCAACCAATCACCCGCATCTCCGAGAATCTCCGTACAATATTTGGGGTTCATGCCGATTTTTATGACAAGGTATTTGTAGAGTACCTGAAAAAGAAATTTTCTTGCTGACGGGACCGCCTGCCATGCTCGACCTCCGCGCCATTCGCGATGATCCCGAGGCTTTTGACCGCGCCTGCCGCCGTCGCGGCTTGGAGCCGCAGTCGGCCATCTTGCTCAGTCTCGACGCACGACGTCGCGTGGCTCAGACCGCGATACAGGAGCTGAAACAGCGCCGCAATGAGGTTTCCAAATCGATCGGTCTGGCTCGCAAATCGGGATTGGATTTCGACCTTCTCGCGCAAGAAATCGTTTCCATCAAGGAGCAATTGCCGAGATTGGAAGACGAGGAGCAAACCACCGGGAATTCGCTCGACCAGCTGCTGACCACGCTTCCCAACCCTCCCGCCGACGATGTGCCAGACGGCCCCGACGAAAAGCATAATATTGAGTTGCGCCGTTTCGGCTCGCCACTCACTATCACCGCGCCTCTCGAACATTTCGATTTGGGCGAAAAGCTTGGGATGATGGATTTTGCCGGGGCGGCTTTACTGTCCGGTGCCCGCTTTACTGTGCTGCGCGGCGGGCTAGCGCGGCTGGAGCGGGCGCTTGGACAGTTCATGCTTGACCTCCACACCACCGAGCATAGCTACACCGAGATCAATCCGCCGCTGATGGTGCGCGATACCGCCATGTTCGGCACCGGACAATTGCCCAAATTTGCCGAGGACTTGTTCCAAACCACCAGCGGCCACTGGCTGATCCCAACCGCCGAGGTTCCTCTGACCAATCTGGTGGCTGGCAAAATTCTCGATAATGAGGAATTGCCGCTGCGGCTGACCGCGCTGACTCCGTGCTTTCGCGCCGAGGCTGGTGCCGCCGGCAAAGACACCCGTGGCATGATTCGCCAACACCAGTTCTGGAAGGTCGAGTTGGTCAGCGTCGTCGCCCCGGATCAGTCCGAGACCGAACATGAACGCATGACCGGGTGTGCCGAAACCGTGCTTAAACGGCTCGGCCTGCCGTTCCGCACCATCGTGCTATGCACCGGAGACATGGGCTTTGCTGCGCGCAAGACCTATGACATAGAGGTATGGCTGCCCGGACAGAATGCCTACCGTGAAATATCTTCATGCTCGAGCTGCGGTGACTTCCAGGGACGGCGTATGAAGGCACGTTGCCGGGCGCGCGGGATCAAGGACGCTACCCGCATTGTTCATACTCTTAATGGCTCGGGCGTCGCGGTCGGGCGCTGCTTGATCGCAGTGATGGAGAACTACCAGCGGCCCGACGGCTCGATCCTGGTGCCGGAGGTACTGCGTCCCTATATGGGCGGCTTGGAGTTGATCAGCCGTGGCATTTGAACTACCGACCGATCTGAGACACGCGCGCATCCTGCTGTCCAACGACGACGGCATCAATGCTCCTGGACTAGCTGTGTTGGAGCGCATCGCCCGCAGCCTCAGCGACGATGTTTGGATTGTCGCCCCGGAAACCGAGCAGTCGGCCTCCAGCCACTCCCTGACATTGCAGCGGCCGTTGCGGCTGCGTGAGATTAATGAGCGCCGTTTCGCCGTTGATGGCACGCCAACTGACTGCGCTTTGCTGGCGATCAACCTGATCATGCGGGAGCGCAAACCAGACTTGGTACTGTCGGGAGTTAATTTTGGCCGTAACATCAGCGACGACATTACTTATTCCGGGACCATCGCTGTGGCCATGGAAGCGACGCTGCTGGGCGTGCCGGCCATCGCCATGAGCCAAGCCGTTGATGCTTCGGGCAGCATCGACTGGAGCGCCGCCGAAAGCTGGGGCCCGCAATTGATACGCCGGGTGGCTGGCATGTCGTGGCCGGATACTGTTCTGGTCAACATTAACTTTCCGGCAGTCCCGGCTGATCAGGTTACCGGCATCCAGGTAGTACCCCACGGCAAGCGCAAAATCGCCGACGAGGTATGCGAGCGAGTCGACCCGCGCGGCCGGACCTATTATTGGGTCGGCCCCTTGTATGAGTCGGAGACTATGGCTTTGGGAACCGATCTTGCTGTAGTATCCGGGGGCGGCATCGCAATTACGCCGCTGCACCTGGATTTGACCCACGGCCCGACCCTGGAGTCACTCAGGCTTGTTTTCGCCCAGCCGACCCAGACCTAACCTACATCTTCAGACATAACCTATATCTTCAGACCTAACCTACATCTAATGAGCGCAGATCCACGCAACATTCGCTTGATCATGGCACTCCGCCGCAACGGCGTGACTGATGCTGTAGTGCTGGGTGCAATTGAGCGCGTGCCGCGCGAGCGCTTTGTGCCACCTGCGTTTTTTGACCAAGCATACGAGGACATGCCGCTGCCCATCGGTTACGGCCAGACCATCAGTCAGCCGCTGGTGGTGGCTTTGATGACTCAAGTGCTGGAGGTCGATAAAAGCCATCGCGTCCTAGAAATCGGAACCGGCAGCGGTTATCAAGCCGCAGTGCTGGCGCGGCTGTGTCGACACGTGTATAGTGCGGAGCGGCTGCAGGTTCTGCTGACTGACGCTAGACGTCGATTCGAGGAACTTGGGCTGTACAATATCACCACCCGGCTTGGGGATGGTACTTTGGGATGGCCTGAGGAGGCGCCTTTTGACCGAATCATGGTCACGGCGGGTGCTCTTGGTTCCGACCCGCCATTGGCCCTGACCGAGCAACTGGTGGTAGGGGGTATTTTGGTTATCCCGCTCGGCTGCGATCGCTGGGAGCAGCGGGTCATTCGCATCCAGCGTACCGAAACCGGTTTTCAGCGGGAGGATTTGTGGCCCGTTCGTTTTGTGCCCTTGCTGTCCGGGATGCCATCGGAGCCGGATCTGCCCGCTGCGAACGCCTGAGCGCTGCGCTGCCGGTACTGCTGGCGCTGTTGCTGTTTGCCGTCGGCTGCGAGCAAACAGGGCAGCCGGTCCTGTCGCGCGCCACGAGTTCTGTTACCTCCGGGACTGCCCGCGTCGTTACTGCCGGACGCGGAGACTCAGTCTCACTGATTGCCAAGCGCTATGCCGTGTCGATGCACGAGCTGATTGAGGTCAATCAGCTTCTTCCGCCCTACCGACTCGAGGTTGGGCAACAGCTCCGGCTGCCGACCAATCGCACCTATACTGTTAGTCCAGGCGACACACTTTCCAAATTGGCCC
>JBAXKX010000208.1:0-5285 GCA_037135115.1 Rhodospirillaceae bacterium
TGGGGGGGTTAGAGTTGGGGGGGTTAGAGTTGGGGGGGTTAGAGTTGGGGGGGCCGAACTGAAGGACGGTCCGGGCAACCGCCTGGACCTCGTGACCGGTGGAATCATACAGCTTCAAACTTCGCAGATCGGGATAGACACCAAGTCTCGTCCGCAGGGTCGGTTGCAGGGCCAAATCGTCAATGCCGTGACTGGCCACCAAGCCGACCAGTTCATCCGCCAGCAGGTCGGCGTCGCGAAGGCTGCCGATCACTTGAAGTTCAGCCGTACGGGCTAGCGCCTGCGCTTGGTTGCCGGCCTCGACCAGGACAATTTGACGCACCGCAAACATCTGCCAGCCGAATAGCGCGGCCAGGATCGTCACCACCAGCGCAGTCGCCACACGGGCATCGATTGGCCGCAATATTTTCATCGGGGTTGCATCCCCATGCCGTTGGCCCATGCCGTTGGTTGTCGCGTTGCCGGACCACTCGGGCGCTCGAGTCGGCAGTTCGGATGCGCCTCCACGGGACAGCATATGCATCAGTCTCCGGCTTCGATCAAAGATTCAAGCGATAATTCTAAGCTTTCGGATCATAGGGGCAAGGCATGTTAACGAAGTGTTTCAAGTGTCAATTTGCCGCAGGTTTCGCCGTCGTTTCGGGGGGGGCTGTGGATAAGGTCGTCTGCCGCCGCCGTGCTCGCCGCAGTTATTGACCGCAGCCCCAGTTTGCTTTAATGCCCTTAAGCATGGCAGTTTATACTGAAGTCCCTGTTGAGGAGCTTGAAGCCTTTGTCGCCCAGTATTCCCTGGGCGCTGTACTATCGCTTAAGGGTATCGCCGAGGGGGTGGAAAATTCCAATTTCCTGTTGGTGACTGGGAATGGTCCCTTCATCCTGACGCTTTATGAGAAACGCGTGCGGCGGCAGGATTTGCCGTTTTTCCTTGGCCTGATGGAACATCTTGCCGACCGGGGTCTTGCCTGCCCGCTTCCGGTCCATGGTCGCGATGGGCTAGCTTTGCGCGAATTGTGCGGCCGCCCGGCCGCGATCGTGACATTTCTTGACGGTATGTGGCCACGACGGACGCAGCCCCGACATTGCGGAGCGGTGGGCGAAGCCTTAGCGCGTCTGCATCTGGCCGGTGAGGGTTTCGCCAGGACTCGTCCCAACGCCTTGTCGGTTAGTGGCTGGCATGAATTGTTTGAGTGCTGCGGCAACGCCGATCAAGTTAGGCTGGGATTGTCCGCACTAATCGAAACAGAATTGAAGTATATTACAGAGGCGTGGCCGACCTCGTTGCCAACTGGTGTTATCCATGCTGACCTCTTTCCTGATAATGTATTTTTTCTCGGTGATAATTTGTCCGGGATAATTGACTTTTATTTTGCTTGCAACGACTACTTTGCCTATGATCTGGCTATTTGCCTCAACGCTTGGTGCTTTGAGTGTGATGGCGCTTTCAATGCGACCAAGGCGCGTCAATTGTTCGCCGGCTATCAGCGTGTGCGGCCGCTGAACGACGCGGAACTGGACGCGATGCCGCTGCTGGCTCGGGGCAGCGCGCTGCGTTTTCTGCTGACCCGGCTCTATGACTGGCTGAACCGCCCCGAATCGGCGCTGGTGACGCCCAAGAACCCGCTGGAATATCTGAGCAAGCTGCGCTTTCACCAGCAAGTGCGCGGGCTTGGCGACTATTGCCTGGATCGCTCCGATCGGGCCAATCCGGCTGAAGGCACATGAGCGACAAATCAGGCGACCAATCAGGGTCCGAACTGTTCTGTGACATCTACACCGACGGTGCGTGCAGCGGCAATCCCGGGCCGGGCGGTTGGGGTGCCATACTGCGCTATCGTGGGGTTGAAAAGGACCTTAGCGGATACGAGCCAGACACCACTAACAACCGCATGGAATTGATGGCGGCGATTGTCTCTCTTGAGACGCTGAAGCGTCCGCTCCGGGTCCGTCTCCACACCGACAGCCAGTATTTGCGCGATGGCATCACCAAGTGGATCAAGGGGTGGAAGGCCAAAGGTTGGCTAACCGCCGATCGCCAGCCGGTTAAAAACCGTGATCTGTGGGAGCGACTCGATACCGTCCGCCAGCAACACGACATCGCCTTTAACTGGGTGCGTGGTCATTCTGGACATCCTGAAAACGAGCGGGCCGATGCGCTGGCCCGAGCAGCAATTGCCGAGGGGCGGCGGGCGCGGGGATCGCCCAAGGCTTAATATGTACCGGGTACCGGAGCCTTCAAAACCCTGACCCCAATCACACTAACCGACTCTGATCAATCGCGCCGCGGATGAAGGCTTTGAAAAGTGGGTGGGGCTCGAAGGGGCGGGACTTCAACTCGGGGTGGAACTGAACTCCGATGAACCAGGGATGGTCGGGCATCTCGACGATTTCGGGTAGAATGCCGTCGGGTGACAGGCCGGAAAAGCGAAGGCCGACGGCCTCCAGTCGCTTCCTAAGGTTTATGTTGACCTCGTAGCGATGGCGATGGCGTTCTGTGATGATGCGGTCGCCATAAATGCGGCAGGCTTGGCTGTCCTCCAGCAGCATCGCTGGATAGGCGCCGAGTCGCATGGTCCCGCCGATATCCCCATTTGAACTGCGGCGCTCGATTTCGTTGCCGCGCTGCCACTCGGTCATCAAACCGATCACCGGGTCATGATCGCGTTGAAATTCGCTGGAACCGGCGTTAGGCATACCGGCAAGGTTGCGCGCCGCCTCGATTACCGCCATCTGCATACCGAAGCAAATGCCGAAATAGGGAATGAGCCGCTCGCGGGCGAATTTTGCGGCACAGATCATGCCTTCGGTGCCGCGCTCACCAAAGCCGCCGGGCACTAAGATGCCGTGTACGTCTTCAAGATGGTGAATGGTATTCGCCGACTCGAAGATCTCCGCATCCAGCCAAAGTATATCTACCTTGACGTTATTGGCGATGCCGCCATGTGCCAACGCCTCGACCAGTGATTTATAGCTGTCCTTAAGCGCCGTATATTTGCCGACGATGGCGATCGTGACATTGCCCTCGGGCAGCCTGACCCGCCGCACCACCTCGCGCCAACGGCTGAGATCGGGATCACGGTCAGTGGGCAAGCCAAAATAGGCCAATACTTGCCGGTCGAAGCCTTGCTCGTGGTAGCTGATGGGCACCTGATAAATGGTGTCGACATCAAGCGCGGCGATCACTCGCTCCTGGCGAATATTGCAAAACAGCGCGATCTTGCGCCGTTCCGGCTCAGGAATTGGGCGATCAGCCCGGCATAGCAGGATGGAGGGCTGGATGCCGACCGATAATAGTTCCTTGACTGAATGCTGGGTGGGTTTGGTCTTGAGTTCGCCTGCCGTCGGAATGTAGGGCAACAGCGTTAAGTGGATGAACAGCGCCAGTTCAGGTCCAAGTTCGTTGCCGAACTGACGAATCGCCTCCAGGAAAGGCAAACCCTCGATATCGCCGACGGTACCGCCAATCTCACATAAGACAAAATCCTCATCGGCTAGACCGGCACCGATGAACTCCTTGATTTCGTCGGTAACGTGGGGAATCACCTGCACGGTGGCTCCGATATAGTCACCGCGCCGCTCTTTGGTAATGACTTGGGAATAGATGCGGCCGGTGGTAATGTTATCGCCGCGTCGGGCAGAAACGCCGGTAAAACGCTCGTAATGCCCGAGATCCAGGTCGGTTTCAGCGCCGTCATCGGTGACGTAAACCTCCCCATGTTGATACGGACTCATGGTTCCGGGATCAACATTGAGGTAGGGGTCGAGCTTACGCAGTCGAACCGAGTAGCCGCGAGCCTGGAGCAAGGCACCGAGCGCCGCCGAGGCCAAGCCCTTGCCAAGCGACGAAACCACACCACCGGTAATAAATATGAAACGAGTCATCTTTCAGTACCGCAGGCCCTAACGCAGGATATCCCGCCCCCTCGCCGGGCGGGCTTGGACTTGTGTAAGCGTTGGTTACTGTGACACCGGTGCCGCTGGTGCCACCGGTGCCGCTGGTGCCACCGGTGCCGCTGGTGCCACTGGTGCCGCCGGCTCAGTCGGGGTTGCGGGAAGCGTAGGCATCGCCGGGCTATTGGCTGAGTTATTGGCTGGGCTGTTAGCCGGAACCGTCTCGATCAGCGAGGTGGTCGGCGCATTGTGCCGACTGGCCTTCACCGCCAGTACTACGCTGGTCAACATGAAGCAACCGGCCAGGACCGCCGTGATTCGGGTCAGCAGGTTAGCGGTGCCACGCGCCGACATCATGCCGCCGCCTCCGCCACCACCGACACCTAATCCGCCGCCTTCGGATTTTTGAATCAAGATTACGCCGATCAACGACCCCGCGATCAGCAGATGAATGACCAGCACCACCGTTTCCATGGGATCGCCTTATGACACTTCGAACCGAACACAACGCACAAAATCAGGTCGCCCTAGACCGCAGCCATAAATGGCCTTCAGTGCGGCTTCGACGATACCTCGTTCTAAACACTCCCGGTCGAATGCGCTAGCGGCAACTCGCGGCAATGCCCCAGAAATCTTCAATTTTGAGGCTGGCACCGCCGACCAGGGCACCATCCACGTTCGGCACCGCCATTAGCTCGCTGGCATTGCTGGGTTTTACCGAACCACCGTAAAGGATGCGCACGGCGGGTCCACCACTCAGCCGCTGCACCAGGGTGGCGCGGATCAGGGCATGAATTTCCGTCACGTCCGCCGGTGTAGCATTGCAACCAGTGCCGATTGCCCAAACCGGCTCATAGGCGATAACCGTGTTGGCCGCAGTGGACCCGGGCGGAATCGAACCGGCCAACTGGCTCGATACCACCGCCTCGGCCCGGCCTCCCTCGCGCTGGCCCAAGGTTTCGCCGACACAGATAATTGCGATCATACCTGCTTCATGGCAAGCCTCGGCCTTGGCGGCGACCAAGGCGTCAGACTCGGCATGATCCTGGCGCCGCTCGGAATGACCGACAATGACATAGGTACAGCCCGCTTCGGCCAGCATTGCTGCGCTGATGTCGCCGGTATGGGCGCCATTGGTCCTGGAGTGGCAGTCCTGTCCACCGATTGCAAGGCCGCCCCCCCTGATCGCGTCCGCCACTGGCCAAATTAACGTCGCTGGTGGACATACCAGCAGATCGAATGGCACGACTCCAGTCGCGTTAAGCCGCTCCTGAATACCCAAGGCCAAGGCCACGCCATCGGTGCGCAGCCTGTTCATCTTCCAGTTTCCAGCAATCAGTTTACGTCGCACTGGCATATTAGCACCACTAAGTCCAAGATGTTACGGATGTATTTCA
>JBAXKX010000209.1:0-5266 GCA_037135115.1 Rhodospirillaceae bacterium
TCCGAACTTTGCCTCGCCTTTGCTCAACTGGGGTGTTGTGCTTGCCCGTCAGGGGCACAACGATGAGGCTATCGAGAAGTTCAGGATGCTGGTCAATGATCGCTGGAGTGATGCGTCGCCAGCAACTCTCGCCTCCGCCTACAGTGAATGGGGCTTCTCCTTGGCCTTGCTTGGCCGCACTGATGAGGCGATGGCGAAATTTCACAAGGCAACTCAGGTCGACCCCGGTTTCGCCGATGTTTATTCAAGTTGGGCCGAAGTGCTGAGTGCGCTAGGGCGGGCTGATGAGGCGGCGGATATGACCGCGCTTTCCCTGAAGATGGCGCCGACCGAGGTCATATATACCGAGAACTTGGTCGGGCCGGTTCAGAACATGCCGGCGAATTCTTCGGTGGTCAATTGATTGCCTTTTCTGTAATCCGCCACTAAACTGCCCGCGATGGCTGCGGATCAGACCCAGGAGTTAAGATAATGGACTTTGGGATTTTGTTGGTTCCCTTTTTTACCGGTCTGGCGGCGTTCAGTCTGGCCGTTTTCAATAATCTTGAGGCGGTCAATATCGGATCGCTCAACGTTCCTGGAGCGGTGTCGGGCAGCAGCGGCTTCACCTCTGACGTTTTGATTAAGCGCATGGTCGATCGGATGCAGCAAATTGAGGCTGAGGCCCAGTCTCGCGCCGATTCAAAACAGGTGATCGCACAGGATGACGGCGGCGCTGCGGCTGTGCTTGGCGATTTCTTTCAATTGACGCCACTCTTGCGTGTGGTGCAGTCTAGCCTTGGTCTAATCCCCTATACCCTGTCAGGCGAAATCTTGGTTCGTGACAAGGAGCTGGAGATGGTGCTGCGAGGCAGCGATAGTAAAAACCATCTCACTATGATTCGGGCTAGGGCGCCGTCTGGTGATGTGCGTGGCCTGATCGATAAGGCAGCATATGAATCGATGCGGATGATTGACCCGGTCTTGCTCGCCTCTTACCAGTTCAAGCGCGACTATTTAACCCGTGACTTTATCCTGACGCAAGATGTGATAAGGCAGGCTCTTACCAGTGAAGATGTTAAATCTCACAAATGGGTGCTTAATCTTTGGGGGGTTGTCCAGTACCAGGAATCCGATTTCAATGGCGCTATCGATAAGTTTCGTCGGGCGCTGGAGGTTGATCCTTACTACACTTCTCCTATGCTTAATTGGGGTGTCGTGTTGGCTCGCCAGGGTAACCACGTTGGAGCTATCGAGAAATTTCTTCAGTTAACTAAAGTCTGGCGTCGTGGTGATCATGTCGATACTTTGGCTGCGGCCTATTGCGAATGGGGCTTTTCGCTGGCCCTGCTTGGCAAGACCGAGGAGGCCTTTGCGAAGTTCCGCAAGGCGGTTGAGGTTGACCCAACCTTTTCTGACACCTATTCCAGTTGGGCTGAGGTGTTGAGCGCAGTCGGCCGGACCGACGAGGCCCAGCGCATGACCGAAGAGGCCCTGAAGCTGTCGCCGGTGGATAAGGTCTACACCGATAATCTTGTCGGCCGTATTCAGCGTCTGCCTGCGGTGGCATCTAGCCATTGATCTAGTTATTGATCTAGTCATTGGTGGACGGCGAGGGGGATGTCGCGTGGATATTGGTTTTCTTACCCTCCCACTGACCTTGGCCGCTATGGCGTTCGGCCTCGCCGTGATCTCCGACAATCAAACCGTACATATTGACCATATCAGCGTTCCCGGCTCGATATCCGGTAGCAGCGGCTATACACCAGAGGTGGTAATTAACCGCCTTGCCGATGAAATGCACGAAATTGAACGTCAGGCTAAATCTCGTGCCCAGGCCAGGGCGATACAGCTTCAAGGCGAGAAGAGCGCGGTCATTGTTCTCGCCGATTTCCTTAAGGTTACCCCGCTGATCAGGGTTGCGCAGGAGACTGCTGGCCTGATTCCTTTCAGTTTTAATGGTGAGATTGTCGCGCGCGGTCATGAGCTTGAACTTGTTCTGCGAGGATTCGATGAGCAACAAAAGGCTGAGTATATTCAAGCGCGAGCCCCAGCCGATCAGATGTCGCGGTTGATTAAATCTACCGCCTACGAGGCGATGAGAGTAATCGATCCTTATATCCTTGCTGCCTATGAGTTTAAGAAAGATTTCAAGACCCGAGACTTCACGCCAACGGTTGAGATTATCAAGCGGCAGTTGGCTGATGGTGATGCTAGATACCATAAGTGGATGTACAATCTGTGGGGGATGGTTCTGTACCAGCAGGCCGACCGCGTCGGTGCTATCGAGAAATTTCAGGCGGCCCTTGCTATCGACCCGAACTTTGCCTCGCCCATGCTCAACTGGGGCGTCGTGTTGGTAAGACAGGGTAATAATTTGATGGCGCTTGAGAAGTTTCGAACCGTGGTCGCCAACCGCCGTAGCGACCCGCCTTTAGCGACGCTGGCGGGCGTTTATAATGAGTGGGGTTTCGCGTTGGCCTTGCTTGGCCGTTATGACGAGGCCTTTGCCAAGTTCCGTCTCGCCACCCTTGCCGACCCTGGTTTTGCCGAGGTTTATTCCAGCTGGGCTGAGGTATTGAGCGCGCTTGGCCGTTCGGATGATGCCGCCAAAATGACTGCAATTTCGTTAAAGCTTGCTCCCAATGAGATGGTTTACACCGAGAATCTTGTCGGTGCCGTGCAGAACCTGCCCGCAACCGCATCGGTCGCAAACTGATTTTGTTTGGTTTTAAATGCTCATTGACAACGTTTGGTTTGGCGGGGGGTGCGATTGCTACGAGGTTCCCAAGTCTCCTGTGTCATGACATTATGTCTCCTAAGTACAGCCCAGACCGGCGTGTGATCTCCTGAGTCTTCTTTCAATGGAATCCGACCCTTTATAATGACCAATACCTCAGAGCCCGGCCAGCCTATCTGGAAACGCTATCGCAAGCGCACCTTGTTCATGATGATTCTTGCCTCTGCGGCGGGGGTCGCAGCGGTGTTGTCTTTGATCGTTCATTTTGCGGTTGTGCGTCCCTCGGTGGTTGAGGTAAAAGTAGCGGTGGTGGCCCCATTATCGGGGCCGCAAAAGGCTATGGGTGAGCAGATTCGGCGTGGGGCGGCGTTATTCGTAGATCAGGTTAACCGTGGCGGCGGGATAGGCGGACGCCCGCTCAACTTGTTGGTCTTTGATGATGGCGATGACCCGGCCAAGGCTCGTGAGGTAGCGGAACAAGCGGCGGCAGCCGGGGTGGTTGGCGTCGTTGGTCATTGGTCTGCGGGGGCCTTGGCGGCGGCGGGTGAGGTCTACCGGGCGCGCGGCGTTCCGGTGCTTACACCCGCTGCCAATTACAGCGCAGAGGATGCTGTCAATCCTTGGTTGTTCAGAACCTCGGTTGATCAGGCTTTTGAGATACGCTTCCTGGCCAATTACGTGCGCAACGTGGTTGGAGAGAAGACGGTTTCTATCATTTACCAGGCTGGTGCCGAGAACGAGGCGCTGGCGCAGGCCTTTGACGAGGTGATGCAGCGCTTCGGCACCAAGGTCCTCTATCGCTGGGACTATGATGGAGCGTCGCCCCTGCTTGGCGATCGCCTTAAGGGCATCGCCGCCGAAATCAAGGAAAAAAAGCTGATCGGTGCCTTTTTGGTGCTGGGTGACGCCGGGTCGAGCGCAAGGGTTCTGACCGCGCTGCGTCGCGAGGGCATCTCGAACCGGGTGATTGGTCCAGATTCTCTTGCCACCAGCGCTTTTCAACAGGCGGTTAAGGACGATTGGACTAGCGGCGAACGCCCGATGACAGACCGCCGGAGCGCCGCCTCGGTGGCATCTGTGCTCAATGGTGTGCTGGTGACAACGCCGCTGTTGTTTGATACAGCGGGTGAACTTGCTCAGGGGTTCAAGAACGGCTATCAGAGGGCTCACCGCACCAATCCCGATTGGGTTTCGGCCGGTAGTTTTGAGGGAATGCGGCTGCTGGTTTACGCTCACGGCAAGCCGGGCCGGGCCGATGCCGTTCGTTCGATTGAGGATACGAGAATCCTGGTGCGCAAGCGTCTGGCCGCCCTTGATGGCGACCATTCAATTCCAGGCCATGCTCGAGTCGATGGCCTGTTCGGACCGGTGCAGTTTAATGCTAGGAACGTCTCCACCCACCAGACCATGATCGGCGTCTTTGACGGCGATGATATGGTGGCGGCGTTGACCCAGCTTTCCCCGATTCGGGAAGAAAATGTCGGTAACTATCTCGACGAACTGGTGGCGGGGCGGGCACTGTACGTCAATGACCGCTTCATGTATAAGACCAATGTGGTCTATGCTGGGATCAAGATGGGAAAGATTGGCGGACTCGATCTCTCCGCTAACACTGTGGCGCTGGAGTTTGAAATCTGGTTCCGCTGGCGCGGCGCGATCGATCCCGAGGACTTGGTGTTTACTAACGCGGTCGAACCGGTCAAACTCGATAAGCCGGAGCGCGAAGTTAAGCTCGGGGACATGACCTACCGGCTTTACCGGGCCAAGGGCAAGTTCTTTGTCAACTATTCATCGGTCGAGCGTGCTTATGGTACCCATGTTATTGGTCTCGCCTTCCATCATCGGACGCTGAGCCGCAACAACTTGATGTACGTCAGCGATGTGCTCGGCATGGACCTTAACAGCGTCTCGACGCTGGCCGAGCAATTGCTGCGTTCCAATCTGGTGTTCGATCCTGGCTCCGGCAGCGGCGATGCCTCGCTGTTTCAGGGCTTGACCGGTTTGCTGTCACCTGGTTCCGTGGTCAGTGATCCTCTAGTCCAGGCAATGACGCGGTCGCGGGTGCTGGCCGGCATCAACGGCTGGCAGTTGGAGCGCGCCTGGATCTCCCAGGACTTAGCGCGGCGTGGCGCCGAGGGTGACCCGGCCTTCGTCGGCTTTGGCAAACCCCAGCCTGAGTTCTCGCTGCTCGACATGGGCAGTCTGCTCAAACCGGATCAATTTGATCCGCGCGATATCGTTCCGGGACACTGGTTTATTTTCATTGCCATTTTCTCGCTGGTGGGATCTGTGGTATCCAGCCTGCTCGATCGCCAAGATCGTGGGCAATTCTGGCGTATGCAGACTTTGGGTTTGCGCATCCTTGCCTGGCCGTTGCTGTTGATGGCGGCGGGAACGCTGGCGCTGGACTATGGAGTTGTGAACTTTTCCACTTCCACAGTCGATACGATGGTAACAGTTTACAGTTCACTTTGGTGGTTGATCCCGGCGCGGCTTGCCAGTATTTCGATGGAACGCTTTATTTGGGTGCCGTTGGAGATCAAGACT
>JBAXKX010000210.1:0-5255 GCA_037135115.1 Rhodospirillaceae bacterium
GTTTCGAGTCGGCCGGTCGGTCGGTCGGTCGGTGGCAGCAGATCATTTCAGCGACTTCGGGGCCTTGCTGGCGGCTGCGGTGACGATCTTCAGCGACCGCTTCCGGCCATCGCTCGCAGCCTTCAACGCCGCGTCCAACTCACCCGCCATCACCGCCTTGCGAACGGTCTGCAAGGTCGGAACCAGTTTGTCCATGGTGCCGACCACTATGCTGGCCTTGCCCCCAGCACTTCTAATACGGCGTCCGGTCGCCGCTCAATCACCGTCAGTAACACGCGTGCGGCCCCCTCGGGTCGGCGGTGGCCGCGCTCCCAGTTCTGGAGGGTGCCGAGGCGGAAGCCGAAAGTGCGGGCGAACTGGCTTTGGGACATGCCGAGCCGGACACGGATGGCTTTCACGTCCACCTCTTCCGGAACCATCACGACATGATGGCGCAGGCCAGTCGCTTCGCCCTTCGCGTCGGCCAGGGCTTGTTCTATGGATGCGATGATTTGATCGCCGATGTCGCTCATGTGCGTCGCCGCTCCATCAGTTCGGCCACCAGGGCCGCCATGCGCCCTTTCTGTTCCGCCGTCAGGTCATCGGCCACACCCTTGGCGTAGGCCAGCAGCTGCCAGCGTAGCTTTCGAATGCCACCGGTACCTTCGATGACCATACCCGCCGCCGGATTGCGGGCGACGAAATCGACCAGTTCCTCAATCTCCTACGCCCCCATGATCGCCGTGGCGGAGCGACGGAAGGCAGTCGTTTCACTGACGGTAACCGGTCTTGACTTTATGCCCATCAGAATATAAGCAGCTCGGGTTGTCGGTTAATGACCGATAGCAATGCGCCCGATATCATCCCTCACCGACTCACCGACTCACCGACTCACCGAGCAACACCGTCAATGCCCCATAATGCCAAAACATTGTCTGACTTCCGAGGAGGACATGGCCAGATTGCCAGATCCTTGAGAACGGAGTTGATGCAGTTCCTTTGTTCGCTCCATGCCGCCCATGAGTCGGATTGCCGCACCCCGGCGGCCAACACGCTGCCATCAACACCTTTTGGGATGTTACCAATGGCTCAACCATAACAAGATGATTCAGATTTTACTATTGGAAAAGAGATGGTAACCTTCCCAAGCGCTCCACTCGCTTCAGCAGCCGTTCGGCGCGCAGGTATCCGGCGGGACTCTCTTTTAACTTTGACCCAGCGCTGTCTAGACAGCGGGGTCCACCTCAGGAGGACGTGACGGTCACCTTGCTTGTCGGCGAACCGCCAAGCCTGTCAACGCAAGCGCGCAAAAGGCCGCCCCGGCATAGAACGTGATGGAGGCCCCCAGATGGTCCCACAAGAGGCCGGCTACGATGCTCGCCAGCAGCATGGCGACGCCGCTGACCAGATTGAAGACACCGTAGGCCGTCCCACGCAAGCTAGCGGGCGCGGTAGCGGCCACCATCGTCGCCAGGAGTCCCTGGGTGATTCCCAGATGCACACCCCAGAGGGCCACTCCCGCCACGACAACCTCCCAACGCGCGTCCACGGCGAGCACGAGGTCGGCGGCAATCAACACGACCAACCCGAGCGCCAGCATCTTGTCATGACTCACACGGTCGGAGAGCTTGCCGAACGGGTATGCCGATACCGAATAGACCAGATTCATCGCGACCATGACCAGCGGAACCAGCGCAATCGGCACACCGCCCTGCTGAGCGCGCAGCACCAGAAACGCCTCGCTAAACCGCGCCAGAGTGAACACGGCGCCCACGCCAACCACCCACCAATAGGATAAACCGAGGCGCCGCAGATTTTCCCGACGGATGGGGTTAGCGCGCTTTTCCGCCCGTTGGGGAGCCGGCTCGCGCAAACCCAAGACCAGCAGAGCGACGGCCGCCAGCCCCGGAATCACAGCAACCCAGAACACGGTCCGGAAATCATCGGCCCATAACAGCATCAGACCGACCGCTAGGAGCGGCCCAAGAAAGGCTCCCACAGTATCAAGCGACTGCCGCAGGCCGAAAGCGGCCCCGCGCAAGGACGGCGGCGTGATGTCGGCGACCAGCGCATCGCGCGGTGCGCCGCGGATACCCTTGCCGACCCGATCCAGCAGCCGCGCCGTCAGCACGATGCCGACCGTTGGTGCCATGGCGAACAACGGCTTTGTCAAGGCCCCGAGAGCGTAGCCCAACACCGCCAGCTCTTTCCTCCTGCCCAGATAATCACTCAGCGAGCCCGAAAAAAATTTGACGATTAATGCGGTGGCTTCGGCCAGCCCTTCGATTACCCCCACGGCCAGGGCGCTCGCCCCCAGGGTCGTGACCATGAACATCGGCAGCAGGCTGTGAATCATCTCCGACGAGATGTCCATAAGCATGCTGACAAAACCAAGCACCCATACGCCGGAAGGAATGTGGCTCAGGGATGAGCCTTCGATCTTGAGATGCATTCACGTGCCATCGGTTCATTTTCAGTCTTATAGGCGATTGTCCTCGCATGAGCAAGCCATTGAAGACTACAAGCAGGGAGATGTCTCTGAAAACTGGACAAAGCGATAGATAGATTTTCTGCCTGACAGCGGCGGATATGGCTGCATATCAGGAGATCGAGATGACAAAACTGACCCGCCGGAACCACTCTCCGGCTTTCAAAGCGAAGGTGGCGATGGCCGCGCTGAAGGGCTTGGAAAACGCTGACGGAACTGTCTCACCAGTTGCCAAGTACGCTAAGCCCGATATTTTCAACAGCGACCAGGGCAGCCAGTTCACCAGCAACGACTTCACAGGCCTGCTGCTCAAGCATGGCATCCAGATCAGCATGGACGGCAAAGGAGCATGGTGCGACAACGTGTTCGTCGAGCGGCTTTGGCGCTCAATCGAATACGAAGAAGTCTACCTGAAGGGTTGACAAACGGAACCTCATAAGCTAACTTTTGCATATGTTAGATAACGTTTAATTATATGGTCTACATTCCGTTTCGCAAGGTGTGACATGAGCCAAGCAACGAGCGAGACTTACGAGACAGACTTCTACGCTTGGGCCAACGAGCAAGCGGCACTGTTGCGCGCCGGAAACCTGAATGCGGCAGACCTTGAAAACATTGCTGAAGAAATCGAGAGCATGGGCCGGTCGGAAAAGCGCGAACTCGTGAATCGGCTTATCGTTTTGCTAACACATCTGCTTAAATGGCAATATCAACCCAACTATCAATGTTCATCATGGCAGACAACTATATGGTCTCAACGCCGAGAGCTTGCGAGACATCTAAAGGATAACCCGAGCCTGAGAGCAAAGGCTAACGATATACTTTTGGACGTCTATCCAGACGTGCCCATCAAGGCGTCTCTGGAAACCGGGTTTAAGGAAACAGCTTTCCCGCAGTCATGCCCGTGGTCTTTCAGCCAGATCATGGACGAAGGTTTCTGGCCCGGAACGGATGCGTGAGGCGAAAATTGACAAACAGAACCTCATAAGCCAACTTTTGCTGATGTTAGCATCCGGTTAATCACATAGACTACATTCCGCTGCGTAATTTAGAGATGTCATAGGGTAATCAGGAGGCAAAATACACTTGGCTCGATAGTCGGCCGGTTTTCCAATATGCCACGTCCTGGGACACAATCCGCTCAACCGTTCAGACTTGCCGCCTACCGACGACACGCACCGAGAAACGCGGCCGAATCTCCATCCGCATTTCCAGCGTGTTTCGCGTCTCAACCGTCTTACGGAAACCAAGGGCGTGGTGAAATTCCGGCTCCTGCGAGCAAATCGTAATCGACCTGATGCCGAACGCCTGACACAGCTTGACAGCGTGCGCGACAAGCTGGCGCTGTAGTCCTCGACCGCGCCAGTCAGGATGCGTGACCTGCTCACCAAGGTCGGCCGATTGCCAGTCTCGACCGGATCGGCACAACATCAACGCCGCGACAATCTGCCGCTCGTCCTCGGCGACCAAAAACCAGTGCGCACCGCCCTTGCCGGCTAGCGCGACCAGGCGCGCAAGGTTGTCGATTTGATCGCGGCTGCCGTCCGATAAATGCTCGGGATCTTCACCATGTAGGTGACGAACAATGAGGCTATAAACTGCCGCCTCGTCGCCTTGGTCCATGAAACGTGTCATTTGATATCTTCTAATTGGTCTGGCTGCAGATCGGCATCGCCCACAGCTGCGATCGGCAGAAGCAGTGCCCCGGATGTGTAAAACATTACTCCGGTTTGGCAAAGCAGAATAGGCCGATTTTGTCATAAGTGTGATTGTGCCGCCAGCATCCCTATTGCAACCCGGCTCTACTGGCGGTATCGGTAATCGAAAGGGTCATAACTATGTTGTAAAATCCTGTGGAAGACGAAGTGTCGGGTGCTACCGATTCACCCAGCGCCGAGAATACGTACTGAAAAAATAGCCAACTGCTGGTCACCGTAAAGGTACCTGATATACAGAACGCACCATGATGTTCATTCGAACCTGATGATCGATTTAGACTTGCTCTACCACAGGCTGTTCTCGCAACCGCTTATGGTCGAAGGCTGGTGCGCGAGTTCGTTCCCGAGGCCATTGCCGTTGGCATCGATTTTGGTCGCATGGAGATGGTCCCGGCAAATTTCACGCGCGGCGGGGAAAACGGCGGGATAGTGACGTGATCTGGCGTCTGCCGCCCGTTTTGCCGATCGTCCTCTACAACAGCGACCGGCCCTGGAACGCCCTCACCTAGCTTACCGACCTGATCACCTTGCCGGCAGACTCAGCGCTCTGGCAATGGCAGCCCAGGCGGGCGTAAAAGATGGGTGGCCATCACAGGTTTGCGAAGAGCGGTGTGCGCTCTTGCTTGACAGGCAATTCATTAGCTGTCATATTATATATACAGAGAAATAGGGGGATTAAACGATGTTGTGTCACGAATCGGTTTCAAAGCTACCATGAAACGAGATACGATGAGCAGGTATCATTATAAAGCTATTTACTTTTATTTCTTAAATTTGACGAGACTGAATGAATATTTTACCCATTAGCGTTATGAGGACAAGTTTAAATAGCAAGGACGGTCCCGTCATGGACAAAGCTTCGAAAGCTGTTGAGATGATAGTCTACACAGGTACGGGGATTGGAAATTTAGATCTCGGTAAGGCGGTGCAGAACTCTGATATCGAGAACACCTTGGATTGCAATCGTGAATACTTTCGCGGAAGTATTTACAATGTTGTCAAGGATAGGATTAAGAAGCCGCCATCCTTATTTCTCAACCCTTTCGCTTATGACTACAAAGTATCCATTG
>JBAXKX010000211.1:0-5189 GCA_037135115.1 Rhodospirillaceae bacterium
GGGCATGGTGCGTATACGTAGGTACGGGATGATGGTCTTGGAGAAGTACAGCGCGTTCATATTCTTGTCGAAGGTGACGAGGGTGCCGCTGGTCGGGCTAACCTCCTTCGACTTGCGAATTTCCTCAACCTTATCCCAGGACAGGTGAACTGCGGGAGTGACCAGCGACAGTCCGGGGTCGGCATGGAACGCATCAACCAGCCCCTGAATCACCCAGGGAGGCGTCAGTACGGCGTCGCCTTGGAAGTTGATCACCGCATCGGGCGGCTTTGATAGGCTAGCCATCGCTTGATAGACACGGTCGGTGCCAGTTTCGCAAGACGAATCGGTCATGATCACCTTGGCGCCGAAGCTTTCCGCGTGGTGGGCAACCGTCTCGTGGTCGGTTGCGACATACACCTGACTGACGCCGGTTACGGCGCGGGCGATCGTCCACACCCGGCTGAGCAGCGAGCGACCACTGATCGGCGCCATCGGCTTGCCGGGAAAGCGCCGCGAACCGATCCGGGCCGGAATAACGATTGCAATATCCACTGCTTGCCTCATGCTGTTTGATTGCCCGGGTATAATTACCCGAGTATAATTGCCCAGGTATGAATTTTCTAAAGATCGCGCAGCCAGTCCTCATAAGTTGTAGCCGGCGGATAGTGCCGGGCCAAGTCGGTCCCAGCGGTAGGCGGACCGGACCGACGGGCGCTCTCAAAGGTAAAGGCGCGGGTCAACCACAGGGTTTCATAGGCACACAACCGCCGACCGTCGGGAACCACGCCAGCAGCGTCGTTGTAACCCTGAAGAAATGCAGAATACAATACCGGAACCGGGCACAGCATACCGTCAGTGCCGATCGCGGTCCAATACTTCATTTTAAGCAAATCAAGCTCAGGTGCCTCAACTACCCAGTTATCCCAATCGATAATCTTCTGGCCGCCGTCGCCGTCTTTGAGGATGTTGCCGCCGGAATAATCGTTGTGGACCAGACAGGGCCGGGCAGGCGTGATCAAACTGAGGTCAAGACCGTCCAGCTTGGCCAGGGCGACGGCGGGCAGCAGCGACGCCGCCAGTAGGCGTTCAGCCGCCAGCGCCCGGCCAAAACGCTCTACCCAGGACAACGGCTCGCGTCCGATGCTGAAAATATCGTGGTAGTAAGAGTCGAAGGTAATGCGGTGCAAACGGGCCAGATTGCACCCAGCAGTAAAATAATCGTCTTCGCTAGGCGTATGCCAGAGGATGGTACCGTCGACCCACTCGAAAATGAAGAACGGCCAAGGCAACGTCTCCATCGACCAATCGTAATACAGAACCCGTCGCACCAGCGTATGACCAACATACGACCCAACTGGCGACGCCAGTATGCCATCTACAATACCGCGCGCAACCATGTCGTTCTCGGCATCGCTGGCGTGGTAAATCAAAAAAAGTGCAAATATTTCCTTGATAATGTCCTTTTCATATTTAAACCGATAGGTGTTGAGAGCCAGCCGCACACCAAGTTCACGGCCCTCGTAACGAAGCTTGAGAATAGTGTTGACGTTTCCTGAAATAACAGAAATCAGCTCGACATCTCCATTCCCGCCCAATTGACGCGAAAAAATAACTCCCAGCCGCTCAAGTACGGCGAGGCTTTCAGGAGCACTGGAGGAAGCAGGTACAGTATCTGACATTATCACTTAAAGGTTGTCGGCCACGGCCAGAAGCGGTATAAGATCACGGAATGGACCTTCGCCACTGCCTTCAGTACATAAAATATGATCTTTGAATAGCCAACGAAACCGCCATCCCTCCTTGATTTCAATTTCGAAATCACCGCGCACGGTGTGCCATTCCGCCTGAATACCGCCGCTAGGCAGGGGGGTCAGATCGGGCACACCAAGGTTCCGGCACTCCCGGAACAAACGCATCAGTATGTGGGTGAGAAAGGCCGCCGCCGGATGTGAAATCGGTTGGGCGCTCAGCCCGTCCCAACCCGCTTCAAGCGCCAGCAATGGCTGAAGGCGTGAGCTGTATACCTCCCTCAATCGTTCACTAGTCATTTGCCATGGGTTCTTGCGGGACAGTGATGCACCCGCCCGGCCAGTGAATGCCGGTTCGCTCAATGGCGGGGCTTCATTAGTTTCGCTCGGTGCCAAGACGGAATCCTCGATCTAGAAAAGGGTCACAATTATGGTCAAGCGCTTCCCATAACTCGCTCGACCAGATCACGAGCGCCCGACTCGAAGTCGTATTTCAAGGGAAGCCTTACCATTGTTTCAAACTTGGTAAAATCAACCTGATAATGCTCGTTAAGAGTGGGCTGACCGATATCGGCGGCAAAGGCATAGTCGGGCTTCAGCCCAAACTCTTCGCTCAGCAGCCGAGCCAGTCGCCCGAAAAGGTCGCCAAGGCGTAGATTAAGATGGGCGGCGCCGATATTCATGATCTCGCCATTGCTTTCAGGGACGTGCTCCAGCAGATGGAGCATGACATCAACGGCGTCGCGGATATGGACGAACGGCCGTATGTCATCGGGTCCGCCGGGCAGAATGGTATGCCTCCCGGCGATGGCATCGACCAAGAACTGATTAACGAATTGATTGTAACGCATACCAACGGCATAACCGAACACAGTACTGAGGCGCAAATCGGTCCAGGGCAGGCTGCGGCAGCGCTCCGACTGCCAGATTTTCTCGGCGATCAACTTGCTGGCGGCGTAGTTATGTAGCGCAATCTTGGGGTCGGGGTAGACTAGTTCGCTGTACGGAGCAGCTATCTCGGGCATTTTCAGCCGGACCGGGCCGTAAATACTGGTGCTGGAAATATCGATAATCTTGCGCGCCTTACCGCCACCGGCATCCACAAGTATGTCAGTCAATGTGCGAACACCGTCGATGATGTACTTTTCATGCAGGTTGGTGCTGGGCACCTGAGTTAGCGAAGCGACATTAATAATAAAGTCACTGTCGGCCACCAGCTTTCTGAAAGTGTCATTGCCGGCTTCACTAAAATCGAAGCAGTACGAGCGAAAATGCGGTAATTTTATTGCGAAAAGAGCCTGCATCGGCGCCATACCACGGCCATACGACCAGTTGTCGACGACCACGACATTGAGATTCTTGTATGTCGGACGACAGGACAGGCTATCAAGAACTTGCGAGCCGATATAGCCGAAACCGCCGATGACTAGGATCTGCATTGTATGACTCCTGGCGATAAGTACAGGCGTTATTGATGGCTCAAATTCGCCCTACGGTCTGAATTCCCTCAGGAAAAGCTCAGCAGTCCAGCCAACTGGCGATGAGCTGTTGGGCTGAGCGGGGTCGGGGCGCTTGTCGGTACAGCGCAATGTGTAGATATGGTCGCGAATCGGCAGGATACCGACGCGCTCGCCGATCAACCGGCCGCAACGGATGGTCGTGGCCTTGGTCGCACAGCCCAGCCCATACAGCGAACGGTAAAGGGCGGGCTGATCGGGATTGGGGCGTATGCTCTCGGTAACGCGGCGAAAGGCACCAGCAGAGGCGCTGGCCCAGTGATCATTATAATCGATATAACCGGGAAACACAGTATCCAAGCCCTTGTACTGCTGCTCTGTTACCAATTCATCAAATAGGTTAAGCGGTCTAAATGGGCATAGATAGTTAACGTACAACAAGGTCTGGGGATAGTCGCCGCCAGCCTCAATCTCAGTCAGCGCATACTGAAGAATCTCGTTAAGCGTACGGTCGCGGTCGCTTAGCGGGGCGGGCCGGCGGATGGTTTTGGCCCCGGCACGGACGGCCAAGCTATGGACATCCTCGCTTTCAGAGAAAACGTACACCGAGCGTATGTATCTTGCGTCGGCGAGTTGGCGCAGTACGCCGCTCAACAAATCAATTCCCTGAAGATCGCGCGCCTCGCCCAACACCGGGACCACGGCAGCGACGTTACAATTCTCGGGCTTGAGACTTTCTGGCAAGGCGTTGGCCAGATCCTTTTCCAGCAAGTCGAGCATGTTCGAGACACCGCCCGCGCGCTCGGCATCGTTGGCTTGGTTGAGACCGTGATGGTGGTAGACGGCGGCCTCGGGCTCATACAGCAAGCGCCAACCACGCTCAGTCACCACCTTGCCCCAGTGACGGTCCTCAATGTTGGTCAGCGCCTCGTCGAAGGGAAATTTCTCCCATAATTCACGACGAACCATACTGTTGGCATTGTGGAAGAAATAGTCACGGGTCTGGACGCGACGGTCAAGCCCGAAAACAGTCAACAAATCGCGCTTGTCCACCGCACCGCTGAAGGCCAGCGGCAATTGACGGCCATAAACCCCGGCGATAGAAGGGTCATCGAGGCCAGAGACCAACTTACGCAGCCAATCAGCGCGCTGGGGGATGCAATGAGAGGATAAACAGGCAATCAGCGCGCCCGTGCCGCGACGGATGCCCATATTAAGCGCCAAACCCGGCCTGTACGTGTCAATTGTGACGGTTTCTTTAACCGGATAGCGCCGGACCACCTCCATAGTATGGTCGGTGCTGCGATTATCAACCACGATAACCTCGAAATCGGGGTAGTCCTGGGCGAACACCATGTCGAGACAGTGGGCAACCCAAGCCTCCTCGTTCCTGGTGCGGATGATCACGGAAACTCGGGGAAGTACGGTCATGAAGGGTCAGCCGTTGGTCAGGGCCGTGAGTTCGGCCAACGCCGACTCATAGGATCGGCGCAACATGCCGCCGTCAACGCACAAAGTCACGAAAGTAATGCCGAGATCAAGCAGGCGTTTGGCCGCCACCGGCGTCGCTGCGTAACAACCGACCGCCTTACCGTGGTCGCTAATACGCCGCACCGTCTCGGTGAACAAGCGCTGGAATTCAGGATCATCCAGCGTGCCGCGCAGCCCCAGCGCCTGCGACAAGTCATAGATGCCGATGAACACCACGTCAAGCCCAGACAGGGCGCAAATGGCGTCCAAATCATCGAGTCCGCCCCTATCTTCGATCATCAATATCGAAGTGATCATCTCGTTTTGGCTGTCAAGATGGGCGCGCTCGTCCTTGTAGTTGAACATCGAAGACCGAGTCAGCGTCGCCACCCCGCGATTACGCGAAGTCGGGCCATAATACATCGACTCGAGGGCAAGCGCCGCAGCCCGCCCATTCTCGACATGTGGTACCATCACTCCCTTGGTACCACTATCGAGGCAGCGCAAAATGTTGCTGTTGTCCGCCCCCGGC
>JBAXKX010000212.1:0-5152 GCA_037135115.1 Rhodospirillaceae bacterium
TGCCGAAGCCCTGGCCATCCGTGGCACCCCCGCCTTCGTGATCAAGGACGAGGTTTATCCAGGCGCCATGGACCTGCCAGCCCTCAAACAACTGGTAGCTAAAGCGCGCAAAGACTGAGAGGTAGCCTTGGTTGCGACTCCTTATGCGTATATATGATAAAGTAGCAGATAAACTACGAAACCGGAGACGGAAACATACATCCAAAGCGGGAATGTCCACCTAGCGATGCGTCGATGAAGGTCAAAACACCCGGTAAGGGCTCGACGTATCGTGACAAAGATCATGGGGAGAATGACGACGGCCAGGACAACGTGACTTATCAAAAGGGCATAATAAATTCCACGCACCGCCCCCTGGCCGCGAAAGACAAAAATCGGCGCGGTGACGTGGTAAACCAAATAACAGGCAAGAAACAGTGCCGAGACGATCACCGCCGAGATCATGAATTTGCGGTGAGCATCGCGCTTCCCGCTGCGTATCATAACATAGGCTATCAGCAGTAATACCGCAGTCAGTGCGTTCAGGCTCGCAGTGACGTGAGGCAGGAGATGCGGGATATCCATATCCATATGTAATATATGTTGCATATCAGCCTTCTTAATTCTAACCGTTCTAGCCGTTAATGAGGGCGGCGGGTTTGCCTTCGGCGATCAGTCGTTCGATCAATTGCCTGGACCGTGGCTGATCCCATTCGCTGCCACCCAGCATTCTTCCGACCTCGCGACCGTCTCGGTCAATAAGGATAGTAGTGGGCAATCCCTGAGCCTTCATAATTCGCGTGGCGGTGCCCTCGGCATCCAAATAGGCGGGCAGCGACCGCACCCCCAACTTTTCCAGAAACGGCAGGACCACCTTAGCGCCGCCGCGATCCTCGGCCAGCGCCACCACCTGGAAGTCGGCGCCGCCAAGCGCCGCTTGAATCCGCTCCAGCGACGGCATCTCCTTGACACAGGGCGCGCACCAAGTGGCCCACAGATTGAGCAACACCACCCGACCCCGAAAGGCACCAAGGTCCATCCGCCTGCCATCACCGTCAGTAAAGGCCAGCACCGGCAGCGCTTGGCTCGGCGAGGTCGCAACGTAGCCGCCGCGAGTTAGCCCAAGCAGCTCCGTCGCATTCTCCGGCCCGCCCCGAACTAACTGCCCCGTCCCGGCGGCGATGACCAGGGCGAAACCAAGGGCGGCCAACGAGCCCAGCATCCGCCTCGAAAGCCAAATATTCATTAAACCTCCGGTTGATCGGCAACTGGTTGATCGGCACTGAACTGCAAGGCGGCCAGCCGCGCGTAAAGGCCATCCTCCCTTATCAGATCGGCATGTCTGCCGCTCGCCACCACCCTGCCCTGTTCCATGACTACGATGCGATCGACATTCAACACAGTCGCCAGCCGATGGGCAATAACCAAGGTAGTGCGGCGCTTCATCAACGCATCAAGAGCATCCTGCACCGCACGCTCGCTCTCGGCGTCGAGCGCGCTGGTCGCCTCGTCGAGCAGCAGCACCGGCGGGTTGCGCAGAATGGCGCGGGCAATGGCGATGCGCTGGCGCTGACCACCAGACAGCCGCACCCCTTTCTCACCAAGATAAGTGTGAAGACCTTCTGGCAAGCGCTCCAGAAACTCCAAGGCGTGGGCGGCATCGGCGGCGCTGCGAACCTCAGAGTCGCTCGCCTCGGGCCGGCCATAGCGGATATTGTCCATGGCACTACCGGAAAAGACTACCGGGTCTTGCGATACCAGCCCCAACCGCGACCGCACCATGAGAGGATGGGCCGACCGAACGTCGACGCCGTCGAGTCGGATGGAACCGGCCTGTGGGTCATAAAAGCGCAGCAATAACTGAAAAACCGTGCTTTTGCCCGCTCCACTGGGGCCGACCAGAGCCACGGTCTCGCCAGGTGCAATATCCAGCGTAAAATCGTCAAGCGCCGGATGATCCGGCCGAGCTGGATAATAAAAGCGCACCGCGTTGAAGCTAACCGTTCCCAATGAGGGGACGGGCATGGCAACCGGCTCGGCTGGCGGCACGATATCGGGCACGGTGGTCAGCAACTCGAACAAACGCTCTGTCGCCCCGGCCGCGCGCTGAAGATCGCCATAGACCTCACTAATCGAGCCCGACGCCCCGGCCACCAGCGCGGCATAGATAATGAAGGCTGACAACTCCCCGGCAGAGATACGCCCAGCCACCACGTCGTGCCCACCGATCCACAGCACGACGCCAATCGCCCCGAACACCAGCACAATCACCGTCGTCGCCGTGAAGGAGCGAATGCGGATACGCCTCATAGCGGTCAGGAAAGCATCCTCGACCCGCTCGGAGAAGCGGACGCGGTCGATCGCCTCGTGACAAAAAGCCTGAACGATGCGGATCGCCGACAGCGTTTCCTCAAGATGCGAGCCGACATCACCGACCCGCTCCTGGCTGACCCGCGACAACCGCCGTTCCTGTCGGCCAAGCACGAGAATCGGCAGGACCACCAACGGCAACGAGAGAAAAACCAAGCCGGTCAGCTTGGCGCTAGTAATCACCAGCATCACCGAGCCGCCGATCAGCAGCAGCCCATTACGCAAGGCGATCGATACGGACGAGCCAATCACCACCTGCAACAAAGTAGTATCGGTGGTCAGTACCGACAGAATATCTCCCGTCCGAGTATACTCGAAATAGCCGGGGCTAAGGCGCAGAACATGCTCATAGGCGGCCTTGCGCAGATCGGCCACCACCCTCTCGCCCACAAACGAAACCAGGAAAAAGCGGCCGAATGCAGCGGCACCCAGCAAAACCGTTACCACCAGCAGCAGCAGCAACATGCGATCCATCACCAAGGGATCGCCAGCGGCAAAGCCCTTATCAATCAGCAACCGCAACCCCTGACCCAGGGCCAGCATAGTCCCCGCCGCCACCGTCAGCGACAGCAGCGCCCCGGTGATCTGCCAACAATATGGGCGCAAAAAAGGCAGTAGCCGCCGTAGAGGTCGTAAGTCGCGTTTCTTAACCGCGCCATCGGCGGCCTGGGCTGCAGCCGGGTTCAAGGTTGTTACAACGTAGGACTTCTCGCGGAACATGGGCGCTCCCGGCGGTCACCGTCTTGGTAGAGAAACAAGCACATCGGCGACAACAAGGAGTCAATGCCACTTCCGATCCGCTAGGCAACGCTAACACAAAGGAATGGCACCAACCAACCGGCAATCATGCTACCCCGCCTTCACTGATAACCCAAAAAGCCCCGACGAGCCGTTCAGGCTCCAGGCTTGGTGCCGACCAGATACAAATCCGAGCACAATTGAGGAAACGGCCGCAACAGTCGGTCGATAATCGGTGCTACCGCCCGGATAGAGCATGGGATCGATCGATATCCCAACCAGTTGCGTCCGATCAAGCGCACAGATTGCAAGTTCATGTCCCGGGCAATGTAGCGAAGATCGCTCATGTCCGGTTCCCGAACATGTCCGCGAAATCGTTCTGCTTCGTACCAATCTTCCATGGAACTCCATTTGGCCATCCCAAGGGGAACGCAAATTCTCTTGCGCAAATTGCAGCAATTTGGTGCGCTCAATACGAATAATCCGCCATCCCTAAGTAAGGTCATTAAATTGCGAAATAAAGATTTTGGCGAATTGTGCCAATGTTCTATGCTGTCGAAACTGGTGATTGCATCGAAAAGGTTAACTCCCAGGTCAGGGCGACAGTTAACAACATCAGCCTCGATTATCTCAACCCCATGGTGACGATGAAGGTCAAGAACCGCATCGCCAAACCTGCTATTGATCGGATCGAAGAAATCATCGACCAAAACAGCTTTCAGTCCAAGGGCCGCGCAGGCCACGGAAAACAAGCCTATACCGCCCCCGATATCGCACACCCGGCCACCACGCCCGACCGCCGGCAGAACCAAGCCGATATTGAAAGCCTGCCTCTCGATATCCGCCAGTTGCGACGCTCGAAGCGCCTCAGGATACAGGTTTGCCAACTTGTGCAAGGTCGCCTTGATTGTCCGTTGGTCCACCTATCACACCCAATAATATATATACATTAACATTATCATTACGTTGTTCTGTAAATATACTGCACTTAGCTACCTTTCGACGAAAGCATGGCAAGAATTGTTTCCAAGAAAATTTTGAAGTCAAGGAAAACCGTCTGATATCTTGCATAATATATATCATATTCAAGTTTATGTCTGGCATCCTGAATGCATCTGCCGTACATTACATGAAGCTGTGACAAACCCGTTATTCCCGGCCTTATAAAATAACGCAACCGGTAAAATGGTATTTGCTCCTCATATATTCTTGCCAACTCGATCAACTCAGGACGGGGGCCGATCATGCTCAAATCTCCGCATAAGACGTTGAACAATTGCGGTAGTTCGTCGAGATGAAAACGGCGCAAATATCTGCCGAAGCGGGTAACGCGCGGGTCATTTTCAATGGTGTACATCCCCCAGTCACCATTTTCTTTTAAAATCCCAGATTCTTTAAAATTCATGGTGCGGAACTTGTAGAGCCGAAATGGTTTGGCAAATTGTCCGGCGCGAAGTTGACTGAGCAAAACCGGCCCAGGCGAGTCCAGACGAACCATCACCGCAATCAAGGCGAGCAGGGGACAGACAATAATTAGCGCTAGCAAGGCTGTAATCCTATCAGCGACAGTTTTGAACAATTGCCCGTACGGTGAGGGTGAAAGAGTAGCGTCAAAGGCCTGATGACCTTGTTGATGGTCCATTACAACACATGCATAATATAGTTCTGTATATTTATTGATGACATAAAATCGCGTGTATTGCGCCATGGTAATCATAATCGCAAGATGGTGATCAAGCGCATAATGAGGGATACACAAAATAACCGCGTCGCATGAATTGCTAATATTGTTAATGCCTTTGAGGGCCAAGGCCAGGGCTTCGCCATCGGGCCGACCGGCAGCCATAGAAATAATCCTGGTTAGACTCCGTCGCTCCGACAGGCGCTCAAGCGTGGCAGCGGCATGGTCAACCATGGGAACTGACCCGATCAGAATAATCCGGCGCTGTGGTAGAAAGGCCTGCACCATTCGGTAAAGCAGCAAACGCAAGCCTAGGGATGCGACCGTAAACATAATGAAAAATACCATAGTTACGAAGTGTGTGCTATAAAGTGAAGTAGAAAC
>JBAXKX010000213.1:0-5142 GCA_037135115.1 Rhodospirillaceae bacterium
GGGATGCGATGAACTCCCCCAGCCTAGTCCCTTTAGTAGTGAACATGGCTCCGCCACCGATTCTAGTGGTGGCTCCGCCGCCGAACCCCGGCGGGCCGCGCGACGCCGCTGTGGACACCCTGGCCCGCACGCTATGGGGTGAGGCGCGGGGCGAACCAGTCCGTGGCATTGAGGCAGTTGCCGCTGTAGTCGTCAATCGCGTCCGCGTCGCCACCAAACACGGTGGCATGTGGTGGGGCAGCACCATCATCGGGGTATGCCGCAAACCCTACCAGTTCTCATGCTGGAACACTTCCGACCCTAACTACCCCAAGCTTATGGCCGTCAAGCCGGGCCAGCCGGTGTTCGACAGCTGCCTGCGAATCGCCCGGCGGGCCATTTCCGGGGTATTGCCCGACCCCACCGACGGTGCCACTCACTACCACACCCGCTCGGTCCATCCCACTTGGGCGCAAGGCCGCGTGCCCTGCGCCGAGATCGGCTGCCACCTCTTCTACCTGATAAAGGAATAAAATTATGCTTGCCGCCCTACTCGCCCAAATCGGACTGCCGCTGCTGGTCCGGACCGTCGGTTCCGCCCTCGGCATGATCGACAACCCTCTAGCGGCAACCGCCGCCCTGGCCCTCAAACAAGTTTCTACTGCGGTCGTTGATGGCCGCATCCCCCCCGAAGCGGTAGCCGAAGCCAACCGCCATGTCGAGAAGCTCGCAGAACTCGAATCCGCCGATTTCGTAACCAGCCTGCGTGAAATCAACCAGACCATCCGCACCGAGGTCGTATCCGAAGACGCCTATGTCAGGCGCATGAGGCCTACCTTCGGCTACATCATGGCCATGACTTGGTTTGCCCAAATGGGCGGACTAGCCTATGTCATAGTCACCAACCCGGCTCAGGCCGGCACAGTAGTCAACGCCATGGCCTCGCTAGGAACCATCTGGTCGGTGGGGCTTGGCGTACTCGGCATATACGTATATAAACGCTCTGACGACAAGCGACTGGGGCCAGGAACGGCACCAACCGATGCCGCCGGATTGCTGGGAGGGCTGGTCCAAAAACTGGTCGCCCCCGCTGCCAGCAAGGCCGGGCGCCAAGGCCGGTAAAGTAGCTCTTGACGTGTGGTGGTGGGAAGGGTATATGCCTTCCCCACCTCAGAGATGGGAACAATTTTTACAGGGACGACCCGTGGCCAATCATAAATCAGCCGAAAAGCGTTTCCGTCAGACCGTGCGGCGAACAGAAGTCAACCGTTCCAGGGTAAGCCGGATTCGTACCTTTACAAAAAGAGTCGAGTCGGCAATCTCATCGGGCGACAAAAGCGCAGCCGCAGAGGCCTTCAAGGAAGCTCAGCCAGAGATGATGCGCGGCGTAACCAAAGGCGTAATGCATCGCAACACCATAGCACGCAAGCTTTCACGGCTGTCGGCACGTATCAAATCGCTGTAAGGCGAACTCTTGCTAACCGGAGCCGTTCGAGAGACCATAAGTGCGGCCTGACGTCGTAATCGGCGCCAGGCCGCTTTTTCTTTGCCAGTTTGTCGAGCCAGCTGCGGTACAATGCTTTGGCTCTGCATGAAGGTTCCCACAATCGTTCCCATTCTGTCCTATTGCAATTAAATGCCTCCGCTGCTATTCTAAACTCGGTCCTGTGATGTTAATTATACATGCTCGTTTTACGTGAACCAGTTGCAAATAGACCCTGCAAAGCGCATACTGATCTAAAGCATACGCCATACAACCAATATAATTACTTCGGCTAGATAATAGTATACTGACATCCCTCATACTTTTGTGAACACCATATCATGATATTCAATGACAATCCTCATGGCGATCTATCGCTTGATGGCATTTGGCACGTCCTAAAGTCTTTCACGACTTTGCAGGTCAGGGCTTAAACGTGACGAAAATCACAACAGATTCAGGCGGAGCAAAAAAACCCGGCTACGCCGATGGCCATACCCCCGGCTATACCCCCGGCCACGATGCTGGCCCCAACCCATTTCAAGATCCATTCCCGATCGACCGTGCCGATGCCGCAAGAAAGGCGGCGGCCGCGCTTGAGCAAGAATGGAAACAGGTTCGCACCCGTCTGCGCATTGAGGTCGGCGAGTCGGCCTATCGCAACTGGATCAGACCTTTAATTCTATCGAACCTCTCCGGCGCTGAAGTTACCTTATTTGCTCCGACTCGATTCATGCGCGATTGGGTGTTGTCCCATTATGCCGACCGCATTCGCACCATATGGGCGAGTCAAAATTCTGTGGTGCAATCTGTTGACATTGTTGCTCAGAGACTCCCTCCGGCTGCTCAGTTATCGCTGGAAACCTTGGAGGACGATTTGCCGGACGACACTGAAAAGGTCATCCTCACGGTGAGCAAGCCTGTCGCCGTCCAGGCGGAATACCGCGCTCCCGAGCCAAGCCGCATCCAGGATGACAACGGAATCGATGAGGTCTCGGCGACATTGGACCCTCGCTTTACCTTCGATAATTTCGTGGTAGGCAAGCCCAACGAGTTGGCGCACGCC
This sequence comes from Rhodospirillaceae bacterium, assembly GCA_037135115.1. Lineage (GTDB taxonomy): Bacteria > Pseudomonadota > Alphaproteobacteria > Azospirillales > Azospirillaceae > BOG-933. Next base: position 2,529 of record JBAXKX010000213.1, read on the forward strand.
GCCTCACGACGGGTGGCAGAGGCCGGAGCGGTTGCCTTCAATCCACTATTTCTTTATGGCGGCGTCGGGCTGGGCAAAACCCACCTGATGCACGCGATCGCCTGGGATATCCGCACCCGCCAGCCGGAGCGGCGCGTCATTTACCTTTCGGCCGAAAAGTTCATGTACCAGTTCATTCGGGCGCTGCGCTTCAAGGACACGATGAGCTTCAAACAGCTGTTCCGCTCGGTTGACGTTCTGATGATCGACGATGTCCAGTTCATCTCGGGCAAGGACAGCACCCAGGAGGAATTCTTCCACACCTTCAACGCACTGGTGGACCAAAATCGCCAAGTTATCATCTCGGCCGACAAGTCGCCTTCCGACCTGGAAGGGATGGAGGAACGGTTGCGCTCGCGCCTGGGTTGGGGGCTGGTCGCCGACCTTCACCCGACCAACTACGAGCTGCGCTTGGGCATTCTTCAGTCCAAGGCGTATAATATGAAAGCCGTCGTTCCGGTCAAAGTGCTGGAGTTCCTTGCTCATAAGATCATCTCCAACGTCCGCGAGCTGGAAGGCGCCCTCAACCGCATTGTCGCCCATGCCGAGCTGGTAGGTCGCGCTATCACCATCGAGACTACGCAAGAGGTGCTGCACGATCTGCTGCGCGCCAATGACCGCCGAGTCACCATCGATGAAATTCAAAAAAAGGTCGCCGAGCACTACAACATCAGGCTGGCCGACATGCATTCCATCCGCCGCGCCCGTTTGGTGGTCCGACCGCGCCAAGTGGCTATGTACCTATGCAAGCACCTGACCTCGCGATCACTGCCCGAGATCGGTCGCAAGTTCGGGGGGCGAGATCACACCACGGTAATGCACGCAGTACGCAAAATCGAAGAATTGCGTGGAACCGATGCCAGTTTTGACGAGGATGTTGAACTGCTGCGCCGCATGTTGGAGAGCTGACGGCGGGAGAGGTAATTGGTGAAAGGCAGTGAGATCGAAACGCTGGTCCAGTTACTGGCCCGGCTGCCGGGTTTAGGGCCACGCTCGGCCCGACGCGCGGTGCTGCACCTGCTGAAGCGCCGTGACACATTGCTGACGCCATTGGCCGAAGCTTTGCTCCGGGTGGAACGGATAATTCAAAACTGCTCAGTATGCAGCAACCTCGACATCAGCGATCCCTGTTCACTTTGCGTTGATCCAAAACGCGACCGCTCGGTAATCTGCGTCGTCGAGGAGGTTGCCGATTTGTGGGCGCTGGAACGCAGCCGGGCCTTTTGTGGCCTTTACCATGTGCTGGGCGGCACCCTCTCGGCACTTGATGGAGTCGGTCCCGATGACCTGACCATCGCGGCGCTAGTCGAGCGCGCCGGCCGCCCCGAAGTCGTTGAGATCATTCTTGCACTTAACGCAACTGTCGATGGACAAACCACCGCCCATGTAGTGAGCGACCGACTGACCGACCTTAGCGTTGCCATCACTCGGCTGGCCCAAGGCGTGCCGCTCGGCGGTGAACTTGATTACCTCGACGATGGCACCCTCACGGCGGCGCTTAAGGCTCGGCGGCCCTGTTCCTAATGGCCTGTCCCCTATACCCCCGTCACTGATACTCCGTTTCCGACCGGAGCTTTTCGTCCTCACCTTACTTCCCGACTGTGGTATTGCTCTGGCTGATCGTCGGCACTGCAGATCGTCAGCGAAAAAGGGCGGCTGCGCGCAAAGTGCGTGCCTCCGGATTTGGGGAGAACAAGAAGCGATGATCGAGCTAGGCGTCAACCTGGCAACAATGGTCGAGCGCCTCGAACGCAGTGGCCCGATAACCGGATCACAACTGGCGCGGCGGGCCGTTCCGCTGCTTGACCTTACCTGCCTTGACCCTGAAAAAGGCGAAGGTGAAATTCTTGATCTGTGCCAGCGAACGAAAACCAAGTTCGGCCCTGTGGCTGGCATATGCGTGCTGCCACAGTTCGTTCCGCTGGTGCGCGAGCAACTGGCCAAGACCGGCAGCCGCGTCCATCTCGCCACCGTCGTCAACTTTCCCGATGGCGAATACGGGGTTGCCCAAGTCGGAGAAGACGCAGCGCGGATGGTAGCGGCCGGTGCTGACGAGATTGACTTGGTGCTGCCCTACCGAAAGTACCAGGAAGGCGAGCGTGACGAGGCGATGGCGGTGATTATCGGCTGCCGCGCCACGTGCGGCCCCGACGTCACACTCAAGGTGATCTTAGAAACTGGAAGCTTCCGCGACGCCAAGCTGTTGGCGCAAGCCGCCCGCGATGTGATCACCGAAGGCGCCGACTTCCTCAAGACCTCCACCGGTCGAATCAGCCAGGGGGCGACTTTGTCGGCGGCGGCGTTGCTGCTTGGGATCATCCACGATGGCGGTGGTCGAGTCGGCCTCAAGGTCTCAGGCGGCATCCACGGCATCGCCGACGTCGCCCGCTACCTCGCCCTGACCGATGCCATCATGGGCCCCGAATGGGCCACGCCGGCCAATTTCCGCTTCGGCGCAAGCCACCTGCTCGAAGAGTTACTGGCGCTCGACTAATCCCCAATAGTCACGGTATGAAGGTACACATCACCGTCGAGACGCTGAAAACCATCAAGGAGGGTGAGCGCAAGGCATGGG
>JBAXKX010000214.1:0-5126 GCA_037135115.1 Rhodospirillaceae bacterium
CCGTGGCGATCCGTGGCGATGCTTTTTTTGATGGCGCTACCTTGTCGGGGATCACAAGACCCCTTCAAGTCATGAAAAGTGTAGCTATCGTGACCAGCAATTTCAAGCATGGTTGCGTATTTACAATCAACAACGACTACCATCCCTTACCGTAGCCTTGCCATCGTGACTTGATGTTGAACCACGGTAAAATCCTGCAAAAGCGATTATTGCGTGCTTCCGCCGGCATTCGGCGAAATTGTTGCCGGGGTTGGGGGCTATATATCCATAAATTACTTTTTCCTTTTCCGCCGCGCCACCGTCAAGATCACCATCATTGACCGGCGCTCTCACCAAACGGGTTCCGAACCGCCGATCAAACACCTATCAAACACAGGATAAAGGCCCACGAGGCGCTGGAAGCCGTCCCAATCGGCACCGAATCGGCGGCGGCTTTATCGCAGAAACTCCCGTGTCATCCGCACCGCCTCGGCCAATCCAACACGATGAACTTTGACGCCCTCCGGAAAGGCACCGTGGAGACGACTGGGCATCAGGGGATCCAGCAAAACAAAAACCCCGTGATCGTCGCCACGGCGGATAAGGCGGCCGAAGGCCTGCTTCAGACGCAGACGGGTCAGCATGTCATCATAAAGGCGGCCGCCGAAATGCTCGCGCCTTGCCTTGTGCAAGATGTTAGGGCGGGGCCATGGCACGCGATCAAAAACTATAAGGCGTAGCGAACGGCCCGGCACATCAACTCCATCACGAACGGCATCGGTGCCGAGCAGGCAAGCATTCTCCTCCCCCCGGAAGATATCTATCAAGGTGGCAACATCCAAGCCATCGACATGCTGAGCGTATAAAGGCAGACCGGCATAAACCAGCGCCTCGACGATGCGGCCATAAACGGCGCGCAAACGAGTAATCGCGGTGAACAGACCAAGAGCGCCACCATTGGCGGCCAGGAACAATTCGCGATAGGCCGCAGCCACCTGCGACAAATCGTCCTTACGCACATCAGTTACCACCAGCACCCTGGTGTGAGCGGCGTAGTCGAAGGGTGACGGCACGGCCACCCGCAACGCCGGTCGGGCCAGATGACGGGCTCCGGTGCGCTGCTCGGCCGCACGCCAGTCTCGCTCAGGATCGCCACTGCCATCGGTCAGCGTCGCCGAGGTGATGGCGACTCCGTGAGCCAGACCCAGCACCACATCACTAAACGGCTTGGTCGGGTCGATGTAATGGCGATACATGCCAACATCAATCTCGCGGCCTTCGATGCGTTCCAACCCGAACCACTCAACAAAGTTGGCCGGCACTGTGCCGCCGAGCGTTTCCAGCATTCCCAGCCACGGCAGCACCGTCTGTTCACAACGGCGGGTCAAGCTGCGGCTAAGGGAGTCGATGCGGCGGCGTTGCTCCGACTCGAGATCGGCCGCCTCATCGTCGAGCATCGCGGCCAGCGCCGCAGCCAACGCCGCAAGTGGTACTGCCAGCCGAGAAAGCGCCTCACGCAGGGCGCGCGCCACCTCGGGCAGCCCTTCACTCAGCGGTATGGTTTCGATTTCAAGACTGTATGGCGAGTCGGCGTCTCCCGCCCTCGCCCGTACTTGCCGCCGAACCTGCGCCAAAAAGCGCTCGGTCGGCCCGGTCGGGTTATCACCGGCCAGCCGCATCCGCCAGCCATCGGCAGGCAGGGCGCGAGCAGCAACCAGCACATCCTGGAGTAGCGAAGCCGCGTCGGCGTCATCGGCGATCACGCCCTCAAGCCGCCGCTTCAGCCCCCGCGTCCGGCTGCTGCGCCCCACAACATCGGTACCCAGCAACCAGCGCCGGAATTCCTGAGTCTCCAGCCCGGAGAGGTGCGCGGCGAAAGCACCATCTGCGGCATCAAAAACATGGTGGCCCTCATCAAAAACATAGCGGGCAGGAAGCCAACCATCTTCGCCACCGCCCTGGGCCGCTTGAATCATGACCAAGGCATGATTGGCGATCACGATGTCGGCACGGCGTGACCGGCGAACGCTCTTTTCGATGAAGCAACGATTATAGTAATCGCAGGCGGAATAAATACACTCACCGCGACGGTCGGCCAAACCCAGCGTCGCCGCCCGTCCCAGCACATCAACCAACCAGCCTGGAAAGTCGGAACCCTGAAGATCACCATCACGAGTAACCATGATCCAGCGGGCCAAGATGCCAAGCGCGATGCGATATCGGGGATCAAGGCCGCTGGAAAGCACCGCCTCTTGGTAATTTAGCAGGCACAGGTAATTCTCACGGCCCTTGCGTACCACGACCTTGCGCGCCTTCACGATAGGGTCGGGGTAAAGCCGGTCAAGTTCAGCGTCGATTTGGTGCTGGAGATTGCGAGTATAGGTTGAAATCCACACCGCGCCTCGGTTCTTTTCCGCCCATAGGCTGGCCGGGGCCAGGTAACCCAATGTCTTGCCAACACCGGTGCCGGCTTCAGCCAAGACCAGATTGGGATTGCCAGGCTCCAGCCTTGGCGTGAAGGCTGCGGCCAGCGCGTCGGCATAATCGGCCTGCTGAGGCCGCGCCTCGGCCGTTGGCGCCTCGACATCGGAGGCCAGCCATCGCTGTGCCCGCACTAATTCCGCCAGCCGTCGCCGCGCCTCAGCCGGCTCGACTGCGTGCTGACCCGCAGGCGGCGCAGGCGCTTCAACCGCCCACTCGGGCAAGCGCCGGCACATCGCTAGCCCGACATCTGCGGATTTCCGCGCCGCCTCACCGCTAACGCCACCACCACCAGAATCGCCCAGCGCCGCCAGCACCAAGGGTGCCCAGCACCAACCCGCGCCCCCCAATAACAACGCCAGCGCCAGCGGGTCAGGTCGCTCGTCGGCCCGAAGCTCAGTCAATTGCCGCTCAAGCGCCTCGACAGCACGAAACAAGGTGAGCGCCTCGGCGGGCAGATCTCCGGGCGGAGATAGCCCAAGCGCGCGAGCAAGACCGCGCGGAGTAGGTAGGCAAAAGCCGGCCGGACGGACGAAAGCGTACAATTCAAGCACATCAAAAGCATCCAGCCGGGGCAATCCCAGCCGCCGGGTCAGCACCGGGGCATGACAAACCAACATCGTCGTACCACCCAACCACCGGCCAGCAGTATCAATCTCCAGCGTCTCGAACTCACCGTGGGCGCTGACCACGACAACTTGACGCGGTCCCGCCACTACGGCCAGAATATCAGGAATTATCATTCGTGATGGTGATGTTGTTGGTGGTGAGGATGATGTTGGGCAGGCCATGGACTGGTCCGGAAAGGCTGGCCACGAATGAGCCTACAAAGACCATAACCCGATACCAAGTCACGGCAGCCACCTTAAATGCGCTGAAATTTAATTACCGCATATTCCTGTGCTTCGGACGTGTCATCCATCGTTCCAATGGTAATACGGCCCTCACCCTTAAGCACCGTGGACGAATTGGCAAGCGCGATAGATGCGTGGTTGGTCATGCAGACCTGCGTCCCATTTTTACTCTGATCAAACAGCACGAAATCATTGTTGACGAACTTAATCACGGCATGATTTCGCGAGGCGGCACCCCAATCGACAATCAGCTGGCAAGTATCGCTGCGGCCAATGACAAAGGGAGTCTGACTTGAATCCACCGTGCATGGCAAACCTCGGTATGTCAGCATCAGCCGAGCGGGTGTTACCGCCAGCAAGGACTCCGGCGACAGCTCCGATGAGAGCCTCATCTGTCCAGGCTCACAGCCCGTCATGGTGCGATCTGATCTCGAAACGGCTAGGCCTGACTGATCAGAGACCAGCGTAACCTTGCGAAGCAATTCGTCGGCCAGTTTGCGAGGAATACCGGCACCGCAAAGACGAACTCGAAAATCCTCCCGCACCATGTCATGGGACCAGCTAACATCCAGATCGGGGGCGAAGTCATGGATGCTGTGAATACGGCTGAACATCTCGGCAATCCGTTGGCTCAAATACGAAGCCTTCTTCTTTCCCATTTCCGATGACAGCAAATCCAATAAATATCCTATCTTGGCAGCCGGACTCGGCATACCGCCGCTGAGGGTCAGAACCGTTTCCTCAAACGAAGCATCTTCTTCACCGTTACCGAACACAACCTTAGCGCGAATAGTTACAGCGGCAGCCATATCCGAGCCGCCCATAAAGCCACCGAACTCCATCAATTTCGGCACCAACCGTTTAAAAGCCCCGCAGTTGCCTGACCGATCAAGTTTGGTCAACGGAGCCTTGCCGGCAATGGCGCTGGCAATCCGGCCAAGCAGAGCGCTGCGAACCAAAGGTAAGGGCCGATGCGACATAATGTCGCTCAGTTTCTTGACAACCTGCGTTCCCGGCATCCGCTCGTCCCATGTGCCGTGGATAATGGCAAGCATGGAATTCAAGGCCGTCACCAAGTCCGGCGCGTAACCGAGGACGGCCTTGACCGGTTCATTGCCATCAATAATCTCGGTAATAACCTCATCAAGGCAGTCCGCCGCCTCATCGCTTTGATCTATTTCAAACAACTCGCACGCCTTCTGGAGTTTTAAATTCCAATCACGCGCCTCCCCGAAATAACGAGCTACGGCATAGGTAATGGCTCTTGTATGATCACCAACCGGCAGCCGCTCAGTCACCAGCCGAATAGTGTAGGTAAGACCCATGGTCGGCAGAGCTTCGGCGTACTCGGCCAGCGAGTTCGAATTTTTAGCCAAATCAAGCAGCTGTCTGAACAACCCAGCCAACGCATCATAGCGTTCATGAACATGTACACGCGCCTTGCGAGCTTGAATGGCCCCCAGCTTGTGCAGCGCCTGATTGAAAAGAAGCGCGTCACGCTCCATCATTCGAAGGCTTGTATAATCATGCAGCAATTCCAAAGGGATAACAAGCTGCTGGTCATAATAACTTCTTAGTAATTTTAAAAGTGAATGCCGACTCTCAAAAGAAAAAGCATCGCTTACAGACATACACACAAGTGCAGTATCAATATTTGAAACGGTCGGACCGCCACTAGAAGCGTAACAGTTCTTCTCGAATACAATTCTGGCCTTGTCACTTGCATTAACTTCAAAAACCTTTACGGATGTATACTTTGCAAGCTTGAGAAGGAATTCCCCGAACTGAGTTTTCCCGACTCCCCTACCCGGC
>JBAXKX010000215.1:0-5037 GCA_037135115.1 Rhodospirillaceae bacterium
GTCGGTCTTGACGGTCGAACACAAATTTTGCTGGCGGCAACTGCTCCTGATAGGTGAAAATCGGCCAACTACGATCATACATATCAAGCGCTGGCGTAACATTAGTCAAGTCGAGATTGGCTTCCCAATAGGCATCCAGCGTCCCGACATCGCGCCAATAAGGCTCGTTGCCAACCCCGCCCGCTCCCCCAACGCCGCGCATGACGCAACTATCGGCGAATCGGTGGGCCATCACCCGGGCCCGCGGCACCAGATAGGGGATAATATCCTTGCCGAAATCACGCGACGAATCGGGATCGCAGGCATCCCTGACCAACTGATCAAACAGAAACGCGGCATTGAAGACATATATGCCCATGCTGGCCAGCGCCAGATCCGGCTTACCGGGAATAGCCGGCGGATCGGCGGGTTTTTCCAGGAAATCAATCACCCGACTGCTGCCGTCAACATGCATGACGCCAAAATCGGAAGCCTCCTTACGCGGCACCTCGACGCAAGGCACGGTAAGATCGGCGTTACTGGAAATATGATCCAGCAACATCGTGGCGTAATCCATCTTGTAGACGTGGTCTCCCGCAAGAATCAGCACGTATTCCGGGTGCTGAGCCCGCAAAATATCAAGATTTTGGTAAACCGCGTCGGCGGTTCCCTGATACCACTGGGTCTCATCAATGCGCTGCTGTGCTGGCAGAAAGTCGCAAAACTCGTTCATTTCGCCGCGCAGGAAACCCCAGCCGCGCTGGAGATGGCGCAATAGGCTGTGGGATTTGTACTGGGTAATGACGCTGATGCGGCGAAAACCCGAATTGATGCAATTAGATAGTGCAAAATCGATGATGCGGAACTTGCCGCCGAAATGAACGGCCGGCTTGGCTCGGCGCGCGGTCAAATGTTTGAGGCGGCTCCCCCGACCCCCCGCCAGCACCAGTGCGATGGCCCGCCGCGGCGCCAAACGCAAATCCCGTGTGTCGTGCATCGATCCCGCCCCAGGTTGGTTGCACCGTTCACCTCGCCCCCACAATGCCACAAACCGCCGCATTGCACCATAAGCGCGGATCAAAGCAAAGACCCAGGAGTTGGTAAGGCAGCGACTGCCGCCAAGATATGCCCAAATTTGCGGCATATATTGCCATTCTGGCGGCCACCCGGATGATATGTTGGGCGGCTGCGGCCTCAGCGGGCCTCGTGACGCCAAGACAAGCCCACATAATGAGGGCGCTGGCTTCCGCAGGCTTGGTTTCGACATTGACGGCAACGGCCACGAAGCGCGTAAATGCCCATAATTTATGCATTGCCCCATGCCGACTCCGGAAATTTGGGCTCGCGGCCAGTAATGACCATGCATAAGGCTGTTGGATTTCCAGGCCCCGCAGTGCGGCACGATTCTTGAAAGCCACAGAACTTGAAGGCGGCCGGTGATAAAAGGCCGGTGCTAAAAGGCCGGTGCTAAAAGGCCGGGCCGCTGCCTCGTCTACCACCTCTGCCACCACCAATTAATGAGGAACATCGATGAAACGCTGGCTTTCCCTATCTGCCTTGCTTGCGGCCGTAGCTGTCGGAGTGATTGGCGGGTCTACTGGTGCCTGGGCGGAGGAAGCGGCGGCGGCGGCCGCCGTGCCGAAGCTGGATAGCGGCGACACTGCGTGGATGCTGACCTCGACCGCGCTGGTACTGATGATGACCATTCCTGGTCTGGCCCTGTTCTACGGCGGCTTGGTCCGCAAGATGAACGTACTTACAATCATGATGCAAAGCTTTACCATTACCTGCCTAGTCACGGTGTTGTGGTACGTGATCGGTTACTCGATTGCCTTTACCGAAGGCCCAACGCCATATCTGGGTGGCATTACCCGGGCACTTCTGATGGGCATGGGGCTCGACTCGGTCAACACGCTGGCCCCGACCATCCCCGAGTCGGTGTTCATGATGTACCAGATGACCTTCGCCATTATCACCCCGGCGCTGATCACCGGAGCTTTCGCCGACCGCATGAAGTTCTCGGCGATGGTCATCTTTATGGCGCTGTGGTCACTGCTGGTCTACGCCCCGATTGCCCACTGGGTCTGGGGTCAGGGCGGCTTCCTCGGCACGGCTGGCGTGCTCGATTATGCTGGCGGCACCGTGGTCCACATCAGCGCTGGCGTCGCCGCCCTGGTGACGGCATTGGTTATCGGCAAGCGGCGCGGCTATGGCATCGAGAACCTCGCCCCGCACAATCTAGTGCTCAGCCTGATCGGCGCCTCGCTGTTATGGGTAGGCTGGTTTGGCTTCAATGCCGGCTCCGCCCTTGGGGCCGGTCCTCGGGCAGGCATGGCAATGGCCGTCACCCAGATAGCCACCGCCGCTGCCGCCCTGGGCTGGATGGTCGCCGAGTGGATCAGCCACGGCAAGCCCTCGGTTCTCGGCATTATCAGCGGCGCGGTCGCCGGTCTGGTCGCCATCACTCCGGCCTCGGGCTTTGTAGATCCCAACGGCGCGCTGATTATCGGCTTAGTCGCTGGCGTGCTCTGCTTCTTTGCCGCGACCACCATGAAGACGGCGCTGGGCTATGATGACGCGCTCGACGCCTTTGGAGTTCACGGCATCGGCGGCTTCATCGGCGCGTTGCTGACCGGAGTGTTCGCCAAGGCCGCCATCGGCGGCACCGCCGTCAACGGTGTACTACCGCCGCTCGGCCTGCTCGAAGGCCACACCGAACAATTACTGATCCAACTAAAGGGCATCGGCTGTACCATTGGATGGGCTGCGGTAATGACCTACATTATCCTCAAGGCGATCGATCTGGTCATCGGTTTGCGGGTGGACAAAGACATCGAGCGCGAAGGGCTTGATCTTAACCTTCATGGTGAAACTGTTCGCTAGCTGGGAACGTAACGAGGGAGGGGGGCGCCGCAGCCCCCAAACCCGTTTATCAAGACGCCAACTGGGGTGTATCGACGGGTGGGGGACTATTGACGCGAGGGCTGGCCCGGCCCTAGGTTAACGGCAAGCAATCGCGAAATGAGTTCCGGAAATGACAACCGAACGTAACCTGGCGATGGCGGCCAAGGCCTGGCCATTTGAAGAAGCCAGGAAGCTATTGACAAAACTGGACGGCCGGCGGCCCGATAAGGGTTACGTGCTGTTCGAGACTGGCTATGGTCCCTCCGGACTGCCGCACATCGGAACCTTTGGCGAGGTAGTGCGCACAACCATGGTGCGACGGGCGTTTGGGCTACTCTCGGACCTGCCGACCCGGCTATTCGCCTTCTCCGACGACATGGACGGACTTCGCAAGGTTCCCGACAACGTTCCGAACCCCGAGATGCTGCGGCCCTACCTGGGCAAGCCATTGACCCAGATTCCCGACCCATTTGGTACACACGAAAGCTTCGGCCACCACAACAACGCCAGGCTACAGGGATTCCTTGACAGTTTCGGTTTTGACTATACTTTTCAATCATCGACCGAGTGGTACCGCTCGGGCCGCTTTGACCAGGCATTGCTTAAGGTTCTACAGTGCTACGACGAGATTATGGCGGTAATGTTGCCTTCCCTGCGCGAGGAGCGAGCCGCCACCTACAGCCCTTTCTTGCCACTATCGCCGCTCAGTGGGCGCGTATTGCAGGTGCCGATTCTAGAAACCAATGTCGCCGCCGGTACCATCGTTTTTGAGGACGAGGATGGCCGCAAAAAGGAAGTCCCTGTAACCGGCGGCCATGTCAAGCTCCAATGGAAGCCCGACTGGGGCATGCGCTGGTACGCGCTTGACGTCGATTACGAGATGTCGGGCAAGGACTTGATCCCCTCGGTCGAACTGGCCAGGAAGATTTGCCGGATACTTGGCGGCAGCGGGCCGCAAACCTTGATCTATGAGCTATTTCTTGATGAACAGGGCCAGAAAATTTCCAAATCCAGGGGCAACGGCCTCTCGGTCGAGGACTGGCTGACCTATGCCCCGGCCGAAAGCCTGTCGCTTTACATGTACCAAAAGCCGCGCACCGCCAAGCGGCTTTTTTTCGACGTTATCCCCCGTGCAGTCGATGAATATCTCGCCTTCTCCGGTAAGTTCCAAGTCGAAAGCCCGGCGCAGCGTCTCGAAAATCCAGCCTGGCACATTCACTGTGGCGAGGTGCCAGCGGCGCGGGCCGATCTCTCCTATAATCTGCTGCTCAACCTAGCCGGAGCCGCCCATGCCGAAACCAAGGCGGTAATGTGGGGCTTCATCAGCCGTTACGCTCCCGAAGCGACGCCGGAGAACGCGCCCTTCCTCGACCGTCTAGTCGACCACGCTTTGCATTACTACAGGGCTTTCGTGTTACCGACCAAACGCTTCCGCGCCCCCAACGCAATGGAGCAAGCAGCGCTCAGCGATCTTGCCGCCGAGTTGGCAGCGCTACCCGCCGGATCCAAATCTAATGAAATTCAGACGGCAGTCTACGAGGTCGGCAAACGCCACCCCTTCCCTGATCTCAAGGCATGGTTTCAAACGCTTTACGAGGTTCTACTCGGCCAGACCACCGGCCCACGCATGGGTTCATTCATCGAACTTTATGGCCTTGACGAAACTAGATCCCTGATTACAGAAACTCTAAAGCGGGATAACCTATAGCCGTCGCGCCACCACGTAAAACGACAAATAAGCATCTGGGAACAGGCTGGCATCAACAATTTCAAAACCAATTTCAACCAAATGCCGTGGCAAGGCGTCGGGTTCGGGCTGCCAGACATGGTGAGGCAACACGTCCGTGCGCCACATCCGGCAGGCTGGATGCGGCAAATACAAATAAAGAATACCGCCCGGCTTTAATACTCGGGTCCACTCTAACAGGGCCTCACGCCAGCGCTCCAGATGCTCCAAACAGTGGGATGAGAATACATAGTCCTGACTAACATCGGCAGCCTTGAGCCGATAGGCATTCTCGCCAGGGCCATCCTCGACAGCATGGGCTCCGGGGAACGGCCAACGCCCGGCACCGACATCGACACCCAGCCCCCGACAATAAACCTTGGCGTGGTAAAGACAGAACGAAGCCGCCTCGCCACGGTGCAGATATC
>JBAXKX010000216.1:0-5029 GCA_037135115.1 Rhodospirillaceae bacterium
AATAATGCCTATCTCCTCAGACTCATCGCACAAATTTGAAATGCGATTGCCCTGAATCACGACCACAAACACAACCCCTGCAATCGCCCTCTTCAGCATGGCGCTGGCCGATAAACGGACCAGTGAGGAAAGTTCAGACTTCGTTAATAGCTAACTGCATTTTTCACCCAACTTCGGGTTCGCTGCGACCACAGCGTCAATACGACTCTTGAGCTGCGATAGGGCAACCGGTTTGACCAGATAGCCATTGGCACACTGCTCCTTGGCGAAGGCTACGGCTTTGGTCCCGGCGTCGGCGGTCAGCATGATTACCGGCGTCAGGGCAATGGATGGAATTTTAACACTCCGCAGTTGGCGAAGGACCTCAAGCCCGTCGATCGGCGTCATATGGATATCACAAAATACGATGTCGGGTCGGGTCCGCAGCAATTCCAACAGCCCGTCCTTGCCATTTTCGGCTTCACTGATCGACTTGACGCCAACCTGAAACAGCATCTGCTTGATCAACTGACGAGTGTATGACTCGTCATCAATCAACAAGATCGAAAGTTTGCCGTAATTAATGGCCACAATAGTTTCCTTTCCTAACGAAGTACTATTACCGCTGCCACCAGTTCGTCATAGGTTGGTGGTAACAGGCTAGCCATAAGTTTTGCAGTCTCCAGATCGTCAGCGTCAAGACAGTCCTGGACATCCGCCGCAACCTGACTTAGTCGGACGGCCCCGATTGAGGCTGCTGCCCCCTTGAGGGCATGTGCTGCGTCGCGGGCCGCATGACCGGCGTCAATCGCCAGGGCCATGCTAATCGCCCCGATCATCGCGGGCACGTCACCAAGGAAGGAGTCTAGAAAGACCTTGGCCTCACTGCCAAAGTCCCCAAAGGCTTCCTTAAGCCGTCCTTGATCGAGGATCGCTGGGTCGGTATATATCGTAACCTGTGGCGCAACTTGGACCGCAACCAGGGCCTGGGTCACTGCCGGAAATACAACCGCTTGAACGGGGGAGCGACGTAGCACAGCCGCTTGCGGCAGCCACCGTTCAAGAGTCCTGGTGAGTGCCTGCTGGTCGATAGGCTTGGTCAGATAGCCATCCATGCCCGCATCCATACAACGCTGCTCGGTCCCCGGCAAAGCATCGGCGGTGAGGGCGACGATTGGCAGCCGCATAGGTTCATTACTTAAGCCGTTGGCCTCCGCATCACGAATCGCGGCGGTTAGCTGGAAACCATCCATCTCGGGCATGTGGAAATCGGTTAGCATCAGACCATAGCCGTCCTCAGCCAGCATGGCCAGTGCCTCGACGCCATTTCCGGCAACACGGTGGGCATAGCCTAGTCGAGTCAGAAGCCGTTTAATAACGACTTGGTTGGTGGCGTTGTCTTCTGCCACTAATACCAAAGCACGGGCCTGCCGGGCTTCGTCGTCAGGGGGCGGCGCCCAGGCCGTACGGCTGGCGTCAGCCATCCGTTCATTGAGGCTGGCACGGCCGAGACTTGCCGCAATAGTGCGCCATAACTGCCGTCGCCGAAGCGGCAGCGTCAGCACCGCAAATAGTTCGGCCCGCTCCGCCTCAGCCAGCGTAGAAACCATTGCGCGCGAGCAGATCAGGATTATATGAGCGGATCCGACAAGCCGTCGGACGGTAGCAAGAGGAATGCCGGACCTAGCATATAACAGTATAATAGAGGGCGACGCCCCGGCCTCGGAAGCGGCCCCCGGTTCCGTCCAAGATTCCGTCCAGGTGATATCGGTGATACCGGCCGCCGCCAGCAGTCCGGCCAGCACAGCCGATTGGGTCGGGGGGGCGCCGACCACTAATAAGCGAGCATCATTGATAATGATTTCTGGAGCTGGCGGGGCAACATTAAGCGCCCTGAGCGGCAACTCAAACCAAAAGGTAGCCCCCTGCCCTGTCACCGATTTGATACCGATGTCGCCGCCCATCATCAAACACAGGCGATGACAAATCGACAGCCCGAGCCCGGTGCCGCCATACTTTCTCGATGTCGACGTGTCAGCCTGGACGAAGGGCTGAAATAACCGCGATTGTTGCTCATCATTAAGCCCGATGCCGCTGTCGGTGATGGCAAAGTGTATACCGCCTGCCGTCGGTGATACAGACAGTACAACACTGCCAACTTCGGTAAACTTAACAGCATTACTTAAAAGGTTTAGCAGGATTTGCCGGATTCGATTGGAGTCACCCTCAATTTGGTCGGGCAGACAGGTGTCGAGGTCAACCACCAGCTCCAGTCCACGTTCATCTGCGCGAGAACTGATCAGCTCAGCGATGCCCTCAATCAGTTCGGTTAGCGAGAACGGCACCCGCTCGATCTCCAGCTTTCCTGCCTCGATCTTCGAAAAATCAAGGATATCGTTGATGATGGTAAGCAGCGCCGCAGCCGACTGCCGAATGACTAACGACATACTACGTTGGTCGTCGGAAAGCTCGGTCTGATCGAGCAACTCGGCCATCGACATCACCCCGTTCATGGGCGTACGTATCTCGTGGCTCATCATGGCGAGGAAGGACGACTTGGCACGGGTCGCCTCCTCAGCCTTGTTCTTGGCGTCACTGAGTTCAATGCTCAGTTGCTTGAGCTGGCGGGAGTTATCGCGAAAACGGGCGAGGGCCTTGGCGAGGGCACCGATCTCGTCCCGGCGCTCGGTAGAGGGCACCTCATGATCAAGGTCGCCACCCGCTACCGCCGACATAGCGCCGGTCATACCAACCAACGGCCTGACCACTCGATAGCGGATGGTCGAGAACGCACCAAGGAAAGCTAAGCCAGCTATCGAGAGAACAATGACTAGGTCAAATTCAAGCCGGTGGATGACCTCCCTGGCGGCGACATAGATCGTCTGCCCGTCCAGGTCCTGCTGCGCCGTTAGTTGTTCGATCACCGCGAGAAAGGGATTTATGGCAGGGTACATGATGCGAGCGATATATGTCGCTAATCCAGCCACGTCCTGTCCGGCCAGAATATCGGCAAGCTCGTCAAGTGCGCCCTCGGCATCAGCCATCTTCGCGGCCGCCTCGCGGATTAACCCAAGCTCAGCCCCAATGCCGCTCTTGGCGGCATAATCATCCCCAATGCCGCTCTTGGCGGCATAAACAGACCCAGTGCCGCTCTTGGCGGCATAATCAAACCCAATGCCGCTCTTGGCGGCATAATCAGACCAAGCCGGGTTAAGGCATTTGCGCAGTCGTCGCACGGTAACCTCGCCTTCTTCCCACGATAGGTCGCCGGTGCGGACACGAACGGCCGTTACTATGCCCGCCTTGGTGTAGCCATCGGAGACGGTCTTGAGGCGCAGTGAAGGCAGCAAGGCGTCGTCATACAGACGATCGACCAGGGTTTGCGCCGAATACACGGCCTTAATGCCGCTCAATGCCAGAATCAGCATCAAGGCCGCGATCAGGGCCAGAATCGAATAGGAGCGCAGACGAATGGACATCGACCTGTTTCCTCTATCGGGCGTTTAGCTTCAACGCAGCGGCAGGGCGAACAACAGGCCGCCGCGTGTCCATAATTCATTGAGGCCGCGATCAAGTTTGAGCGGGCTCGCGGCCCCAAGATTGGCCTCAAATATGTCGCCATAATTGCCGACTTGGGAGACGATCCGGTAGGCCCACTCGTCGTCGAGCCCAAGCGCCCGCCCCAAACTCGGCGGCTTGGTTCCAGGCGGCGGGGATCCAGGCGGCGGCGGGCTAGGTGACAGACCCAACAGACGCATGGCCCGCGGGTTATCGCTGCTCCGCATTGCATCAACGGAGGCGCGTGATATCCCTAGCTCCTCGGCTTCGATCATCGCCATCAGCGTCCAACGGGCGATCTCCAGCCAGTCATCGTCGCCCTTGCGGACCTGCGGCCCCAGCGGCTCCTTTGATATTCGCTGGCGCAGAATTATGTAATCTTCCGGGTGGGGTAAGGCACTGACCCGGATCGAAGCCAAGCCCGACGAATCGGCAGTCACGGCATCGCAGCCACCATCAACTAAGGTCCGTATCATTTCTTGGAAATCGACAAATACCACCGGGGTATAGGCGATCCGGCGCGCCAGGAACGTTTCCCTTAGATTATCTTCGGCGGTGGTACCACTTTGGACGCAGATAGAGCGGCCACTCAGTTGGCGAAGGGTCCGCAGACCCTGGTCGCGCCGCACCAAGAACCCCTGTCCGTCGAAAAAGTTCACCCCCACCGGGTGCAGGCCAAACTCGACAACCCGCTTGAGAGTTATTGTCACCGTTCGGCTAAGTATGTCAACTTCGCCCTGCGACAACGCCTGAAGACCATTTAGCACCGTGGCTGGCACGAATGTAACTAAGTCCGCCTTACCGAGCGTTGCGGCGGCAACGGCACGGCAGTAATCAACGTCAAAGCCGCTCCATCTTCCGCTCGCGTCACTGCTTGAAAAGCCTTTGTGGCCGATGGAGACGCCGCAGCGCAGCATCCCGGCCTGACGAACTGCGGCCAGCGTCGGCCCGCCCGGCGATCCGGCCCAACTGGTGGACGCGATGATGACCATTCCAGCAAGTATGAACAGCGTGGTGGTCAGTGCGGTGGTCAACACAGTAGCTAATGGAGTGATGGCGAACTGCATCCTGGCAGGAGGACCGGGCATAGCAATCATATCCCTGAGCAGGATTGCGGAAAAAAGTAACTGGACGACAGTACCAAGTCCGGTCGCGATATGCAAATCCCCACGTTGACCCCCCTTTGCGTACATGTGTACAGTGGTGGGGTAAAATTGTCAAATTCCGATTCCTCGTCCACCATCGTATCACCCACTACGACAACGCTGGCAACCCCGTTATACCAACGGCCCGAGACGAAGACTCGTGGTGTTGGTATCAGACGACCGAGCGATACGCTCACTACTCACCCGGACACCTCTCAGCGGCCAGGGATGCGATGGATCGCGGTGGCAAATCCAAGTAATTATTATCGGGTTGAGTGCCACCCCTGGCGGACAGCTCAACCCAAAAATTCGTCGCGCAGCGCTACCACACGACCCAAGCCAATCTT
>JBAXKX010000217.1:0-5024 GCA_037135115.1 Rhodospirillaceae bacterium
TACTTGAGGTATAACCTTAAGTTGCATTGGTTATGCTGCAGTTACATATGTTATATTACGATAGCATCTCCAAGCATTTATAGGAAATTCTAGTTCGGGAGAGGCTCGATCACATGCGTTAACCAATACGACTTAGTTAGCCGTTAACAGAGATTCTTGACTCACCGCGTCACGATCCTTATTAAGTATCCTGTATAAATTAGTTGTATGGCGATCAGTAAATTTTGATAGCGCCTCGGTGACAATGGGGCGGCGGGGGTGGTGGATCCCGTAGCCGCTGGTAATATTGTTGTTTCGAGATTGGTTTGCTAACAATGCAATTATGGGTCGTAATTTAGGGTTTCGACTCGGTGCCCTTACTGCTGATCGCTGGGTGCAGTTGCGCGCCCGGACTCCGGATATGCCCCCTTTCTGCCATTGGCACCATAAATGCCTCTCCTTTGAGGTGATCACTTGAAGTTTGGTAAATATTACGCCAGACATTCGCGGACGGGGTGCTGCGCGGCATTATGTGATGATGTGCGGCTAAGCCCAGCTTTTCGAATGATCCCAACTTTTCGTATGACGCCTGCATAACCAGGGCATAGGGACGAGGCGGTTACATATGGTGACATTTCCTATCGGTACTGGGCATGGTTTCATGTCATGTCCGGCTGGCGCGGGCCTTTTGCCCGCCCTTCATCATCAAGGTCCCATTGCGGTCACGGCTGCGATCAAAGGCGTATGCCCAGCGACGGGGCTGCCGGTGGCCTTGGGTGGGCCTGGACGAGATGTTATGATCGGGGCTGGCAAGGCCATGGCTGTCAAAGGCCCGGCTGCTTGCGCTACACTTGCTGGCGGTAAGGGCCTGACTCTTGGACTTGGTATCGGTCTTGGCTTATGGGGGCCTGCGATCCTGGCCGGCCTGGGCGCCGTCGCAGCCTATACATTATGGAAAAGTCGGCATACTATTAAGGCCCTTAACGAGGACGAGGCCGAACTTGAAGAGGCGCTGTCGAGCCGTTGAGGACGCAGGTCAGTGATGCGACAACTACCGCAGTACCTACCGCAATATCTACCGCAATTTCTATTTAACGTGGGAAATAGATCATGAACGCAGATGTAATTTACAGTGAAGGCGGGTTGCGTTCCAAGGTCATGGCCGCATTCAGCTATCTTGGCATTTTGTGCTTTGTGCCGCTGCTGCTTAATCGCGATGACGAGTATGTACAGTTCCACGCCCGGCAGGGTTTGGTGCTGTGGATGTGGGGGGTGCTAGCGATTTTTGCGTTGAGCCTTCCCGGCATTGGCAAATGGTTTTTCAGTTTTTCCGGTTTATCTATCATGGCGCTTTCGGCGCTGGGATTGGTTTCGGTGCTGTTACAGAGGGCTTGGCGTCTGCCGGTAATTTACCAAGTCTCAGAGCGCCTGTAACCGACGCCCGGCAGCCTGACAGGAAGTGCAATGCTGATCGAGGGCCATCGCTGGAACGGACTGTACTTGATTGCTGCCGTGGCTATGGTCTTTATGACCCTGGCGACGGCGGTGCAGCCGCTGTTCCTGCGTAACATTCTTGGAATTGCCTTCAATAGCGCCGGCTCCGTCAACGCTAACATCCAGGTGGTTACCGAGTTGCTGGCTTTGGTGGTTATTGGCTATCTTGGCGTGCTGTCGGATCGTTTCGGACGGGTTCCGATCATGGTTTGCGGTTTTGTGGTCGGCGCGCTCGGCGGGGTGCTGGCGCCGTTCAGTTTCGAGCTGGGTACGCTTTTTGGCATCGGCGGTATTGCCTTTTATTACCTAGCCCGGATCATTATGTCGTTCGGTACCAGCGCGGTCTGGCCGCAACTGGCGACGCTGGCCGGTGATTTTACCGATTATGACAATCGTGCCCGACAGATGGCCAATGCGGTCTTCATGATGGCATTTGGCAGTACCCTGGTGTTCGCCATCCTTATGCAGATTCCCAAGCACACAGGTATCATCCCGATGATGCTGTTCAACGCGGTGATCGGCTTGATCGGGGCTTGGCTCTCGGCGCGGTTGTTGAGCGACGTTGCGCCAAAGCGGGACGATCGCGCCATCCCCTGGCGCCGGATCATGGATTTGCTGAGCCGCGAGCCCAAGTTGCGGGTGGCCTTCGTTGCCGGTTTGTTCTCGCGCAGCGATATTATATTGATCGGTCTGTTTTATATGCTGTGGACGATCTACTTCGCTGATCTGGTCGGCAAGAGCCAGGCCGAGGCTGCCGCCCATGCCGGGAGGATGATCGGCTTCGTCGGCCTGCTGGTCATGGGCTCGATCCTGACTTGGGGCAAGTTGGTGCATCGCTTTGGTCGCATTAACGCCATAATCGTCGGTATGGCCATATCTGGTGTCGGATTTGTTGCGATGGGGTTTGCGGTTAACCCTTTCGACTGGTATGTCTACCTGCCGATGTCCGTGATAGCGCTTGGACAGGCGGGTGGTTTGTTGGCGCCGGAGATACTGGCGTTTGACCTCACGCCCGAGGACCTTCGTGGATCGATGCTGGGGGCGCTCAATATGGTTGGTGGTATTGGACTGATCGTTATCCTCCAGGTCGGTGGCTATTTGTTCGATGCGGTTGGGCCGTTTGCCCCGTTCGTGTTTACCGGGGTTGGCAATCTGTTGGTTCTGATTTACGCGCTGATCGTCTGTCGGCATGAGGATTTGGTTCCCGCGCTTGACCGAGGGGTTGCCTCGTGAACGCCGGGCCTCGGCCAGCTTGGCGGACGGCTAAAAAGCCGTGCGGGGAGACCCAGTGCCGGCAGGGCGGGCTTGTTTGGGACCAAGGTAACAATCGCCAGAAAAGCCGGTGCGGTGACTGTGGGTTCAGTCGGTGGCATGGAGAGGGAATGATGCCTAGTATTATGTTCGGATTGCTTGCCGTTGCACTCGGGCTTTGGGGGCTTAGCGCTTGGTGGTGGTCGGTCGTTGAGTTACTGCGGGGCTTCCTTCCGCTGGTTTTGGTATTTGTCGGGGTGCTTGCATTGGCGGCCGGGGTGACTGGCCTGCGCAATGATGGGAAGCTCAAGGATGATGAGAGTCTTTCCAACGAGGAATAGTAGACAGGCTTGCCAATATGAACTCGGATGAACTCGACATCGATATCGACATTCCTGAGACGGATAATTACCCTGGCGATTGCGCCCGTGGTCTGAGGAAATACTTGTTTTTGATGGCGGCGATCGTTGTTGGAACTCTCGCTGCGACCTTTTGGTTTCGTCTGCAGGGTGACTCCCCGGCGGCGCATGGCGTCGTGGTGCGGTCGTCCTCTCAGCCGCCCCTGGCTAATGCTCAGCCAGCTTGGGCCGCGCCCGCCGTTCAACCTCCCGCCGTTCAACCTCCCGCTGGTCGCCCAATGGTAAAACTCGCGGCACTAAATGGCAACGCCCCGGATTTTGCCGCCGTCGTCAATTCTTTGCGCGGGGCTGTCGTCAGTGTCGGGCGTTCCCGTCCCGAGACCCGCTTCGGCCAGAATCGTCTTGCCGCTGCCCAGCCCCAGCCCCAGGACCTACCCCAGCCGGGAGCGGGGGTGGGGGCGGGGGCGATGGCGGTTCAGCCCCAGGATCAGCTCCAGTTCGCCACTCCGGTTGCCAGTGCGGTGCTTGAGAGTATCGGTACTGGTTTCATCGTCCGTAACGACGGTTACATCCTCACCAACTACCATGTGGTTCGCGGTAATGATTCGATGGTGGTGACGGTGTTTGATGAGATTGGAGCCCAGCGTTACCCGGCCTCGATCGTCAAGCTTGACGCCGCTATCGACTTGGCCCTGCTCAAGATAGAGCCGCGCGTGCCTCTTTTCGCCGCCCCGCTTGGCGATAGCGATCAGGTTCAGGTTGCCGAGGAGGTTATCGCCATAGGTAGTCCATTCGGCCTGGACCTGACGGTAAGTCGCGGTATCATTTCGGCTAAACGCAAGTCGCTAGTGATTGAGGGTACTATCCACCGTGATTTGCTCCAGACCGATGCTGCCATCAACCAGGGCAATTCTGGTGGGCCGCTGGTCAGTCGCGACGGCGAGGTAATCGGCATAAACACCGCCATTTACACCCCCACCGGGGCCTTCGCTGGCGTCGGCTTTGCCGTGCCCAGTAATCAGGCCCGGGCCTTTATCGGCGAGGAATTGGCGAACTTGCCCCAGGTTCAGCCCATGTCGTCTTTGCCAATGGCAAGGACCGCTGCGATGGCCGGTGCTGTAACGGGGATGGCCGGGCCACCAATTTTGGCTGGTGTCGCCTCACCCCATCTCGACGGCCGCGAGAGGATGGATTGCGCGATCTGTCACCAGATGATCCCGCGTCCGGCTGGGTCCGCAGCTCAGGGCCGCCAAGCTGCCGGAATGCCCTGGACTATGCCCGCCGCGATGGCCGGGACCGGTGCCGGGATGGCTGGCCCGCCGATCTCGGTTGGCGCACCGGCACCTCACCGGGATGGTCGCGAAAAGATGGATTGCGCTTCATGCCACGCCTACTTTCCCCGCTCGGCGTCGGCTGCCCCGGTGGCGCAGACCGGTGCCGGAAATAGTCTCCAGTTCGCTCGTCCGCCGGGCACCTTAGGTCTTAATGTCGCCGCAACTGCGGGGGGTGGTGCGATGGGGGGGGCGCCTGCTATTGGGGCGGCGGATTTGGCCGGTGGGTTCCGCATCCTTGGCGCTACTCTGCTGCCGATAACCGAAACACTGGCAAGGCAGACGGGGCAGGCCGAGGGCAAGGGCATTTTTGTCGCCGCAGTCAAGCCGGGTTCGCCCGCTGCCGACGCTGGGCTAGCGCCCGGAGACGTTATTGAAAAGGTCGATGGCAAGCGTCTTAGATCGCCGCTTGAGTTTTCTATAATTGTGCGCAATGCCATACCAGGAAACAACTTGAGGTTGGCGGTTGTTCAGACTGCCACACGTCGCGAGCTGCGCATCAAGGTCGAAAGGATCAAGGCCGAGGTTATGCCGGACGCTGGATTTGCCCCGGCGGCTGGATTTGCCCCGGCGGCTGGATTTGCCCCGGCGGCTGGATTTGCCCCGGCGG
>JBAXKX010000218.1:0-4981 GCA_037135115.1 Rhodospirillaceae bacterium
GTGTGAATGAACTCATTTTGACGCTACAAGCGTTTCGCGCCAAGGTGGTTGCATTTCGTATCCAGGCTACCGCGCCACGCAGCCTCTTGACTGCCGATATTATGATTGCTGCGCTTGATGGCTATGGTAGTGAGTTCAAACGCATAACGCAAGAAAAAATCGCGTCAGAAATTGCGTTACTTGGTTTGGAGGTTAGGACCAAACAAATCAATGATCTTGTTCAGGCAGAACTACACGATATAACACAAATGGTGAGTGCCGGACGCACAGAACAGCGGGAGGCCTCCACATCCGCTTTGCTCATGCTTGGCCTAAACTTGCTTGCAGTTGCGATCGGAATTGGCTTGGCTTGGCTAGTTAAACACAAGTTTGACAGCTTAGGTTCAGAAATTGATGTCGTCACCGACAATCTCGCTCACGTCTTTACAGCCTTAGCAGAAGGCGATCTAACCCAGAAACTCGAAACGAAACAGCGTGGCACATTTCGAAAGATTGCCGACGAAGTCAATGCCACCATCGAAAAGCTTGCCGGCGTTTTCGTCCGGATCAATGGCGCGGCGCAAACCATCGCCGATGCATCAAGGGAGGTTGCGACTGGAGGGGCTAATTTGGCCGAAAGCACCGAACGCCAGGCTGCCTGCCTTGAACAAAGCGCCGCAGCCTTGGAGCAACTAGCAATCACCGTTAGGGAGTGTAGCGAGCGCGCCAGGGAAGCGAACGGCGTGGTAAGCCAAGCACACAATGCTGGCGAAAACGGCGTGGCGGTGGTCGCTTCGGCGATTAAGGCGATGGAACGGATCGTTGAGGCTTCGGACAAGATAAAGGGCATTATTCGCCTTACTGAGGGAATATCTCGTCGAATCAATATGGTGGCGCTCAATGCCTCGGTTGAGGCCGCTCGGGCAGGCGAAGCTGGCAAAGGTTTTGGCGTCGTCGCCAGAGAAATCAGCAGTCTGGCCGAACGCTCGGCCTTTGCCTCGCAGCAAATTAGAGAACAGATTATCAGCAGTGACAAACAGGTTCAGCAAGGTTCTCTGATGGTTATTCAGTCTGGCGAGGCCTTGCAGGCGATCGTGGTTTCGGTCGATCGCGCTGCTGTGCTGTTTCAAGATATCGCCCGCAGCACGGCCGCTCAGTCCTGCATGCTTCAAGAGATAAATGTCGCCATTACCCACATTGATGAGACAACACAGATGAACGCTGCGCTGTCTGAACAAACATGCGCTGCATCACAGTCAATGCGCCAGGAATCCAGATACCTTAAGGAGCTGGTTTCATTTTTTATTGTTGATGGTTACATAGCCGATAATAATTTAGGTAGAAATATAGTGTTGATAGAAAGCACTAAGTTGGATCATGCTATTTTTATGAAGCATATCCGCGAGGTAATTGCTGGCCAGCATGACACGGCTCCGAAAGATGTACCAGGGCATCACCAATGCCGATTGGGCAAGTGGTACGACGCAACTAAATTGCCCGACATACGGCTTAACTCGGTCTATCGGGCGCTGGAGCATCCGCATGCTATGGTTCACAATGCCGCCCGGCGCGCACTGGAACAGCACCTAGCGGGCAATCACTCCGCATGCGAAAGATCTTTGTTTGAGATGGAACAGGCATCGACTCAGGTTTTATCCCTGATCGATGATTTGGTAGCTGACTTGCGCCAGCATCAGGTAGACCTTGATTCATCGCCACCGGCCGATATCCATGCCGCCTACCAGCAACCAACTTACGTGGCGCCTCCTTCGCCTCGACACCCATCCTCCGCTAAGCGTGAGGGAGCTAAGCCATCATTTACCATGACGCAACCGGGCCCACTGCGATATGTTGATAATGCTGGACATCACGACTGGGTCGAATTTTAAGTTATGGATTTAGCGAACATGGAGAACGTCAATTATGTCGATTAAAACGACCATCGGCGGTCTCCTGGCGGTCATTTTCGTGATCATCGCCACGATTTCCACCTTGCTTATTTTTGAGCGAGTTCGACAGGCGCAAACCTCCTCCGAGGCGAGCCGGCTGGTCGATGTACTTGGAGCCATGACATTTATTGCGGAGGGCACAGCTCCGGAGCGTGGGGCGACGCTGGTCACGATCAAGACCCCAACCGCTGCTAACCGGACCACCATGCTTACCTCACGCCAGCGGGTGGATAACGCCCTTGTGGCCGCAGAAAAACTAGTTGCCGCCGGTGGCTTTGACAAATATCAGGATGTTGCCGCTACACTGGCCGAATTCCGTGTGGGTATTGCCGCAGTACGACAGGCGGTCGAGAATCCAGCCACAGCCGCCCAGACCTTAGCCGACACGTTTCTGACCGATATTCTTGCTCTAACATCCCGTCTGGGACAAATAAGCAGCAACCTGGAGCGACAACTGTTCAATACTGACCCAGAGGTTGGTAACATAGCGTCCACCGTCCAGATCGCTTGGTTGATGCGCGACCAGTCGGGCCGGCGTGTCACAGTACTGACGCAGGCGCTGACTAACCGCACGCCGCTCAACGCAGCCGCTTTGCGACAGATGGACAGGCTTGACGGACGTATCGAAGAAATATGGGAGCGACTGAATGTAATTACCGAGGCGACAGACTGTCCACTGAGGTTGCGCAATGCGGTGGCCAAGGTTCGTGTTGAATTCGTGGAACCGTTCGCGGCTTTGCGTACCAGCTTACTTCAAAGCGGCGGTAGTAGCGGAAACTATGATATGGGCGTTGATGAATGGCGCCGTCTGACGCAGCCTATGCTCCAGACTATCATGAATATTCGCGATATGGCCGTAGCCGAAGCCAGTCAGTTAGCAGAAACTAAGCATGATCGGGCCGTGACCGAGGTCTTAATTACGGCTGGACTTTTGTTATTGGTTCTGCTGCCGCTTGCGGTGGTAGCAACCGGAATTCGCTCCAGAGTAACCGTCCCCCTGCTCGCGCTGACCGAGGTTGTTGGCCAATTGGCGCAGGGATCGCGTAATGCGCCGGTTCCGTACACCAACCAACGCGATGAAATTGGTCGTATGGCGCGTGCAATGCAGACATTGGTTGAGAATATTGCCGCCAACACCTTTGCCGCGCACGAAATTGCTCAGGGCAACATGGCCGTGCAAATCCGCCTTTTGTCCGAAAGCGACACGCTGGGTATTGCCCTAAAAACCATGGTTGAAAGGCTGTCGAAAATTGTTGGCGAAAGCATTGTGGCCGCTCAAACCGTATCCTTAAAAGCGACACAGTTGTCGTCTACCGCACAAAAGTTGAGTATTGGCGCGACAGATCAGGCTTCCGCCAGTCGTGACTCGGCCAACTCTATCGACCGGATGGCTGCCAGCATCAAGCGAACCGCTGCTAACGCTGCCCAGTGCGAACGGATCGCCGCTCAATCGGCCAAAGACGCCAAAAACAGCAGTGAAGCGGTGGTCAGGGCGGTCCATGCCATGCAAATAATTGCCGAGAAAATTACTATTGTTGAGGACATCGCGCACCAGACCGACCTTCTAGCCTTGAACGCTGCAGTAGAAGCCGCCCGCGCTGGCGAGCATGGGAAGGGTTTCGCTGTGGTCGCGTCGGAGGTGAGGAAGTTGTCTGAACGCAGCCAGGTTGCCGCTATTGAAATCAGCACTCTCTCAAATGATACCCTCAACTTTACCCAGCAAGCTGGTAATATGCTAGAACGACTATTTCCCGATATTGAGAAAACTGCAAATTTGATACAGGAGATTTCAGGTACCTGTCGGGATCAAGACAGTGGCGCCGTCGAAATTAATAACGCTATCCAGCAATTAGATACGGTCATTCAACAGAACGCCGCCACCTCGGTGGAAATGTCCGCAACTTCTGAACAGCTGTCTACTCAGGCCGACCATTTGCAGCGAATAATTTCATATTTCCAACTGGAGACGGCCCCGTACTCTTCCGGCACCGAGACTGGAACCGCCGAGCGGCGGCCTATAGTCAAAAGCCAAAACGTGGCGCGCCGCATTTCTGTCTCAAAATAGGCAAATTGTCGTCGCTATTGTAACTTATGCCAGAGCCAATTAAAGTCTTTTCGACTGGTGGTGGCGTGATGTAGGTTGATGAGACCAATGAGCAAAGTTTATTGTTAAGAAAGTACAGAGCGTGTACGGAACGTGGTCTGATGATGGGGGCGATGGGAACTATGGGGGCGATGAGAGTGATTGAACAGTCTCAAGATGGAACCTTACGGCTCCCGCCAATGACGACGGTCCGCGATGCCGCCCAGTTGCGTGATACTCTGCTTGACTTGCTTGGCCAAGGGGTATCTGTTATTGTCGATTGTTCGGTCGTGGAACAGGCAGACCTTAGTATTGTTCAACTTCTTACCGCCGCACGGCGCATGGCCGAGCGAGACGGACGTCAATTGCGTATGATTATTCCTTCGTCGGGTGCGCTGGCTGATCTGATCAGGCGTAGCGGTCTTGAACACAGCCTTGACTAGATGTGGAGATAAGGATGACTAAAACCATCCTATGTGTAGATGACTCGGCGAGCATGCGCCAAACCATCAAGTTGACGCTGGCTATTAGTGGCTATCGAATTGTTGAAGCTGTCGATGGTCTGGATGGGCTGGAAAAAGCCAGGAATAATACTGTTGATATGGTTATCACCGATTTCAATATGCCACGCATGAACGGGCTCGAGTTCATTAACGAGCTGCGCGTATTGCCGGCCTTCAAGGGGGTGCCAATCGTTTTCGTGACCACCGAATCCGACCAGGCCAAGCGCGCCCAATCCAAGGCCGCCGGAGCCACCGCTTGGATTACCAAGCCGTTTGCTCCAGACCACCTCTTGAAGGTGGTTCGAAGGTTGTTAGGATGAGCGTCATGCAAATGGAGCCGGTTGATATTTTCAGGCAGGAAGCCGAGGAGTTGTTCGCGCAGCTTGAAACCGCCTTGCTTGATCTGGAAGGCTCGCCACAGGATAAGGAAACTATCGCCTCCGCATTTCGTGCCTTGCATACCATTA
>JBAXKX010000219.1:0-4961 GCA_037135115.1 Rhodospirillaceae bacterium
GGAAGCTGATAAGGATGTCCTTGCTTGCCTCCGAGCCGAAAATCTTCTTGAAGGCGTAGTCGGTCTTTGGGTTAAGGAATTTCATGAAATTAAGATCCTTCTTTATTCTGTTACGATAATGACGCAACCCCCACCAAAGAGTCCAGGGAATATTTTGCGTTTCAGTCCACTGGTCATTCCATTCCCCGCCATTCGGCGACACCTTGCCGCAGGAATCCCAGCCGCAGTGAATTGTTTCGGTTGTCACGATACTGTCATAAAAGCGTCGTAATAATATCGTAAGAAGCAGCTAATTTCAAATCTCGCCTGGAAATCAGGTAACTTCGTGGGAGCTATTGGCATGATCGGCAAGAAATTTGGGGTAGCTGCGGTAGCGGCTGTGGCTGGAGCGATTGTTTTTATGGCTGGATCGGCGACGGCGCAGTCGCGCGAGCAAATACGCATCGTCGGTTCCTCCACGGTGTTTCAATTTTCTACCCTGGTGGCGGAGTCGTTCGGCAGGCTCGGCAAGTTCAAGACACCAGTGGTGGAATCGACCGGGACCGGCGGCGGCTTTAAGGCGTTCTGCGCTGGTATCGGCCCGCACTATCCCGATATCGCCAACGCCTCGCGGCCAATCACCATCGCCGAAAAGGACAATTGCGCCAAGGCCGGCGTGACCGACATCACCGAGTTCACCTTTGGTTATGACGGCCTGACCGTAGCGGTCAACGCCAAGAGCAGACATTTTCCGCTTACCACTAGGCAATTATGGCTGGCGCTGGCCGCCGAGGTGCCGGTCGGTGGCAAGCTAGTTAAAAATCCTAACACCAAGTGGAATCAGATTGATCCGGCGTTGCCGGCCACCGATATCGAGGTATTCGGTCCCTCGAAAAACCATGGCACTCGGGATGCCTTCAACGAACTGGCGATGGATGCCGGTTGCAAAGGCGTTGCTGAAATCGCGGCTCTGGCCGCCGATGCCAAAAAGAAGGCCTGCCAGACCATCCGCGAAGACGGCGCCTGGGTCGATGTTTCGGAAGACTACGCGCTGATCGTTGGCAAGCTGAATTCCAGTCCTAATGCGGTTGGCGTGTTTACATTTTACTATATCGACCAGAATGCCGACAAAATTGCCGGGCTGTCAGTGGACGGGGTCAAGCCGACATTTGAGTCCATTCTCTCGAAACAATACCCGTTGTCGCGGCCGCTTTTTTTCTATGTCAAAAAAGCCCACGTCGGGGTCATTCCGGGTCTGGCTGAATACGTCGTCGAGTTCCTCAGCGAAAAGGCGGCCGGGTCCGACGGCTATCTGCCCGCCAAGGGCTTAATCCCCTTATCACCTGCTGAACTAAAGACCCAGCACGCTGCCGCTGCGGCGTTAGCCAAGCAATAACCAGGGGAAACTGAACCATGCCGACCACCGCCCTATTCTCGGTCATTGCAATGCTGACGGTCGTTGGCTTTGTGCTGGGCCGCAGCCGTGCCATGGCTGTCTCGCAGGGGCGGTTGTCGCGCCTACACTCGATCCCGTCTTATCATGGCTATTACGTAGCTCTTTGGGCTGGCTTGCCGACCTTTTTACTATTGATGGCCTGGGCGGTGGCTGAGGGGCCGCTGCTTCTCGCGCTAGTCCATGCCCAATTGCCCGAGCGTCTGCTTGTGGAGTATGGGCAAAGGTCGGCGCTTATCCTGACCGACATCATGAATGCGGTACATGGGATCACCAGCGGCCACGAACCCGACCAGGCAATTATTGAAGCTGCAAAACTGTACAACCGGTTTCGTGAGCTGGCCGAGAACTGCGTGGTCGCCCTGGGCTCGGCGCTAGCTCTGGCCGGGCTGGTTTACGCTCGCCAACAGATTTCCCAGGGTATGCATGCGCGCAACCGGGTTGAGGCGGCGGTTTTGGTGTTGCTGGTGCTGTGCTCGCTAGTCGCGATAATGACCACCATCGGCATTATACTATCGCTGTTGTTTGAGGCAATTAGGTTTTTCGCCCGAGTGGCGCTGACTGACTTCCTATTTGGATTGCACTGGAACCCCCAGGCAGCGTTTTCGGATGATACCGCCGGCTCGTTCGGCGCGGTGCCCCTTTTTACCGGGACCTTGCTGATCACCGCAATTGCCATGGTGGTGGCGGTGCCGATCGGGCTAATGGCGGCGGTCTACATGTCGGAATACGCAACGCCAAGGGTGCGGGCGGTGGCCAAGCCGATGTTGGAAATCCTGGCTGGCATTCCAACAGTGGTCTATGGTTTTTTTGCGGCGCTGACCATGGCACCACTTATTCGTGATGCTGGCCTGTCACTTGGCTTGGTGGTGAGTTCACAATCGGCGCTAGCAGCTGGCGTGGTAATGGGGATCATGATCATTCCCTTCATCAGTTCACTCTCGGACGACGTAATCAACGCTGTGCCGCAATCGCTTCGCGATGGCTCTTACGGACTAGGAGCTACAAAATCCGAGACGATTTGTCACGTCATCTTACCCGCGGCACTGCCCGGTATCGTCGCTGCCGTGATGCTGGCGGTCAGCCGGGCGATTGGTGAAACAATGATCGTCGCGATGGCCGCCGGCCTTGGTGCCAACCTGACCGCCAATCCGCTGGCGGCAGTAACCACAGTTACGGTGCAAATAGCCGCAACTATTCGCGGTGATCAGGAATTCGACAGCCCAAAGACGCTTTCTGTGTTCGGGCTGGGACTTGTGCTATTCATTGTGACCCTTGTCCTTAATTACATCGCCCTTCGGGTTGTGCAAAAATATCGGGAAAAATATGACTGAACCGATTGAAGCGACCTTAATTAACCGATCCGGCCAGCGATCCAGCCTGCAATCCTTGGCAATCAAGGCGCGGTTGCAGCGGCGCTATCGGGCGGAAAGACGGTTCAGGTGGGTTGGAGTAGCGACCATCATGTTTTCCGGGCTGATGCTGTCGGCATTGCTCGGTACCATCATCGTCAATGGCATGGGCGCCTTTTGGCAAAGCCGGTTCAACGTCGAAATCATGTTCGACCCCGAAATGATCAGTCCTTCGGGAAGTCGCGAGCCTGAAGCACTTGCTTTGGGCGACTATCAAGCTTTAGTGCGACGGGCACTGCTCATGCATATCACAAATGCCGGTGACCGTAGTGGTAAGCGGGCACTGATGGAGCTGGTTAGCGATGGTGCCGCCTATGCCCTGCGCGACATGGTGATGGCCGATCCCGGGATCATCGGTTCCAGGCGTAAGGTCGGGTTGCTGGCATCCGACTTGGTCGACCAGTTCGTCAAGGGCAACATTCCGCGCAATGTCAGCACGGACAGACGCAAAATCTCCGATCATCAGATTGCCTGGATCGACTCCTTGCGCAACGTCGGCGTTCTGACGACCAACTTCACCCTTGATATCCTGACTTGTTCCAACAGCCGCCAGCCAGAACTGGCCGGCGTATGGGGAGCGTTGATCGGGTCTATCATGACCATGCTGGTGACGCTGGCGCTCGCGGTGCCGGTCGGTGTCTCCGGCGCAGTTTACCTTGAGGAATTTGCCGCCAAGACCAGCTGGACCGACATGCTGGAGGTCAACATCAACAATCTGGCGGCGGTGCCGTCAATCGTATTTGGCTTGCTGGGTTTGTCAATGTTCCTCAACGTGTTCGGCATGCCACGCTCCTCGGTGATGATCGGTGGCGTGGTGCTGGCGCTGATGACCCTGCCTACCATCATTATCGCCGCGCGCTCTGCTTTAAAAGCGGTGCCGCCATCAATCCGCGAGGCAGCGCTGGGAGTGGGGGCCTCTAAACTGCAAGTGGTTATGCATCATGTATTGCCACTGGCGGCACCCGGCATCCTCACCGGCACCATCTTGGGGCTAGCGCGGGCGCTGGGCGAAACCGCGCCGCTGCTGCTGATCGGCATGGTCGCCTTTGTGGTTGACGTGCCGGCAAGTTTATCGGATCCCTCCACCGTGCTGCCGGTACAAATCTACATGTGGTCCGGTGCCTCGGAGCGGGGCTGGATCGAGCGGACCTCGGCGGCTATAATGTTGTTGTTGCTGGTATTGATCGTGATGAACGCGGTTGCGGTGTTCCTGCGCAAAAAGTTTGAGAGGCGGTGGTAGTTTCATGGGCATTCCGATCAAGATCGTCGCCCGCAGCGTCAGCGTCCACTATGGTGCCAAGCGGGCGCTCAAGAACATAAACCTCGATATTGAGCAAAACCGAGTCACGGCGCTGATCGGCCCGTCGGGCTGCGGCAAATCGACCTTCTTGCGCTGCCTCAACCGCATGAACGACACCATCGACATATGCCGGGTTGAGGGCCTGATCGAACTGGACGGAGAGGACATTTACGCAGCCACAATTGATCCGGTACAATTGCGGGCTCGGGTAGGCATGGTTTTCCAGAAGCCCAACCCTTTCCCCAAATCGATTTACGATAACGTCGCCTACGGCCCGCGCATCCATGGTTTGGCCCAACGCGGTGCAGAGATGGACGAGATAGTTCGCTCGTCGCTAGAACGCGCAGGACTATTACGAGAGGTCCAGGACCGCCTTAGGGATCCAGGAACGAGCCTGTCAGGTGGCCAACAGCAACGGCTGTGCATCGCCCGCGCCATCGCCGTCAGCCCCGAAGTAATCTTGATGGATGAACCCTGCTCGGCCCTCGACCCGATTGCCACCGCTCATATCGAGGAGCTGATCGACGAACTACGAGACAACTATACAATCGTCATTGTTACCCATAACATGCAGCAAGCAGCGCGAACTTCCCAGAAGACCGCGTTCTTCCACCTGGGCGAGATGGTTGAGTATAACAATACCGAAGAAGTTTTCACCAACCCCCAGGACGAAAGAACCCAAGGCTATATTACCGGCCGCTACGGCTGAACGGGCGTAGAGCTAAGACGGTCAGGGTTGAAAATTTCGGTCTGCGGCAGGCCGCTAACGAAGAGTCCGGTCCAGGTTGACAGTTCGTCCGCTGTGGCGGCGCGGATG
>JBAXKX010000220.1:0-4949 GCA_037135115.1 Rhodospirillaceae bacterium
GGTTCCGGCGGGTCGTTTTTGTCATTTTGTTCTCCTGATATGCGGCCATCTTCGTCGCTGTCAGGCAGAAAATCACCTATCGCCCTGTCCAGTTTTCCTGGACCACCTCTATATGTATAGTAGCGATCCGTCTTCGCGATCGCGCAACACCGCCTCGGGGGCGTCCAGCAGCTCGGGCAACCGCCGAACGTCCTCAAACGAAATTGCGCGCCCAGGCGAGGTTTTGACATTGCGGGTCAGGTGAAACACATCCGTGTCGGCAATGGTGATGGCAGCGCTAGACGGAGCAACGTCGAGTGCCGTCAACGCATCCAACACTGTGGAACTGAGCGCCCCCACCACCCGCCGGTCGCCGGTCGGCCTCGTCCTCAACGCAACGACGCCGTCGAGCCAATCGCCATAGCTCCGGGTCAGAGCTGGCAGGTCAGGCTTAAGCAGTGTTTCGACGGCGGCGGCGGCCAGGGCGGGCGGCGCGTCCACCAACGCCCTCAATGATATCCGTGATGCCGTCACCATGTTCGCGAGTCGCGCCTCAGAGAAGCTGAGGTCGGAGGGATTAGCCGCCGGCATGCTCACGGTTTTCGCAGATACCAACCGTTTCCGTCCTGACCTCCCAGCGAAGAACCTATCGGCATCTGTCCGGCTGTTCCCTCCGGCTTCGGATGGCCTGAGGATCGTCAGAACGGCGATACGAGCGTTGGAAGGGGCCTGGGAAGATGGCCCATGGATGTACACCAAAGCTGGCGTCATGATGGCCGACATCGTTCGTGCCGATGCCGTGCCCACCGATCTGTTCACGGTGCCGGAAAAGCCATCCACCTTGATGACGGCAATGAACAAGCTGAACCAGCGGTATGGGCGGGAGACGGTTTCGATTGGCCTTCACGAGAAAGAGGCAACGTGGCGGTCACGGGCTGAACGGCTCACACCGGATTACACTGGCCGATGGTTTGACATTCCCGTAGCTCGTACGAAGCCGCTTTCAGGCCGTTGATGCCGAGGTACGGTCAGCCGAGTGATGCTGATCAGAAATTAGGGCAGCTAAGACGATCAAGCTCATGCGAAAACTCGAACATCAAGATTACGAGGTCAGCGAATGCGAGATCTGCACCAACGATCCCAAATACCGGATGATCTATGTTTGCATCACTATATGTCAAATGATGCCAAATACCAGTTGTACTGTCTCGAACATCAAGTTTACCGCCATGAGAAAGCGCATTCCTTACTGCGCGGCAAAAATTGAAAAATGGTGGCCAGTTCTTGACGGCCCCGGATTGGTTATTAATCCATGGCCTATGGCATTCAAATAACTCCACAAAAATAGGGGCGATAACGATGTCGAACATCGGATTTATCCCAGCCATTTGCCACGCATGGGCAGGCATTGGGGTGTACGGATTAATTCGGATAGCGATGCGTTGTGGTCTTTGGCCCAATACGATATTTTCCATAGGGCCACGCAACGGAAATAGCACATCCTTTTGGAACTGTGTTGATTCTATTTTCACGCTATCATTCACATTGGTGCGATCATTCACAAGAAATTGCCGATACCAATCGATGGAGTTGGACCTAATGAGCATTGAGGAAAAGACGGCGCATTGAACACCCACGGTGAGACTAAAGAGCCGATCATGAAGCCGATGCGTGCCAGCCGTTGTTACAATTTCGCCGTCAAGATAAGTCATAATACCGATCCTTCTTGCCTGCCTAACTACCTGTTTAGGCCGTTGTCACATACGTTTGCCGCGCCGTGCCGTCCTTGACCATCCTTGGGCTTATGCAAATTTCTGTGCAAAATCCACCGCTCAAACCTCGTGAACTAACCCTTTGAATCTCTTGTGTTTTATTCGGGTCGCTCTTGATACGACCGTCCAGAAACGTTCAAGGGGCTAGCAATTTCTTGCTAACCCCTTGATTTTAATGGTGGAGCCAGACGGTCTCGAACCGTCGACCTCTACAATGCCATCGTAGCGCTCTCCCAGCTGAGCTATGGCCCCAAACTCTTGAATGGCGCAAGTTACGAACGATTTGGAACAGCACCAGATACATACAAACAGTTAATAACTCAGAACGACTTTAACAAGGCTTGTAAGCCGCCCGCCTACCGTGAAAGGACTATCGTTGATGATGGTGCCCTATGCAAGGGAAAAATTACGCCCCGAGCGCAGAACGTCGTTCTTAGTACCATCGTCCTTTTAGTCCTCACCGACACCTTCGACCACGACCTCTCCGATATCGTCCTCTCCGAGTTCCGAGGCATCCTCGATCAAGACATCCTCCTCATCATCGGAATCTTCCCCAATGTCCTCCACCGGAAGAGCGCCATCGGCATCCTCTAAATCGGCAACCTCGTCGTCAACTTCCACGCCCAACCCGGCGGCAACCAGTGGCAACGGCGCTTTTTTCACGATCTCTTCGGCTGGAATCGGCCGAGCCCGTCGCGACTTAAGAAGGGCTTCGGGATCGAACTCGGCGCCGCAGGGCGGGCAGGTCGGGGGAACCTTGCCCAGGTCGTAATAGCGCGCGCCGCAACTTGGGCAGATTCGTTTGGTGCCCCATTCCGGTTTCGCCACGCCCATTCCTCCGTCGTTGTTCACGTTACCAGCCGAGGAAGCCCCGGTTGGGTAAGTTTAATACCCTTAAAGCCACTTCAACCAAGGCTTGCCTATGCCGTTTGCCATGTTTGGCAACCGTTTGTCAAAATCAAAGTTGATGGCGGCGAATTTACCGGGCTTGATATCAGGTTTCCGACCAAGGCCTAGCCTGCGGATTAACGTTGTGCAAGGCCAAGCTCGCATCCGAGTCGACTGTGTGGGTGCCCTGTGTGAGGGCTGGCGGCTGATGGTCGTAATATGCTAATCGATATCACGTCACGTAATGAAGGTTCATTTCTCCATGTCCCAAGCTCCCACTCCGCAAATATTGTGTTCCCAGGCTGGAAACCCCTTGATCGGTACCGTGCGGGTGCCCGGCGACAAGTCGATCTCGCACCGGGCTCTAATATTGGGGGCGTTGGCGGTTGGCGAAACCGAAATCGACGGCCTGCTCGAGGGCGATGACGTTCGTCGAACCGCAGCCGCCATGGAAGCACTGGGAGCCTGCGTAAGTCGCGATGGTAATAATGCCTGCGGGCGCTGGGGCGGCGGGCGCTGGCGGGTACAGGGCGTCGGCATCGGCGGGTTAATGGAGGCGGAAAGGGTACTTGACATGGGCAACAGCGGTACTGCCGCCCGGTTGCTGATCGGTCTCGTCTCCTGTCACCCAATTACCACTTTTTTTACCGGTGATTCGTCGCTGAATAAAAGACCCATGGCCCGAGTAACCTTGCCATTGGAGCGCATGGGCGCAAGCTTTGTTGGCCGTAAGGGCGGCCGGCTGCCGCTGGCGGTGATTGGCACCGATCACCCGATCCCGATTGAGTATCGCCTACCGGTGGCTTCGGCTCAGGTCAAGTCGGCCATCCTGCTGGCCGGCCTCAACACTCCGGGCGTGACCACGGTGATCGAGACCCACCCGACTCGCGACCACAGCGAACTGATGCTCCGTCATTTCGGGGCTGTGCTCGGGATCGAGACGCTGCCCGGCGGGGCCATGGCGATATCACTTACCGGCCAGCCCGAGCTGACCGGCCGTCCTGTCAAGGTCCCGGCCGACCCGAGTTCGGCGGCCTTCCCGGCGGTGGCTGCTCTGTTACGCGCCGGCTCTGACCTCACTCTGACAGCGGTCGGAATTAATCCGCGCCGCACCGGCCTTTATCAGACCTTGCGCGAGATGGGCGCCGACCTGAACTTTATCAACGAACGCACCGAAGCCGGGGAGCCGGTGGCCGATCTGCACATACGCGGCTCGGCACTTAAGGGCGTCGACGTCCCGCCCGAGCGCTCCGCCTCAATGATCGATGAATACCCAGTTCTGGCTATGGCCGCAGCCTGCGCCAGCGGCACAACCAGGATGTTCGGTTTGGCCGAATTGCGAGTAAAGGAAAGCGACCGCTTGGCCATGGTCGCCGATGGTCTGAAAGCCTGTGGTGTTCGCCTAGAAACCGGCCCGGAAAGCTTGTTCGTTTACGGTAACGGCAAGCCGCCAAGGGGAGGGGCCCTGATCGCCACCGCCATGGACCACCGCATCGCCATGAGCTTTCTGGTGCTCGGCACCGTTACGACCGAGGCGGTTTTGGTTGATGATGGCTCATTCATCGACACCAGTTTTCCCGGCTTCGTGGCATTAATGAACGGATTGGGGGCGCAAATAACCACACCATAATACTGCGACTAGGTTAGGGTAACTCGCCTGCGCCCGAATGTTATGGACGAACCCGATAGGCAAAGTTTCATGTATAATGAGCATCCGGTCTCGGATATCGACTCGCTGTTTCGGCTACCGTTAGAACCACTGGCCTCGCTATTTCAAAGCGCCTCCCTTTCTAAAAATATTTTGACCAAGGAACGCTTGCTGGATCCAAACCAGGGTGCTGCCGTCGAGTTTTTTCGCTCCAAAAAGTCGGGAGGCGGAATGAGGTCGATCGCCGACACTATAAAAGAACTCAACCTGTCTGAGCAGGACAGTATGATTCTTACGGCTTTTGGCTCATTGCCGAGTTATGACCCTTTCAGCCTTAGAACCGCGTTGAGGGAGGCACTGTACCGACTTAATCGTAATTTCGAAGCGTTTGGCGTCGTCCTGGCCCTGCCCCAGGACCTGCCATTATTAAGACTTACACCTGAAATGGAGATAAAGCTTTCCGACTACACCAAAATACTAACAAAGCCACTTGTGCGACTTATTATGATGGGTACCAATGAAAAATACAGCGAAGGAGTTGAAACGCCGGCCAATATGATAGCACTCGTTAAACGCTCCCGTGAACACCATGACCAAGCCACACTGGCAAGATTGCAGGCTAATTTAACGAAAGTTGGCCACCTTCTCGGCTGTTCTGATAT
>JBAXKX010000221.1:0-4921 GCA_037135115.1 Rhodospirillaceae bacterium
GCGGCCTTCCCGCCGGCTTTGCCTCGGGTTTTGCTGGGGGCTTTTCTGGGGGTTTAGGCGGGGGTGGAGCGTCGAACGTGGTATCGTCCAGTGTTTCGTCGGGGTCGGATTCAGGTTTGAAGGCGCCCATCCCCTCGAACATAGAATCGACGTCGCTCTGGCTGACGCCCTTGCCCTCGAGTTGGGGACCCGAAAGCAGGTGCGCGTCTTCGCGGGTGTCGGCATTGTCCTCTGGAATCGGCGCGAAATCCCCGGACTCGCCCCATATGCTGATCACCGCCAGAATGCGCTGTTCAATGTAGCGCAGGGCGTTGACCACTTTGCTGGTTCGTTGGCCAGTCAGATCTTGGAATGAGCAGGCGGTGAATATCGACATCACCTCCGATTCTAGGCTGACGCACAACTCAATGGCGGCGCCGCCGGAACGTAATGCGCCCGCCAGCTCCATAAGTTTTTCGGCAGCATTGAGGATTTCGAATGATGCGCGTTCGGTTGAGATTACGATGGCATCAAGTTCGCTGGTCGCCGTGATGATCCGGTTATTTTCGACGTCTTCGGGCTGCAGCGCCGCCACTTCGCGGCGTGCCCGTTCAATCGACGCCGCCATCTCGATTAATTCTTGGCGCAGCGCATTGATGCGGTTGGTCGCTTCAATCGCTTGTGTCTGCTGCCGCCAGGAGAGCCGAAACTCTTCAAGCATCGTACGGATTTCTTCCGTCGCGGCACCCAGGGCTAGTCGTCGAAAGCGACGGAGAAAGGCACGGCCCTTAGCCGTCCGTGCGATTTCCTCCTCAATATGCTCGAACTCGTCTTCAGTTAACTTGAAGAGGATTTCCACTGTGTCACGCCCCTAGCACCGACTGGATTTTGGTCTTTAGAGTGTCGGCGTTAAAGGGCTTAACGATATAGTTATTGACGCCAGCTTGCTTGGCGGCAACCACGTTTTCAGTTTTGCTTTCGGCCGTAACCATGATGAACGGGGTAGCGTTTAGCTTGACGTCAGCCCTGATCTCCTTGAGCAACTGCAAGCCGGTCATCGGTTCCATGTTCCAGTCGGAAATGACCAAGCCGTATTTGTTCTCGCGCATTTTTTGCAGTGCCGTTACGCCGTCAGCTGCGTCATCGACATCGGTATAGCCAATCTGCGTCAACAAATTGCGCACGATACGGCGCATTGTCGCGTAATCATCAACGACTAGAATCTTCATCTAGGATCTCCGCCTCTCAAGTTGCCCGGCGCCACACTCCGGCTCGATCAGATACTGACCGAAGCACCAGCAGACCATTCCGTCCCCACCTAACACATTATCGCGGCTGTATCATCAATTGTCACGCTCTCGTGCGACATCGGGTTCGATGATCCGTAAGTTTATGGTTCCGTAAATTCGGAACACGGATGCAGATAGCACAGTCGAAGGTCCGCTCCAACTGGCCCGTGCCCCTGGCGATGAAAAATAGATGCGCGTCATGGTTGCGAACCTTGGTGATATAGGTTCATTTCATTAACCACCTTCCAAGTTGAAGCGAAACTGCGGCGACGGGATCGACATGATTATATCTCTGCTTGGCAATATCATCCAATAAGTCTTTCGGAACCTGATTTTCCGAGAGGAGTTCAATGTATCCATCAGTTTTCATGGCACCACCAAGTTGCCAAAACTCCTTGGTCTTGTAGCCATTATAGGTCAGGCCCTTGATGACATAGTCGACCATGCGGGGGAAGAAAACGTGGTCAAAGTTGCCGAGATGGATTGCGTCGTGTAATTTATCTCGCCACTCATGAGATACCACGCAGCGATAAAGTAGACGGGCAATGGTATCAATAAGTAAAAAGGCACCATTTCTAGTGTCGCGGGCAATTGCGCTCACAATATTTGGGTTGCTATGTTGAGTAGTTTGCCGCGCCAAAATTACATCGGCAAATGCGTGATTTACCATGATTTCGGAAAGTCTAAAGAAAACTATCGTATCCAGATTGTCTTGTAGCAGTGTTGCCCTCGCCTCCTCAGTTGCGCTATCTATCTGGTCGCATTGGCGTTTGAGGGAAGTGGCGCGTTCAAGCTCACGAAATGCAAATATTTGCGTAATGTGATCGCGCAGAATTTTGCTTCCCGATAGCCCGGCTGCGTCCAAAAGCAGGTTAAACTCCTGGTTCGTCCGCAATGTCTTCAATAAAATTTCAATGCGTCTGTAGTGAAGGAACCCATGCTGCTTGTCCTGATGACGACGGTAGACTTTTTCCATTTCCTTTTCTGCGTACTCGTGTACTAGAATAGATGAATTGTTTGAAAGTTCATTATATACAGTGCGAAAGTCATTACCTGAATTAGCGCAATGTTCTCGAATATAATAAAGTTTGTAAAGGTCGTCGATTGGACCAAGGTTTCTTTCGTTCATCATTTCCGTTTTCATAGTGTCGTTGATGCCACTTATGAAATCGCGTTCGCCTTGTTGACGCTTGTAACTTAAGCTGTAGTGTT
Source organism: Rhodospirillaceae bacterium (assembly GCA_037135115.1). Taxonomy (GTDB): domain Bacteria; phylum Pseudomonadota; class Alphaproteobacteria; order Azospirillales; family Azospirillaceae; genus BOG-933. The sequence goes on from JBAXKX010000221.1 coordinate 2,481, forward strand.
GTTTACGCTTGTCGCGCAGGAATAATACATCTTCTCCACCCATTTTCTGCACCACCCAGCGCGTCTGCCCGGTCTCGACGATTTCGAGGCGCGCATTGGCCTCCGCCATTAGTTCGACTGGCCCCAGCAGCGTATTAAAGGCGGCCACCGACATTAAAGGCTTGTAGGCCAGCATCGGGCGGATGATGGTTTGGCGAATTTCGCGCCCGTCCTGCTGTGACAGCCTAATAATCGTGCTGCGCGGGCACAGTGTTGGCTTATGCAAACCGGAGTTTTTGGAGTGCCGGGCGGACCTAGCAAAGCAAGCGACAAAGTATTGTAAATAATTATCAGCAGTTTCCGTGATATCATCAGCTGTGGAATGACGAGCAGCAGCATAATTAAGAGCACCAGGTACACGCTCAAATGGGATATTTCTCCACCGCAGATCTATGAGGTAATCTGTGAGGCCCAACAAGGTATTGAGTCGGTGCAGCAGGTTAATCATTTCATTGACTGGGGGGTTGCTTAAAGCCGCCACCGTGACATAGTCGTTGGCGATTTCAAACAGTTTTCCCCACCATGTGTTTAGCATTTGCTCGGCTACGGCGAATACATCCTTACCATAAAGTGACCAGATGCGAGGGTCGGACGTGAAGCATATCCCAGGCACAATGTGGTTGCCGGCAAACGAGCGGATGTTAGAAACAATATCAACATTAATCACAGCATCATCGGGTATGCTCCGGCTGTGGTGTAATACCGCGTCGATATCATTGGCGAGACCCTGAAGACGCAATTGCCGCAAAAGCGCACCTGATAAGATTTCGGTGACGGGTGACAGCGAGACGGTATTTTTATGCTTCTCCCAGAATGATATTTTCTTCTTGTAGGTCGCGACATGCTGGCAAAAAAGCCTCTTCCGTTCGTTTAGGGTAATCACGCCGGCTTTTACGCGCATATCTGGCTGGTGTGCAGGTCCCCGATACAAATAGTCGCTATCATTGGCCCTGAGGAAATCAAGCACGCTGATAAAGCCTGGGCCGGAAGGGTTGCGGATGTCTCGCTGGGACAGCTTGGGCAGAATCTTGATAAAGTCGGAATCCACGTCGGGACTGGCCAGCTCCTGGGCGAGATGGCTAATTCGGTTTATGAAAGGGGCATGGCGGCGGGGGACATCGCTTTTGGGCAAACTGGCGCCAAGATGAAGAAAATTCTCGGCGGCGATATCGCCAATAAAGTCCTGTACAGCTTGGCCGTCGAGTCGACGGCGTCGCAGTCTGGCAAAATCGCTTTGTGTAATGAGATGATCATCGCCGGACAATGGCAAGGAATTTATATTTGGTTCGTTAAGTGTTTCAAGAAGATGGGCATGCCATGATGCCGTGGTCGCCCCTCCCAATTCGCCGCCATTGATGAAAATAGTTACGTCGGTGAAAATATAATGATAAGTTCTTTGACAAACTCGCAAGGCGCTGTCGAGCAGAAGGTTGCTTTCAAGCCATGATTTATCGGACATCTCGGAAAAGGCCTTGGTCACGGCGTTGGCCAGCATAAACATCATCAGCCAGCCATAGTAATCGGTCTTTTCAACCATCCTTAGGCCGGGCGAGGCACCGTGGACGCCCTGAATAATCGCCCGGATGCGCGCGACATCAGCCAGGATATCGCCATAGGCAGCTTCGCAAATCTCGGTGCCGGGCAAGGTATTGAGAAAATACAATGCGGTGAGTAGGCTGGTGGAAATCTTGGTATCGACCGACTCGTCGCGGCCCAGCATGGTGACGGCATCTTGTCGCATGGCCAGGGCCAACTCGACCGCAGTACGGGTCTCGGGAAACAGGTCCGCGACGTCAGCGATATCCTTCAGCTCCTGGAGAAAAAACTCCCACATCTGGGAGGTATGGCCCAGAATCGGGTACTCCATCAGCTTATGGGTTTTCTTGGCCCGCTCCGGCATCGCTGCGGTCCGCATTACCTCAGGGGCGATTCGGTCGGCGGTCCTCATGGTGTTACCCTTTCATCATGCGCGCTTATGACGCACGGCCTTACTTCAGTTTCGCCGGTTTTACCCTTTCCGCAACAGGAAAACTGCCTGCTCGCCGATCACGTTGGCAAAGCCGCCATAACCGTGGCCCCGAATGCGGTCATAGCGATCAAGGATAACGGTATCATCGACACTTACGTTCATTTCCCGGCACAAATCCACGAAGTCCCGAATTGTACAAAGGTGGATGTTGGGCGTATTCCACCACTGGTAACCGAGTCGTTGGGTCACCGGCATCTGCCCCATCAACAGCAACCATAGCCGAATGCGCCAGTAACCGAAATTTGGCAGCGAAACGATGGCGCAGCGGCCGATGCGTACCAGATGCTCGAGCACGACGCGGGGCGAGCGCATCGCTTGCAGGGTCTGGCTGAGTATAACATAGTCGAAGGCGTCGCTCGGATAGTCCTTGAGG
>JBAXKX010000222.1:0-4875 GCA_037135115.1 Rhodospirillaceae bacterium
TGGCTTGTACGCGGGAACTGAGTCTTGATCACTTATCTTTTGGGCGATGAGGAGGTCAAGGCATATAGTAATGACCTGATCGCGAGATTGGGTTTCGGTTGTCCTGACGTGTGGGTTGTTTTAGGTCAGTCTGGCCAGTCAATGGCGGATCTGCTTGTAGAGTTTACAACTGACGAATTCAAAGCCAAGCTTCGAGTGATGCGCGTCAGTTATGACCGCACCACTCGAGTAGTTTCTTGCGAGGACACCCTCGATAATATTAAATTGGATACGGAGTCAGTACTCGTCGTTGATAGCGCCGTTCATTCCGGTGGAAGTATGCTTGCCGTGTGCGAGTATTTGGCTGGGCTTGGTGCCAAGAGGGTAATGTCGTATTCACTAGTACTTAAGAAAGGTTCATATTTTGTACCGAGTCTTTTTGGTGTTTTGATTGGCGATGAAGATAGGGCCTTTTTTGATCTCGACAAACTTCCCAACAACCGACTGATGAATCCGGCGTCATTCGGCTATATACGGCCGATACGTCAGGACGATGTAAAACTTCCTTTGTTAAAAGTTGGCGTTGCCTCAGTTGAAAGGGATTTTGGTGAACTTTACTTAGAAAGCACCGCGAGTCAATCAACAGTTTACTTGTACATACTCAATAATGTTGTATGTGGCTTTATTTGCTTTAATATAGATAGCGAGCGAATATACATTAATAGTTTTGCATCCGCAACCGAAAGTCGTGGCAAAGGAATTGGTGTTGCGTTACTTCGCTGGGCGGAAACGCTTGCGCGATCACGCTGTTGCAAAATTGTAGAATTATGGGCAATCAAAGATAAAATTAGTTTTTATACAGAGAGGGGTTATCATTCGGTTGAAGGAAAAACAGTTTTGTATGATTCTGAAACTATATACCAATTTATGCAACGAAAGCTACTTTATAATACTAAAGAATATGCGATGAATAATCTTTAACAAACATACTGCGTTGGCTGCTAAACATTTTATTATTTTATAGTCCAGTAATGACGATCGTTTATTGTCGGGATGCTCCCGGTCACCAATGGCATGAGCCTTATCACGATCAAGAGTACGGTTTTCCCGTCCTTGATGACCGCGTGTTGTTCGAGCGCCTTGCACTCGAAATCAACCAGGCAGGGCTGTCATGGCTGATAGTGCTCAAAAAGCGGGCGGCACTTAACGAGGCATTCGATGGCTTCGATATTGAGCGGGTCGCAGATTACGGCGAGAATGATCGTGCCCGCCTGCTTGGCTGTGCCGGGATTATTCGCAATCGTCGCAAGATCGACGCCATTATTGAAAACGCCCGGCGCTTGGTGGCGCTACGCAATGAAACCGGATCATTTGTCCCCGGCTCATTTGTTCAGTGGATTGCTAACCATCACCCGCGCTCTAAGTTGGAGTGGATCGCGCTGTTTCGTCGACGCTTCACCTTCATGGGCGGCGAGATTGTCGGCGAGTTCCTGATGAGCATCGGCTACCTTCCTGGTGCCCATAGCCCTGATTGCCCGGTATTTGCCCGTCTGGCTCCTTTGCCGCCGCCCTGGCTTGCCGCCGAGGCGGCTGGCTTCACCGGCTATAGGTAAGCTTTCGGGGGTAAGCTTTCGGGGGTAAGCCTCCGGGCCAGTTCGTTAAGGCAAGCCTCCCGTCCGGGGGCAAATTCGTTGTCGGCCCACCAGCCCGCGATTTGCAGCAGAACCTCGTTCACCATCGGCCCGGCCGCCACGCCCAGAGCCAGTATGTCGCCACCGCTGACCGGACAAAATCCCGCCCGCCAGCGTTCGGCCCAAGCAAGCCTCGCCGATATCGACTCGAGCGAGGCCCCGCCGTCATATTCTTCCTCAGCTGCCGACAGCAAGAGCAGATCGCGAAACAAGTCCGTGTCACCCAAAGCAACCAGTGCTCGCCGCAACCATTGCGGTTCATCAAGCGGCGATAATTTAACGGCGGGGGCTACCAGTGACAGCAGTCTTTTGCGCTCGATCTTTGAAAGCCGCAACCGCCCAGCCACCGCCAAGGCGTCATCGCGACCGGAGTAGCCGTTGGTCTCAAGCAAAGCGGCAAGGCGGACTAGGGCGCGTTCGTCTCCGTCCAGGCCTAGCGTGTGTTCCAGCCTGACCAGGGTTTTAAGACGGGGCACCCTAGTGGCGGTGGGCAGCAGGTGGGGCAGTATTCCGCAGCCGGCGATCATGCTCCAGACTTCGTCGCAACGGGATTGGGCCAGTAGCCGCAGCAGCTCGGACCGCACCCGTTCTGCCGAGAGACTAGGTAGCAGTGACGCCAAGTCACGGCAGGCGGTAAGCGCTTCCGCATCGGCATCGCCGCGACCAAAGCGGGCGTAAAAACGAAAGAAACGCAACAGCCGCAGCACATCCTCGCAGATACGATCGACAGCCGAGCCGATAAAGCGCACCCGTCCTGCCTTCAGGTCGGCGACGCCGCCAAAAGGGTCGTACAAGGTGCCATCGGCGGTGCAGGAGAGGGCGTTAATGGTGAAATCGCGCCGGGCGGCGTCGACATGCCAATCGTCGGTGAAGGCGATCTCGGCGTGACGGCCATGACAGGCAACATCGCGGCGCAGCGTGGTTATTTCAAATTTAGCGGCGTCTACAAGCGCCGTCACCGTGCCGTGCTTGATGCCGGTCGGAATGACCCGAAGGCCGGCGGCTTGCAATCGCTCCATTACCGCCGCCGGTTGGTGCGGCGTCGCGATGTCTATATCCGAGGCGGGCAGGGCGAGCACGGCATCGCGCACGCAACCGCCGACAAACCGCGCCTCAACCAGTGCCGCCATCACCCGGCGGGTCGCATCCGCGATCATCCATGGCTGGACCGCGATCACCAGCCGGCTTTCAGCCGCGATCACCAGCCGGCTTACAGCCGCAACAGTGCCTGATCTAAATCCTCAATTAAATCGTCTGTGTCCTCCAACCCGACCGAAAGACGTATGGTGCCGGGATTGATGCCAACCTGCACCCGTTCCGCTTCGGTCAGGCGCTGGTGGGTGGTGGTGCTGGGATGGGTGATCAGGCTTTTTGAATCGCCGAGATTGTTGGAAATCAGGATAACCTCAAGCGCGTTCATTACCTTGAAGGCTTCACCCTTGCCCCCATCGACTTCAAAGGCGACTAGGCTACCACCGCCCGACATTTGGGTGGCTGATAGCGCGTGTTGGGGATGGCTGGGCAGCCCGGGGTAAAGCGTGCGCTTGATCTTGGCATGGCCTTCAAGGAAGCTGGCTACACGTTCGGCATTGGCCGATTGGGTCCTGACCCGTAGCTCCATAGTTTCCAGCCCCTTAAGCAGAATCCAGGCGTTGAAGGGGCTGAGAACCGGGCCGGTGTGGCGCAGGAAGGGATGGACGATTTCGGCAAAGGCGTTGTCGCACAGGATCACGCCGCCAAGGCAGCGGCCCTGGCCGTCGATATGTTTGGTCGCCGAATAGACAACCACGTCGGCACCCAGCTTTAGCGGCTGTTGCAGCACAGGTGTCGCAAATACGTTGTCAATCACCACCCTCGCGCCGGCGGCATGGGCCAACTCGCACACCGCCCTGATGTCTATTACCTCCAGAGTCGGATTGGATGGAGTCTCGAGGAATACTAGCTTGGTCGGCTGGGCCAAAGCCGTTTTCCACTGCTCAAGGTCGGTGCCGTCCACCAGCACGGTTTCAATGCCATAGCGTGGCACCAAGTCCTTGACGATGTAGAGGCATGAGCCAAACAGCGCCCGCGAGGCCACAATGCGATCTCCGGCCCGCAACGGTGCCATCACGGCGGCGAAAACTGCGGCCATGCCGCTTGCCGTGGCGAAGGCGTTTTCCGATTCCTCGTACAGTGCCATCCGCTGTTCGAACATAGAGATGGTGGGGTTGCGAAAGCGCGAATAGACATAGCGTTGCGCATCTTGGGCAAAGGCTTCTTCGGCATCCTCGGCCCGGACATAGACAAAACCGGAGGTCTGAAAGATCGCCTCGCTGGTTTCGTTGAAGCCGGAACGCATGGTACCGCCATGCACTAATTGCGACTGGCGGCGCAAGGGCCGTTGGCTCGACCGCGAAAACTGGGCATCAATCTTGGTGAGCATGGGGCCGCGCTCCTTATTGGAAAGATCGACCGGATGGGTCAAGGCGTGACCTTGCTCTATCCAAAGCCCCGTCGCTGCGTCAAGGAATTTCAGGGTTCCGGGCGGATTAGCTTGGCTCGGTCGATCAGCGCATTGACCGATGTCAGCATTCCCTCGCCCAGCATCGGCTTTTCGATCACGGCGTCGGCTCCGGCGTTTTTGGCCCTAACCGCCGGGTCGTTGGCCGCCGGGCCAATCAGAACGCCGGTCATCGCCAGCACCAGCGTATCGGGGTGGCCGCGCTTGGTTTGTGCGATCACCGTGAAGCCGTCGGCCCCCGGCATCCATAAGTCGGTGATTACCATGTCGAAGCGCCGGGTTTCGAGCTTGGCGATGGCGTCGTTTCCGTCAACCGCCTCGGTCACGGTATGGCCAGAATTTTCGAGCAATATGCGATAGGCGAAGCGGATCGCCGAATTGTCTTCAACCAATAAAATTTCGGCCATCACCAGTCCCTCAAGCCCCGTCTCAAAAAACGGTACGGACGGTTTTCTAATCTGGCGCAACGGTTCCGAGTTGTCGACACGGCCGCAAAGGCTGGCGCTGATTATATCGGTTGGTATATATATGTGTGAACTTGATTATAATCAGCATGATGTCCTGCCGCTTCCCCGTAGGTAACCTGGATTGGGCTAGGGCTAAAAGGCTCAGTCACTTGTTTATATCGACTTGTGACTAAGTGTCGCGCCTCGCGCCCGCGCGCCCTGTCGCGTAACTTTATTACAGCGGCTGCGTCGTTGTTGA
>JBAXKX010000223.1:0-4869 GCA_037135115.1 Rhodospirillaceae bacterium
TCCCCCACCCTCCCCTCAACCATGACCGTTATCGAGATCACCTCGCCAGGTGGCCCCGAACAATTACGAACGGCTCTCCGGCCGCTGCCGGTGCCAGGACCGAGCGAGGCCCTAATCGCAATCGTTGCCGCCGGGGTCAACCGTCCCGACGTGATCCAGCGCCAGGGCCACTACGCACCACCTCCTGGTGCCTCCGACATTCCGGGCCTTGAGGTGTCCGGGCGGGTGGTAGCACTTGGCGCTGATGTCAGCAGCCTAGCGGTTGGGGACAAAGTCTGCGCCCTGCTGAGCGGTGGCGGCTATGCTGAGTACTGCGCTGTGCCGGCTTCCATGTGCCTACCGATTCCGGTCGGACTGACCATGATCGAGGCGGCGGCGCTGCCTGAAACCTTCTTCACGGTCTGGCACAACGTCTTCGAGCGCGGTGCGCTCAAACCCGGCGAATCACTGCTGGTCCATGGCGGTTCCAGCGGCATCGGTACCACCGCAATCCAGCTCGGGAAGGCATTTGGCGCACGCGTCTTTACTACCGCTGGCAGCCCCGAAAAATGCCGAGTCTGTGAGAGATTGGGCGCCGAGCGCGCCATCGACTACCGCAACGAGGACTTCGTCGCGGTGCTCAAGGAATTAACCGGGAAAAAAGGCGTCGACGTAATTCTCGACATGGTCGGCGGCGACTACGTGGCCCGCAACCTCTTGATATTGGCCGCCGACGGCCGCCACGTCAGCATCGCCTTCCCTGGTGGCTCAAAGGTAACGCTCAACCTGATGCCGGTGATGCTGAAACGCCAGACACTGACCGGCTCGACTCTACGTCCGCGTCCGGTCGCTGAAAAGAGCCGGATCGCTCGGATCCTACACGAAAAAATCTGGCCACTGCTGGAAAGTGGCGCAGTTAAAGTCATTCTTGATCGTACTTTCCCACTGACGGAAGCCACCAAAGCCCACCAGTTAATGGAAAGCAGCACCCACATCGGCAAGATCGTACTGGAGGTGGGTAGCTAGGCGTAATGTTCTGTATTAGTTCCGGGCATATGGCTATCGATTGTCGGGAGTTTCGTTTATGCTGAGAAAGTTCGTTCCGCATGTGGTGCAACGGGGCGGCAACGGGACAACAACGGGGCTGGTGCTTGCGGGGGCGGAGTGGGCGTTCAGGTTTATGCTAGGCGTTATACGATGGCCGAACCGCTGCCGGTGGCGGTGTCGTCGGAGCGTGTCTTCGCGGCACTTGACCTTGGCACCAACAACTGTAGACTCTTGATAGCCCGATCCCAAGCCAGCGGCTTTCGGGTAATTGATGCCTTTTCCCGCATCGTGCGACTCGGCGAAGGCTTGAGCCGAAGTGAGCGGCTATCCGAAGTAGCTATGGCGCGGACGGTCGCGGCGCTTCAGATGTGCGACTCCAAGATCCAACGGCGGGGGGTCAGCCATGTCCGCGCGGTGACGACTGAGGCGTGCCGACGCGCAATCAATTGCGACGATTTCATCGAAAAAGTCCGGCGCGAGGCCGGTATTGTCCTAGAAATCATCTCCAGCGCCGAGGAGGGTCGCCTGGCCATTGCCGGGTGTTCCCCATTGCTCGACCCCGCCCTGCCCTACGCCATCGTGTTCGATATCGGGGGCGGCTCGACCGAAGTCATGTGGATTGAACTGCCGGGCAGCGACAAGCCGCTCCGACTGATCGACCAAATTTCGGTACGCCACGGTGTCGTCAGCCTAGCTGAACGCTTTGGTGGCGATCAGGTGCCCGAAACCACCTTCAACGCCATGGTTGAAACTGTCGCCGACGAAATCGAACCGTTCGAGCGGCGCAACGGCATCTGCGCTCTGGTCGACCAAGGCATGGTGCAATTGCTCGGCACATCCGGCACCGTAACCACCCTGGCCGGTGTCAATCTAGGTCTACCGCGCTACGAACGCTCGCTAATCGACGGCAGCCAGCTCCGTGTTGACCATGCCCGCCTCATTACCCGCCACCTGCTGAAACTGAATTACCACCAACGCGCCGCCCACCCCTGTATCGGCTACGACCGCGCCGACTTGGTGATTGCCGGCTGTGCCGTGCTCGAAGCGATCTGCATCACTTGGCCGCTGCCCTGGTTGCGCATCGCCGATCGCGGTCTGCGCGAAGGCATCCTCGCCGATTTCGCCGCAGCGACCTGGACCTGACGTAAACCCAGGCTATGACTTGAACCCAGGTACTAACATGAGCAATGAAAAGCAATCGGGGGGCGCGAAATCGGGACCAACTCCGGGAAGCCGCAGCAAGGCCGTCCGAGTCCAGACCGCACGCAAGCGCTCCCTATCGTCCACCCTGTGGCTGGAGCGACAGCTCAACGACCCTTTCGTCGCCGAAGCCCGCCGTCGCGGCTATCGCTCGCGTGCCGCCTTCAAGTTGCTTCAGCTGAATGAGCGCTTCAACCTGCTGCGGCCGGGGATGCGGCTGGTCGATCTTGGTGCCGCCCCCGGCGGATGGACTCAGATCGCGGTCGAACTCATCCGACCAGAGACCAGCGGCGGCCTAGTGATCGCCCTTGATATTTTGGAAATCGCCCCCCTGGCCGGTGCCATTATGCTCCAGGCCGACTTCCTAGACGACTCCGCCCCGACTCGGCTACGCGCCGCCCTCAGCGGCCCGGCGGACACGGTGCTGAGCGACATGGCAGCACCAACCACCGGCCACACCGCCACCGACCACCTGCGTATCATGGGCTTGGCCGAAAACGCCTATGACTTTGCCGCGAGTGTACTGGCGCCCGGCGGAACATTCGTCTGCAAACTGTTTCAAGGCGGGGCCGAGCGCTTGTTGCTGGAGCGCCTGAAGCGCGATTTTGCCCATGTGCGCCATGCCAAACCACCAGCCAGCCGAGCCGATAGTAGCGAAACCTATCTGGTGGCCACCGGCTATCGCGGCCCGAACCAAACATAAGCCGAACCGAACATAATATTTCCCAACGTGATTTTTCTTGGCAAAGGGTATGGCGCGGCCGATCCGAGTTTGCTATACAGCCGTCAGTCGCCAGTTCGGCGGCACCTTAATGCGAGGTAGCTCAGCGGTAGAGCAATCGGCTGTTAACCGATCGGTCCTCGGTTCGAATCCGAGCCTCGCAGCCAAACTCGTCGGTACTGTAATATTCCTAAACATGCTGAAATGGTCCGGCCTCAGCGGTCGGGCCTTTTTTTTGTCCCCAACTTCTCAGGGGGCCTTTGATGACCCAACCGAGACTTTGGCCCAACCAAAGTTATGGGGCATTTTTGCCGCATACCTGGGATGTTTTAACTAACGGGCATCAAAGGGGCTTGGCAACCGACATCCATAGGGTAAAACTAACCAATTGAAGGTGAGATCGAACGGCAACCGAACGATAGTCGAACGACTGCAAACGAAGGGAACGTCACGATGCCCGCCATGCATGCGTACTCCAGACAAAATCACGATGAGAACCGGAATATGGCGGCAATCGGACAAGAGCTTTGCCAGTTGATGGCTCAGAGTGGTGGCGAAAAGGGCAAGCTCACACGTGTCCTAGACGAGCTTAGGGCGGCCATTCTGCTCCATTTCGGCCGTGAGGAAGCACTTATGCGGGAGGAAAACTATCCAAATTACTTCCACCACCGCCGCAGCCACGCCTACATAATCACCGAAATGTCCGTTTTCATATCGTCTTACGCCGCCGGGCGAACAGATACCGTGAACGATATCTGGCCCCACCTGAATAAGACGCTCGACACCCACATGGGCAAGTATGACGCCGACCTGACCACCTACCTAAGCCGAACCGACCGATAAATCTGTTGCCATATCAAGCCTCTACCGGACGCTCGCCTACCGTATTCTGGACAGTTTCGCTGCGGACGCTGGACTCACGCAGCCACTCGCCGCACCAATCGGTGGACAAGGTGATCGGAAAAGCCCCTTCGGGATTGCGCGAAGTCGCCACCGGGGGAAACCGTCGGCAAGTACCCTTAGGGCCGCGCTCGCGCACGCCCTGACCAAGCCAGAATTTGCAATAATAACAGGTGTCGGAGCGTCTGGGCGTCACGGCGGGGGCATCCTGTTGACATATCTTGTTACATCAAGCGGCCGGGGCATCAAGCGGCCGGGCTGGCTCGCGACCGCCACATGGCTATCTACCGGCAACCGCGCGCTCGCGCAAGCATCACACGGCACCAATTGAAAGCGTGCCCAAAGCCGATTTATCGGGCAAGCGCCAATTTATGGGGTAAGCTAAGAAAGATCACAGCCCCAAAGCGCGAGCGCGCCCGTGACCCTGACCACCCCAGACTTCGTCATCAACGAAATAAAGACCGTTTACCAGGGATATTTCCGCATCGACAGATACCGGCTGCGCCACCGCACCTTCAACGGCGGCTGGTCCGGGGAGGTGGTGCGTGAGGTGTTCGAGCGCGGCCATGCAGTAGCCGTCCTGCTGTTCGACCCCGACCGTGACGAAGTCGTCATGATCGAGCAATTCCGTGTCGGTGCCGTCGCCGCCGGTCGCCCGCCCTGGCTGCTAGAGGTGGTTGCAGGCATCATCGGTTCCGGCGAAAGTGATGACGAGGTTGCGCGCCGCGAAACCATTGAGGAGGCCGGGTGTACCGTTACCGACATGATCAGGATAGGCGACTATCTAGTCAGCCCGGGCGGAACCAGCGAGACCAACACCCTGTTCTGTGCCCGAGTCGACGCGTCACTGGCCGGCGGCATCCATGGGCTTGCCAACGAGCAGGAGGATATCAGAGTCAAGGTGATGTCGAGTGGTGCGGCAATCGCCCGACTCGACGCCGACGGCATCGACAACGCCGCAACCATCATCGCGCTCGGCTGGCTTGCCCGCCACCGAGACGACATCCGGCGATGTTGGCCGG
>JBAXKX010000224.1:0-4865 GCA_037135115.1 Rhodospirillaceae bacterium
ATTGCCGCAGCATTCATGACCCATGTTTTTCACTATCTATCGCGTCGTTTCTCATCCTAGCGCGATTGACTGCTCCCGGCCCCGACTCGGTAGATGACGGTAGACGGCGCTTGCCGCCGGAATGCGGACCGTGTTAACCGCTGAGACTTGGACCTGGGCCTGACGGACTGCTGCATTTCTCCCTAAAGATGCGGGTCGCATCTTCGCATTGAAACACGCAACCGAAGGACGCGCCGATGTCGCCGGAAAAAAAAGCCGAACTGTTCACTACTCTCGCCGGCATTGGTAAGCTACTCGACCGTGTGGTTTTCACTCAGGAAGCTCACGGCAAAATGCTTGAGCGTATTGTTGCAACTCAAGAGGACTTAGCACAGCTTATCTCCCGCGTAGAAGGCAGGATCGAGGAGCAGAGCAAATTTCTTCAGCTTGTCATCGGAAGCAAAATGTCTAGAAAGTCAGCAGCTTAACCCAATCAAAGCAATAGCTCGAAAGCCGCAAGGAAATCTGCGATGAATACCACGCTCAAGCTACCATCCGCCCCGAATGCCGGTCCGCCCGGCGGCGGTGGTATGGCGTCTAAGCCGGATTCCCACCGCCGGAGCGCAGAGCCATCAGCCCCGGCACTGCGGCGCCAAAACAACGGCGACCAGTCCAACCCCGGAGCCGATGCTCGCAAGTTGTTCGTCGGCCGGGATATTTCGCTTTCTGGCGAGATAAGTTCATGCGACGTGATGTTGGTAGAGGGCACGGTCGAGGCTAAGCTTTCCGAAAGTCGCTATATCGAAATTGCCGATGGAGGTTCGTTCAAGGGCTCGGCTGAGGTTGATGAGGCCGAGGTCGCCGGTCGCTTCGAGGGGGAGTTGACCGTCCACGGCCGACTGCGCGTGCGTTCAAGCGGTCGCATTCAGGGCCGTATCCATTACGGCGAACTTCAGGTCGAGTCCGGCGGCCAGTTGGTCGGTGACGTTCACGCTGTGACCACATCCACAGCTGCCCCCGTCGTTCGGGTTAGCCATGGCGGGGAAACTTCCCGGCTCGCAGCCTTTCCATCGGTTCCGCCGGCCAGCGTCGCGAGCCGCAGCGCTGGCTTAGACAGCGCCGCTGCTCCTGAAAACACTTAGGCCAAATAATATCTAGGCTAGGCCCATAAACGAGAATCCAGCCGCTTCCACCGCTTTGCAAACTGTTTCGGCTGGAACCGGGGCTTCAGCCGAGCCTGTAACCGTGACGGTGCTTGCGGCGAGGTCGATTGTAATCCCGGCTTGCGGAGCCAATCTGGTGATGGCGGCCGCGACCGATCTTGCGCAGCCCTGGCATGTCATGCCGTCCACTCGGTAAATGTCTGTATTAACAACGGCTTCTATATCAGCCATGTGATTGTCCTTTTTGAATAATGCCCGGCTCTGGGTCGGCACGGTCGCCGGAATAGCCGTGAACGCGCACTATCGCGCTGATCGGGGCCAGCACCAATCCCTTAGCCGCCAAACCCGGCAGCCACGAGGCCACCGCCTCCAGCGTTACGTCGTGCGGGTGACCTATGGCTACCACCAATCCGGTATGAAACGCGATCTGTTCAAGTCGGATGAGACTGGCGTGAACTGCCGCCGTCGTCAATACGTCGTCGAGAAAGACGTTACGCCGGGTATGAGGCAAATTCAGTGATGCAGCTACTGCCATCCCCACAGTTTCGGTCGTTGTTACCGAGTCGAGGAACAGCAGGCCGCGACGCCGCAACTCGGCCAGCACCGGTGTCAACAGGTCTCGGCTCGAGGTGAAGCGGCTGCCCATGTGGTTGTTGATGCCGACATAACCGTCAAACGCTGCCAGTGCGTTCTCGAGTCGTCTTTGGATTTCGTCCGCCGGCAGCCGAGTCAGCAATGCTCCAGGACCGGGATCAAGGTTTGCGGCCAGTGGTTCCATCGGCATATGGACCATCAGCTCATGGCCCGCAGCGTGTGCGGCCTTGGTCTGACGAGGCAGGTCCGCAGCATAGGGCAGGAATGACAGGGTCAGGGGGCCGGGAAGCCTGATTACCCGTTCGGTCCGCTTGCGGTCGACACCAAGGTCATCAAAGACTAGCGCGATCATCGGTCGCGTCGCTGGCAAGGTAAATGACACCGCGTTGCGCAACCAAGGAGGTCGGTCGCTGAGCGGCGGTCTTGGCAGGGGTCCTGGTAGGGGTTCTGGTAGTGGGGGTGGCTCCGGCGGTCCTGGCTCGTCATGGCCGGTGACGGTATCAGAAACCGACTCTTCTTCGATGTCCTCAGGACTTTTAATAATGAGACTGCCGACAAGGGGACTGCCGACAAGGGGACTGTCGGCAGGGGGACTGCCGACAAGGGGACTGCCGACAAGGGGACTGACTACATCTGGGGCAGCGTGGTTGCGGATAGCCAGCGGCGTAAATTTTTCGCTCATGAGTAGGCCGATCAGGATTCCGACGGCGACGACGAAAAGCCCGCTGATGACGCTAGCGGCGAGTTGTCCCACTTGCTGCCAGTAATCCCCCGGTGGCTGCGGCCGACGTCCGGTCCTCCCCGTACGCGCCACCTAGTTTTCGCCGGGCGGCCGCCAAAGCCGCAGGGATAGGGCGTTGGCTACCACGGTCAGGCTGCTGATGGTCATGGCCGCCGCCGCTACTACAGGCCCGAGCACCCCAATTGCCGCTAACGGTATAGCTAACAGATTGAATCCGAAGGCCCAGACCAGATTCTGTACTATCTTGCGCCGGGTCGCCCGCGCGATGTCGATCAGTGCGGCTGCTAGCATTGGTTCCGGCCTGATCAGGCTGACAGCGGCTGCGGCGATAGCTGCGTCCGTGCCGCCGCCCATAGCTATACCGAGATGAGCCAGCGCCAAAGCCGGTGCGTCGTTGACGCCATCGCCGACCATGGCCACCACTTGACCTGCGGCCTGCCGCCGCATGATCTCTTCAATTTTATCCTCTGGTGTTGCGCCAGCCCGAACTTGCCCGGGCTGCAGCCCCAGCCGGGCCGCAGTCGCCAGAGCGGCGGAAGGCTGGTCGCCGGTCAGCATTACCGGCTCCACTCCAGCACGCAAGAGTGCCGCAATCGCCGCCGCAGCTCCCGGACGCAAGCGGTCGGCCACTCCGATCAGACCAAGTAGGCGTGGCTGCCCGTTAACCCTCGCCCCGTTGACCTCAACTCCGTTAACTCCCGTCTCGCCGATCCACACCACGGCCTTGCCTGCTGCCTCCAGCGCCGCCGCCTGTGGAATCAGGGCTGAAGCATCGATCAGGTTGGCGTCAAGCAGTGCGCGGTTTCCCAATAGTAAAGCCCGGCCGCCAACGGTGCCAATCACGCCTCGCCCTGCCACTGCGCGAAAGTCGGTGACGGCGGGCACGGTGAGGCCAAGCTCGCGAGCGTGGTCGATAATGGCGCGGGCGATGGGGTGGAAGCTGCCACGCTGAACCGCTGCGGCTAGCGAAGCCAGCGCTGCGGCATCGCCATCGATTGCCTCGATATCGGTTAGCTGCGGCCGGTCCTCGGTCAGGGTCCCGGTCTTGTCGAAAATCACGGTTGAAACGTTATGGGCGGTTTCCAGAACTTCCGCGTCGCGGATGAGGATACCGTGTCGGGCTGCAACCCCCAGCGCCACCGCGATTACCGCCGGGGTAGCAAGGCCTAGCGCGCAGGGGCAAGCCACCACCAGCACCGCCACAGCGGGCAGAATCGAGGCCTGGGCATCCCCGGTAGCAAGCCACCAAGCCGCCAATGTCACTGCTGAGATTGCGGCTACGAATATGGCGAACCAGCCGCTGACCCAGTCGGCCAGCCGCTCGATGCGCGGTTTGGTCGCTTGGGCATGGCCGACCAGAGCGATCATGCGCCCCAGCATAGACTCGGCTCCGACTGCGGTTGTCGTTACCGTCAACATGCCATCAAGATTGAGCGTGCCGCCAATCACCATTGCGCCGGGGCCACGCTCACGCGGCAGCGACTCGCCGGTGACCATCGACTCGTCCACGGCGGCTAGTCCCGCCTCCACCATTCCATCCACCGGAATTCGCTCGCCCGGACGAACTAATACTCGCTGGCCCGGCAGTACCTGGGACACCGCCAGCATCTCTTCCCGGCCGTCGGCAAGCAAAAGCCGCGCGGTTCCAGGCCGCAGCGCCCGCAGCGCCTCTACCGCCTGGTTGGTGGCCCGCCTTGCCCTTGCTTCCAGCCACTTGCCGGCGATCACCAGCGTGATGACCAATGCCGCTGCCTCAAACTCGGGGTGGCCATGGTGCCCGGCCGTTAGAACCTGCCAAACGGCAAGGCCATAGGCGGCGCTGGTGCCGAGCGAGACTAGAACGTCCATGTTGGCCCAGCCCGAACGCAGAGCAAACCAGGCGCCGCGATAAAATCGAGCACCGGCCCAGAATTGCACCGGAGTGGCCAGTGCCCACTGGAGCCAGTTGGGAAGCAACGGCGGCTCCCCGGCCAGCATCAGGACCATCTCCCATAGCAGCGGCAGGCTGAACAGCGCCGATACCGCCAGCGCGACCAGGGAGCGCCCTGACTCGTCACCAATTGCGGTAATTGTCGCAGCCGACTCGTCAGCATCATTGTTGGATATCGGCCGGGCACCAAAGCCAGCATCCTCGACCGCCGTCACCATTGCCAGCAGTCCTGTGCGATCGGGATCGAACACCAGCTCCGCCCGCTCGGCCGGTAGGCTTACGGTGGCAGTAAGGACTCCAGGCTGGCGAAGAAGTATGCGTTCGAGCCTAGATACGCACGCGGCACAGGTCATGCCGGTGATAGCGAATGCCGCTTTGGCGGTCGTGACGTGGTTATTCATCTAATCTTCACGCGAAACCTCCCCCTTAAGGGGGAGGTCAAGGCGTGCCCTAATTT
>JBAXKX010000225.1:0-4831 GCA_037135115.1 Rhodospirillaceae bacterium
TCCGCCCGCATGTGAGTGGAGTCCGTCTGCAGGCTAGCGATATCCGCCCGCATGTCAGTGATATCCGCCCGCAGGGCAGCGATGTCTTGGCGCTGACGTTGGTCATTCCTGTCGATCTTCTCGGCGAGAAGGTTCAGCGCGAGGGCGGTCGGATCAGCGAGGGCATATTTGCGGGCGGCGCTCATAGTCAGATCCTTATGGTTTCTCACATGCTATCACAGGTGCCACAGCTCCACCATACCCGTTATACCAAAGGACTTTGATGGGTCAACATCAAAGGCCATTGGTATAATTGCATCTATGATCGATAGTCGGCGCAAAAAAGTGGCAGCTGCTTTAAGTTCGGGGCTCGGTGCGGTGCTGACCGGTATTTGCAGTGGCGGTGAAGGGGGTGCGGTTTGTCTAAGATTAAGGTTCAGCTTGGCTGGGCGCAACGTGTACTCGCCCCTGTTTTGAAAACGGTAATGGCGGCGCTTATGCGACTTGCCTATCGGGTCGAGGTGCGCGGACTCGAGAATTATCTGGCGGTGGGCGATAGGGCGATCGTGGTAGCCAACCATGTGTCGCTGATGGATGCGCCGCTGCTTGCTACTTTCCTGCCTGGTCGTCCGAGTCTGGCCGTGACCGATGCCATGGTGCGTTGTCATTGCTTGCGGCCGTGGCTGTGGCTAGTCGATGCCTTCCTCATTGATCCACTTAGTCCGGTGGCGATGATCTCGCTGATCCGGGCGCTCAAGCGCGGCGGCCGCTGCGTCATGTTTCCCGAGGGGCGGGTCAGCGTTACCGGCGGCATCATGAAAGTTTATGACGGCCCGGCGGTGGTGGCGGCACGGACCCACTCGCCGATAATACCGGTATGGATCGACGGCCCGCAGTATTCCCCGTTCTCGTTGCTGCGGGGCAAGGTACGCATCCGTTGGTTTCCGAAGATTACCATTACCATCCTGCCAGCGCGTCCCATCGAATTGCCTTCTGGCGTGGGGGGGCGCAAACGGCGCCAGTTGGCCGGCGACCAGTTGTACCAATTGATGACCGCAGCTGGATTCGAGGCGGGCGGCATCGACCAAACCCTGTTTGAGGCCATACTTGCCGCCCGGGCCCGGCATGGTGGGGCGACACCGGTGTTCGAGGATATGGAGCGAGTGCCTATTACCTACGATCGCTTGCTGCTCGGGGCAATGGTGCTGGGGCCGCGCCTGGCTCGAGTCGCGTCCAGGGGGGAAGCGGTCGGGGTTTTTATGCCCAATGCGGTCGGGACAGCTGTGGTGTTTACGGCGCTGTTGGCGACGGGCCGTGTACCGGCGATGCTTAATTATACGGTCGGCTCGTCCCAGTTGCTCCAGGCCTGCCATGTTGCCAAAATTGCGGTGGTGGTAACTGCACGCCGCTTTATCGCCGCAGCTAAACTCGAAACTGCGGTGGCGGCGCTTGAGGCTGTCGCCCGTGTGGTCTATCTGGAAGACGTTCGGGCCGACCTGACCCTCGCAGACAAGCTTGGTGGTATGTGGAGGGCGCGGCGCGCGGCTTTGGTGCATCGGGGTTATGCGGTCAGGCCAGACGACCCGGCGGTAATACTGTTTACCTCCGGCTCTGAGAGCCTGCCCAAGGGGGTGGTGCTGAGCCACCGTAATTTGGTTGCCAACTGCCGCCAATTAAAGGCGCGAGTTGATTTCACCCCGGCTGATGTACTTTTCAATGCGCTGCCGGTGTTCCATTCCTTCGGACTGACTGGGGGGCTGGTGTTGCCGATGCTGTCCGGGTTCAAGGCGTTTCTCTATCCGTCGCCCCTGCACTACCGGATGGTGCCGGAGATCGCTTACGCCTGCGATGCCACCATGATGTTCGGTACCGACACCTTTCTCAATGCCTATGGCAGGGTGGCCCATCCCTATGATTTTCGTTCGATTCGCTATATATTTGCGGGTGCCGAGAAGCTGCGTGAGGAAACGCGGAGGATGTGGGCCGACCGCTTTGGCGTGCGGGTCTTGGAGGGGTATGGTGCCACGGAAACCGGGCCGGTGCTGGCGGTTAACACCCTGATGTATGCGACCAACGGTGCGGTCGGTCAGTTCCTGCCCGGCATTCGTTACCGGCTGGAACGGGTAGATGGGATTACCGAAGGCGGTCGGCTGCTGGTTTCTGGCCCCAACATCATGCTGGGCTACCTAAAGGCCGGGCGGGCGGTGGGACTTGAGGCGCCTCTTGAAACACCGCTGGCAGCGCCGGCTGGCGGTTGGCATGACACCGGCGACATTGCCACCGTAGACGAGCGTGGATTCGTTCGCATCGTCGGTCGGCTCAAGCGATTCGCCAAAGTAGCCGGTGAGATGGTCTCGCTTCCAGCGTCCGAAGCACTAGTTTACACTTTGTGGCCAGACGAGCGCCATGCGGTGATTGCGGCTGCCGACAAGCGCAAGGGTGAGCAGTTGGTGCTGGTTACCGAGCGCCTTCATGCCGAGCGCACGGCCATATCTGAACAGGCCCGCCACTCTGGCGTTTCGGAATTGCTGGTGCCGCGCAGCGTCTTAGTGGTGGATGCGCTGCCGATATTCAGCACTGGAAAGGTTGATTACGTAAAGGTTAAGGCAATGTATGCCGAGCTGCGCGGAGCGGGGGTGGGGGGGGCGTAAAGTTTCAAGCCTGAATATTGACTGAATTAGGGCTTTGCGTTGCCGCCGAGACGACCTAAAATTCGACCTACAGCGGGCTGCCGCCATGACGCGATGCCCTGATTCGAAGCGAGGAAGCCGTTCAATGAATGTCGCGGAAATCCTGCGCGCCAAAGGCGCCGGAGCCATCACCATCGTTCAGACTGAAACCATCTTGGATGCCGCCAAGATTCTGCGCGACAAGAAGTTCGGCTCGTTGGTCGTCCGGGACCGAAAGGGGAAATTGTCTGGAATCATCACCGAGCGTGACATAATTCGCGGTATTGCCGATATGGGTGCCGCCGGCCTTACTCTTAAGGTTGAGGACTTGATGACTCGTGAAGTTAAGACTTGCAAATCATCCGACAGTATCGCCGAAGTTATGTCGTTGATGGCTCTGCGCCGGGTACGTCATATCCCGGTAGTCGAGAATGGCGATTTGCTGGGCATGATCAGCTCTACCGATGTCGTCAAGTATCGTCTCGTGGAAAAGGCCAACGAGGTTGAGGTGTTGCGCGACATCAGCCGGTCTCGCTGAACCTGGTTCTGGTTCTGGTTCTGACCGTGCCGCTTACCACTTGTCGGCTGCGGTCAGGGCCGTATTACTTTGAATTGTTCCGTCGCCTCGACCAGCGCCGCACAGATGCCGGGTTCCATCGCCGAGTGTCCGGCGTCGGGGATGATTCGGTAACTCGCCTCTGGCCATGCATTGTGCAGGCGATTGGCGGTGACGATGGGGCAGATGATATCGTAGCGGCCATGGATAATTATCGCCGGGATATTGCGAACACGATGGACCTGATCGAGTAACTTGGTCTCCGGCGTGAATAAGTTGTGGCGAAAATAATGGGCTTCGATTCGGGCAAGGCCGAGGGCGTGGGTATCTTCGGCCGCCGCCGCGATCAGGGCAGGGTTGGGCGTCAGTGCCGAGCAGGCGCCTTCATAGATGCTCCAGGCGCGGGCAGCCGCAATCCGCACCGACTGATTCTCGTCGTTGAGCCGACGCCAATAGCCTTCTAGCAGATCGTGGCGCTCATCCTCAGGCAGATAATTGATGAATTCCGCCCATTGTTCGGGAAATATCATGCCCATGCCGTAGAGAAACCACTGAATCTCGCTGCGCTGCATTAGGAATATGCCGCGTAAGGTCAGGCTCAGGCAGCGCGCGGGGTAGGTTTCGGCATAGGCGAGCGCCAGTGTGCTGCCCCATGAACCGCCCAACAGGTGCCAACGGGGAATGGCAAGCGTCTCGCGCAGGTGCTCTAGGTCGTAGATCAGCAGATCGGTGGTGTTGGCGCAGGTTTCGCCCAGGGGTTGGGAACGGCCGGCACCGCGTTGGTCGATAATAATGATTCGATAATGGGCGGGATCGAAGAAGCGGCGATGCGTCGGTGATGCTCCGGCACCAGGCCCGCCATGTAGGAACAGCACCGGCACACCCATTGGGTTGCCGCTTTGCTCATAATAGAGCGTGTGCATGGCATCAACTTCCAGCATGTCGTAACGATATGGCTCTATCGGCGGAAATAATTCAGCCGGCGGAAATATTTCGGCGCGCGATATCATCACTGCTCGCTCAGTCTGGGTAAGGACATATGTTTATAGGTCCGATGGGTCATCATGGCCAATGGTAGAGCGGAGCGGTCTGAAAAAAAACCGATCGGCCGGTAACTGAGTGCGGGTAGCTAACTTAGTGGCGGGGATGGCATGTATTTGGTCTGGCGCAGTGCTTCGCCCAGTACCATCGCTGCGGCTAGGGCGACGTTGAGGGAGCGGGCGGGTGGGACCAACCGGATGACGATGGCGGCGTCGGCCGCATCCCGTACCGAGTCGGGCACGCCAGCGCTCTCGCGCCCAACCATCAGGTGGTCATCGTGGCGAAAGGCGAAGTCGGTATGATGTGTGCTGGCCTTGGTACTTAGCAGGATCAGGCGTTGTGACCCGATAGATTTACGGTACGCATCCCACGAGTGGTGGCGGACTAGGTCCAGAGATTCTAAATAATCCATTACTGCCCGACGCATCCGCCGGTCGTCAAGAACGAACCCGCACGGTTCGATCAGGTCGACCCCAACCCCCAGGCAGGCAGCCAGTCGCATCATCGCGCCGGTGTTTTGCGGAATATCTGGTTCAAACAGGACCAATCGCATATCGGCATACTTTGTTGTGAGGGGGAGAGTGGG
>JBAXKX010000226.1:0-4831 GCA_037135115.1 Rhodospirillaceae bacterium
GTCAGCCTGGACGTCGCGCTCTCATGCCTGGAGTCGCTTCATACCGATGGCCGCTAGATCGGCGTAGTCAGCCACGTTCCCGCCATGATCGAACGCATCAGCGCCCAAGTCAGGGTCATCGCCCTGGGCAGCGGCCGCAGCGCTGTCAAAGCAGTGCGACAAACAAACTCATAATTGCGCCAGATAATCCCGTGTTCAGTCCAGGTCATGCCCCTGAACGAAACGGGCAGCATCCTCAGCAGCACGGACCAGCGCCTTGGCCTTGTTGACGGTTTCTTGGTATTCGGCCTCTGGATCACTGTCGGCGACCACGCCGCCTCCGGCCTGTACATAAAGAATGCCATCCTTAACCAGTCCGGTACGCAGCGCGATGCAGGTGTCCATGGCACCGCTGGCCGAGAAATAGCCGACACAGCCGCCATAAAAACTACGGCGCACCGTTTCAAGCTCGTCGATGATTTCCATTGCCCGGACCTTGGGCGCACCCGAAACCGTTCCCGCAGGAAAACCGGCAGCCAGCGCGTCAAGTTCGTCAAATCGTTCGCTGTCAAGCTCACCCTCGACATTGGAAACGATGTGCATAACATGCGAGTACAACTCGATGGCGAATTGCTCGGTAACTTTAACCGTGCCGACTCGAGCCACCCGTCCAACGTCATTACGACCAAGATCGAGCAGCATCAGATGCTCAGCCAATTCCTTGGGATCAGCCAACAAGTCTTCGGCCAATGCCTTATCCTCGGTCCGGTCGGCACCGCGACGACGAGTGCCAGCTATCGGTCGAATAGTTACCCTACCATCGCGCAGCCGCACCAGTATCTCCGGACTTGAACCTACAAGGGTGAAGCCATCAAAATTCAAATAAAACAAAAACGGGGATGGATTAAGGCGGCGCAACGAACGGTAAAGCGCAAACGGCGGCAAGGTAAAGGGCAAGGCAAAGCGCTGCGACGGCACGACCTGAAAAACATCGCCGGCCTTAATGTATTCCTTGGCCTTCTCGACCATCGCATGGTAGCCGGCGCGACTAGTATTTGACACAGGTTGCTGGGGTGTAGTCTGGGGCGTAGTCTGGATCAGGCCCGGCGCAACCGGCGACATGGCGCCAACGCGCCGATAGGGCAGGCTGCGCTCCAGATCGGCAAGCACGTCGTTGAGCCGGGCGCTGGCTAGCTCCCAAGCTGAAGACGTCAAAACCCCGGCGGTCGGCCATACCGGTGTTACCACCGTGACCACGCCTTTGACATTGTCGAAGATGACCATCACCGTCGGCCGCAGCAGGACGGCGTCTGGAACACCGAGAGTGTCGGGGTTGCTGTCGGGCAAGCGCTCGATCAACCGCACCATGTCATAGCCGAGATAACCGAACAAACCTGCAGCCATCGGCGGCAGCGACTCGGGCAAATCGATGCGGCAGGCTTCGAGCAAGGCGCGGATCGACTCCAGCGGTGCCTCGTCCTGCGGCTCGAACCGATAATCATCAATAAGAGCGTGGCGATTGATTTCACAAACAGCGCCACAGCAACGCCATATCAGGTCGGGCCTCAGACCAATCAGCGAATAACGACCAAGATTTTCTCCACCCTCAACCGATTCCAGCAAAAAGCTGTATTTGCGATTGTCAGCCAATTTCAACATGGTCGAAACAGGTGTTTCGAGATCGTTGACAAAGCTGGCCCAAACCACCTGGGGCTTGCCGGCGTCATAAGTGGTGGCGAAGTCGGCAAAGGCGGGCAGAACGATCAAACGGAATCTCCCGAGGCTCGGTGTCTCTGGCCGTTAATATTATTTGGTTTAAGCCCTCAGTTTGAAGAGAACATTTGATTGATGCGCTCCTGGTTAACCTGCACCGGCCAGCGAGCGCGCAAACCCTCAATATATTGAGCCATCAGGTCGCTAGCACCGGCCCTGCGCTCAATCTCAACCAATGACGCCAGTTGTCCAGCCACAGCCTTGGGGTCGGCCGGTATGATCTCCTTCAGCCGAGCCAGAACCTGACCATCGGCGGTAGCGGCCCGACCGATCCCACCGGGGGCGAGGGTGAACAGGGTATTCAGCAAGTCGGGTGGAAGTTTCGCCTCACCACGAACGGGATCGCGGGCCAGCGGGCCAACGGTTGCGACGACGGCGCCATTCGACTTGGCAAGTGCCTCAAGCGTGGCACCGGCCTTGAACTTGGCCTCGATATCTTCAGCCTTTTTAGCGGCTGCTTGAGCGCGCTGCTCGGCTTTCCAGCCGGAAATCACCTGATCTCGCACTTCGACCAGTGGTTTGAGATGTGAAAGAACTATTGAATCGACTCGGACCATGAATGAGACGCCTTCTTCGGCTTCAATCACCGAGCTGCGGGCTCCTTGCACCAGATTAAAGGCATTCTGGCTGATTTGAGTGATGCCCGGCACATCTGCGACCTTGGCCCCGTCTGGTTTGGCCCCACTTGCGTCCACGGCGTCGAGTTTGACTAGGCGGAAGCGGAATTTGCTTGCCGCCTCCTCCAGAGTCGAGCCGCCAGCCAGCGCATCCTCAATCATGTTGATCAGTCGCGGCATAGTTTCGTTAGCTCGGTCCTTACGGAGCTGCGCCACAACCTCATCGCGGACCTCAGCAATCTTACGGACCTGAGCCGGCTCAATCTTTGTCACCTTAAGTACATGCCAACCCAAATCGGACTTAATGGGATCGGGAAGGGTCTCGGGGTCGATAGCGAACACCGACACCCCGATCTCGGGAAGTTCGGCTTCGATGCTCGGGCCAAGCGTAGCGATTTCGGCCTTTTCAGCGGCGGCGGCGGCGGCAAGGTCGCCACCGGAGGCGCGAGCAGCTTCAAGGATGCGGCGGGCCTGATCTTCGTTTTCCACCAACACCTGCTGGAAGGTGCGGCGCTCGGCCGTCCGGAACTCGTCGCTGCGTTCTTCGTAGGCCGTCTTGATTTCCTCTTCACCGACCTCGACGGTCTTGGCCAAATCAAGGACAGTAACCAGACCGACAGTCAAGGCGCGGAACTCGGGGGCGGTAAAGCGCACCGCCTTGTCCTCATGATAACGGGTGAGTTCAGCTTCATCGGGGGCGGCCGGCTCGGGCATCCCGTCATTGGCAATGGTCAAGGTCTCGGCGCTGCGCATTTCACGTCGGTAGCGGAAAAGGGCATCCGCCAAAAGGTCGGGAACGGTGGCGCCTGCGCTCACCGCGCCGCTGACAATATTGCGGCCGGTTTCTTCGCGGATCATGGTGACCAGCGCGCCCTCGCTCATGCCGTTGGCGGCGAGAGCCCGACGCAGAAGTTCCGGCTCGAACTGGCCTTGTTCGTTGCGGAAGGCGGGTATCTGCTGGAGTCGGCGCTTAACCAACTCGTCACCAGCCTTCAGGTCGGCGTCAGTGGCCGCGAGATCCAACAACGTCCGCTGGATTATCTGGTCAAGGGTCTGGTCGACCAAGCCCAGCTGTCGCGCCTGCTCCATATCGAGCTGCCCGCCGAACATCGGGCGCAGGCGGTTGAGCTGCTGGCGGAATTCTCGATCGAGTTCAGAGGCGTTGATCTTTATCGACCCGATCTCGGCAACGGTGTTCGTCTGCCCCTTGCTTCGGAAAATATCACCGATGCCCCAGACCGCGAAGGAAACTATCAGTAAGGTAAAGAGGATCTTGACGACCCAGGTACCAACGGTACTGCGGATGAGCTGGAGCATGGCGCAAAAGGTCTAGCGGCTGGCCGGCCGGCACTAAGCCAGCGGGGCGGGATAAAAAAAATAACACCGGTCACGCGCCTTAACCACGCCGCACCAACGGTGGCGCGCCATCATAACCAAGCCGTGCCCACCCAGCAACCACCGAATCCGGGCGTCACATCTTGGCGGCGTTGCAAAACAGCCAGTCGGTGCCCTGCAGGCCAAAAAGCATGGCAGTCTTGTCGGCACCGCCCCGGTAAATCACAACGCGAAAGCGCTCTCCGGTACAGTTGCCACCCTGCGTCTTGACGGGGAAGGTGTGGACCTTGGCCTTGAGGCAACTCTCGGCGCCCTTCGGCACGCCACTGCCAAGCGCATCAGGCCGCTTTCCGTTAAGTAACATATAATAATTCTGGGGCAGACCGCTCTTGACCGTCGCCATGATCACAACCTTGCGACCATGCGACATGCCAGCTTCCTGTTCGCCGTCGGGGGGCGTGCCAACCATCGGCCGGAAAGAGATTTGCTGGCAACCGGCCGGCTGTTTACCCTCGGCTGCATCGGCCGAAGCCACCACCAAGCCGCCTGCGGCAATCAACAGAATAGTGCCAAGGGCGCCAATGACTCGCGCTCCAACCATGATTCGAATCCTCCAAACAGAAAAAAACTTGCCAGAGCAGACGCCCAGCATCCCCAAGACTATCGGCATCGCATGCAGATCGGCAACCGCAAAAAGGATTAAGGACAGCACGACTGCGGAACCGCCTCGTTGAAGGTGGGAAAAAACTCTAAAACTTATGTTATTTACAACTAGATTTGGTAGTAATTCCCCAGCTTAAAGCTTCATGGCAATGACAGCGCAACCATAGAGAGTACTCAGCACCGTCGCGTCGGCTACGCCATCGGCCAAAGGGCTTTCGAGTCGGCACCCGGTACCAAGAATCGCCCGCAACCGATCGCCTCCGAGTCGGGACCGGGCACACACGCTTATGCCGAACGGTTTATACTAAATTTTACGGCAATCGCGCCATGTCCCGCATTTCCCACTTGCCGCCGTCACCACTTTCGTTCCAATCATGCGCCATGGCCTTTCAAGCAGCTCAAGGTGTGCGCATGTTCACCGGAATAATTACCAATATCGGCCGGGTTGCCACCATCGAGCCAGC
>JBAXKX010000227.1:0-4831 GCA_037135115.1 Rhodospirillaceae bacterium
CGCTTAATCTCGGCTTGTTCGCGGTCGGGGACTATTTGCGCGCGGTTGAGCATAAAGTGCTCTCAGAGAACTTGTCGCGTGTGCTTTATCCTAACGACACAACCGAGACCGGGCGTGAGTTGCGCTTGAAGCAGGAATATTTCTTCACCAGCGCCTCTTTGCAGGACATTCTGCGCCGCTTTCTTAAGCAGCACAGCGACTTTGGTTTGTTACCTGAGCGTGCAGCTATTCAGCTTAATGATACCCATCCGGCGATTGGCATCGCTGAGTTGATGCGGCTTTTGGTTGATCTCCATGCGGTTCCTTGGGAAAAGGCTTGGGATATCACTACGCGGACATTTTCTTATACGAACCACACTCTTCTGCCCGAGGCGCTAGAATCATGGCCGGTGCGGATGATGGAACGGGTGCTGCCTCGCCACATGCAGATTATCTATGATATTAACAGCCAGTTCCTGCACCACTCGCAGGCCCGTCAAAGCGCTGATATCGGCCGGCTTCAGCGGGTATCGCTGATCGACGAGCGGGGTGAGCGGCGGGTGCGCATGGGCAACTTGGCCTTTATCGGCAGTCACAAGGTCAACGGCGTTTCGGCGCTCCACACCGAGCTGATGAAGAGGACGGTGTTCGCCGATTTGCACGCCGAATTCCCCGCGCGCATCAATAACAAGACCAACGGCATCACACCGCGTCGCTGGCTGCTGGAGGCCAACCCCAAGCTGGCTTGCCTGATTAGCACACGAATTGGCAATTCATGGGTCAACGATCTGGCACATTTGGCCGAGCTGAAGCCGCTGGCTGTTGATGTGGAGTTTCAGGAGGAGTTCCGCCGCGTCAAACGGGCCAATAAGGCGCGACTCGCGGCTTATATCGCCTGCCAACTGGGTATTGATGTTTCTATCGACAGCCTGTTTGATGTCCAGGTTAAGCGCATTCATGAATACAAGCGTCAACTTATGAATTTGTTGCAGACGGTGGTGCTCTACAACAAAATAAAGAATGATCCAGGGGCGGACTGGGTGCCGGTGACAAAGATCTTCGCAGGTAAGGCGGCTCCTTCCTATCAGGTAGCCAAGTTGATCATCAAGCTTATTAATGACGTGGCGGAGGTCGTCAATCATGACCCGGCAATTCGCAATCTACTGAAGATAGTATTCTTACCTAACTACAGCGTTACGTCGGCTGAGTTGATCATTCCAGCGGCCGACTTGTCACAGCAGATTTCGACAGCTGGCATGGAAGCTTCAGGGACTGGCAACATGAAGCTGACGCTCAATGGGGCTTTGACCATCGGAACCATGGACGGCGCCAATGTTGAGATTCTTGAGGCGGTCGGGTCAAAAAATATCTTTATCTTCGGACTGACCGCCGATGAGGTCGTTTTGATGCAACGGGACGGCTGGAATCCGCGCCAGAAGATCGACCACAGCCCACAGTTGTTACGGGCGCTGACTATGATCGGTGACGGGACGTTTTCGCCCGATGACCGGGGCCGGTTCCATTCTATCCTGCGATTGCTTGCCGACAGCGGCGATCACTTCATGGTCACGGCGGACTTTGATGAGTATTGCCGTGTTTACGACGAGGTTCTTCAGTTGTATCGCGATATTCCTGCCTGGAACACCAAGGCGATACTCAATACCGCGAGTATGGGGTGGTTTTCTAGCGATCGCACCGTGGGCGAGTACGCGAGCGATATCTGGGGGGTCAAGCCCCTGTCGACTCGCGCCGTTTTCGCCGATGTAAAGTAATACGCTCATCTTGATAGGCGCATCGTAATAAGTGCATCGCGATAAGTGCATCGTGCAAAGCCGTAACTTCGTCTTTGCGAACTAAATTCTACACCTATTGACTAAACTGGGGCTGTTATGCCCCAGTTTTCGGTCTCATTATTTCGGCACACTGCCTTATTTGTGGGCATCGATAACGCTGGAGTGAATCCAGACCTTGGATGCGGCGCCAGTCCCGCCGGTAATTCTGTATTCGAACCAGTTCCCTTCTGACTTGCCGGTTTTGGTCAGTTCCTGCTCCGGTGCAACCGTACTTATCACGTCGGACTCTTTGCCAGGACCGGCTCGGCCGTTAACTCGTTTTGTGGTGTGATAGGTTTTGGCTGAAGCTGGCATCTGAACCGGTTCCGCTGCTGGTTGCGGGTTGTCGGTTTTCGCCGTTATCGTGGCGGCGGTTGGCATGGCTGGAATTGGTGCAGCCGGCCTGGACTCCTCATTCTTGACTGTCGTTGGCAGGGCGATCAGCTCCGGTGTCGTGACTGGTACTTGAGTCGCGATCGGCTCAGGAGTCGCGACCGGCGCTTGACTAGCTATAGGATCCGGAGTCGCGACCGGTATTTGAGTCGCGATCGTCTCAGGAGGCGTGACTGGTATTTGAGTCGCGACCGGTATTTGAGTCGCGACCGTCTCAGGAGGCGTGACTGGTATTTGAGTCGCGATCGGCTCAGGAGACGTGACTGGTACTTGAGTCGCGATCGGTTCCGGAGTCGCGACCGTCTCAGGAGTTGCGACCGGCGCTTGAGTCGCGACCGGCGCTTGACTGGCTATAGGTTCCGGAGTCGCGACCGGTATTTGAGTCGCGACCGTCTCAGGAGTTGCGACCGGCGCTTGAGTCGCGATCGGCGCTTGACTGACTATAGGCACTGTGGCGGTGATCGGTTCTCGAGTCGCCAAGTCGGCGGTGGGTGCCGACTCGACTGCAGCGGCGCTGACAGGGTCAGGCGGCGGGACGGGGTATTTGTTGATGTCGGGCGCGGCAGATGCCGGGTTGGCTGCTAGTGGAGTTGCCGCAATTGCTGAAGATACTACTGTAGGTAGCGCTGATGCTGCAGCGCTCGCTGCCCAGGCGAGACTATTCGGAGCTTGGAAATTATATACAATCTGGGGTGGCTCGGTAAGGCGGACGTGAATCTGATGTGCTAGAAACTTGTCGGCAGGCACAGATTCAGCCTGTGACGATGCGTCAAGCAGGGCGGCAATGACGGTCCGGGCGTCCTCGTCGACCGTGGCGTTTTTTCGGGCGACAATGTTGTGCAATTCATCCCTGCGCTTCTCGTCGATGGCGTGCAGGAAGGCAAAGCTTAGGGTGACGTCGGGCACCGTGCCCATATGGATATTGATGTCCTCAAGCCGGTAACCGGCAGATGCCACGAGATGCCCCAGGTCTTGCATGTCTTTTGTGGAAAAGGAGACCAAGTCATTGGCGAGTCGCGAGCCGCCAGCGCCGAAGCTGGTGACCCATGCTGAGAGCGAGCGCAGCATGCCCGAACTTACAGTCAGAAGTTGCGCTGTTTCGGTTCGTACTGCATCCCATAGTGAAGCTTCATCGCCGTCGACAGCAGCGGCCCGGACCTCCGCAGTCGGGGTGAATGAAAGCGCAGCCGCCAATAGCAGCGGGCTGGTCCGGCGGGTAATGTCGTTTAGTCTCATGGTGTTACCGGCTCCGGATAGGTCCCAAAAATAAGGACGGACGGTCAATGTTATCAAACCTGAAAGTCCAAGCTAGTTGGGGGTTGGCCTGATGTTTTTAGCTTCCATTTACGCCCGACTGTGCGCGCCCAGAGCCGCATTATCAAGGGTCGTATCCGTTGATGACGCTGGATGCGAATCGAGTCTTTCAATCATCTCTCAGAGTCCATGAAATCCGTGGCTTCGTCAAGTTGAAGAAATTACGCGCAGGTTTGTCCGCGACTCTATGCATAATTTGCGCTCAAACTATGTCCAAATTGCGTTCATACTGCAAGCTCATTGGCCACAAGCGCGATTTTTTTGGTCCTAAAGCGCAACTTTACGGTGGTCGATCAGCTTTTTTATGCCGTGGTTGCCGCACCTACTGGCAGACGCGAGCTGGATGTCCGGACGATTCCGAAGCGTGGTGGTTAAGATCGGCCGCATCACGATTAGGGAGCGGAAAAGGTAAACAAGGTACTTGACGGCGCCTCCAGTCCTGACTATGGTCGCCAAACCTTCGAACAGGGGGCTGGTGGTAGGCGGATATGGCCTAGACGCAGTTCCGGTTTTATGTCAGTTGCCTAAGGTGTTTGAGAGTCATTATATGACTGGCTCCTGCGCCAAAGTTAGCCTGAAACCCGCACGAAGCGGCGATGTGCTTCGAGCGAGTCGTTTTGTGGCTAGGCAGGTGGCGCATACCGGTGACCGCATCTCAGGCGTGCCGTTTTGCCGGTACTGAAACGGTAGCTGTGGGGCGAAGTTTATTCGATGCCGACGATCAATCAGTTGATCCGTAAGCCGCGTGTGCCGCTGGCCGCGCGCAACAAAGTTCCTGCGCTTGAGCAGTGCCCGCAGAAACGTGGGGTGTGTACTCGCGTATACACTACGACGCCAAAGAAGCCGAACTCGGCGCTCCGAAAGGTAGCTCGTGTACGCTTGACTAATGGCTTCGAGGTGACTAGTTATATCCCCGGTGAAGGTCACAACCTTCAGGAACATTCTGTGGTTATGATTCGTGGCGGTCGCGTTAAGGACTTGCCCGGTGTCCGTTACCATATAATTCGCGGCTCTCTCGACACGCAGGGGGTCAAGGACAGGCGGCAACGCAGGTCCAAATACGGCGCCAAGCGGCCTAAGTAAGGAGTATTGCGATGTCCCGTCGTCGTCGCGCCGAGAAACGCGAAGTTTTGCCTGATGCCAAGTATGGCGACCGAGTTCTGACCAAGTTCATGAATTGCCTGATGCTTGATGGCAAGAAGTCGGTCGCTGAACAGATCGTCTATGGAGCTTTAGAGCGGGTTGAAGGTAAAGCTAAGATTGATCCTGTGAAGATTTTTCATGATGCCTTGGGCAACGTGAAACCCCATCTT
>JBAXKX010000228.1:0-4809 GCA_037135115.1 Rhodospirillaceae bacterium
TGCCCTTGTCGAAAAGAATACCTTATCCATGTCAGAAGCTCTCCGGATTACTCAGGAAAATGCAGGGAATGAGCTACACAACACCTCATTCATGACGCTTTCGCTATCGATAGGGGCGGGAGTAATGGGCCTGTTGTTCGCTTGGATCGTTGATCGCTCGATAACTATCCCGATTAAGGGCATGACTGCGACCATGACCCGGCTGGCCGGGGGCGAATTACACGTCATGGTACTAGCGCTCGACAATCTGGATGAAGTTGGCGAAATGGCGAAGGCGGTTCAAGTGTTCAAGGACAATGCCATCGAGGTCCAACGCCTTAAGGATGAGCAGGTGGCGCAGGAATGCCGCACGGCCGAGGAAAAGAGGCGCATGATGAACCAGCTGGCCGACGGCTTCGAGTCCGGTGTCAAATCTGTCGTCTCCGCTGTGTCATCGGCGGCACAGCAGTTGCAGCAAACGGCGCAAACCCTGTCGGCCAATGCTGATCACACCAATCGTCAATGCACCGTTGTCGCGGCGGCGGCGGAGCAGGCCTCGGCCAATGTTCAGACCGTGGCAGCTGCTACCGAAGAGCTTACCAGTTCGATCAATGAAATTTCCCGGCAAGTCTCGGAATCGAGCAGGATCGGTGCCAGCGCCGTTGAAGAAGCAAATCAGGCCAACGCGACTGTCAATGGTTTGGCCGAAGCTGCACAAAAAATTGGCGATGTGGTTCAATTAATCAACGATATTGCCAGTCAAACCAATTTGCTTGCTCTTAACGCCACAATTGAGGCGGCGCGAGCCGGCGAGGCTGGTAAGGGCTTTGCGGTCGTCGCTTCCGAGGTCAAAAATCTCGCTAATCAGACCGCCAAGGCGACCGACGATATCCAATCGCAAGTCGGGCAGATGCAGGGCGTGACCGCAACTACCGTCGAGGCGATCATGAGCATAACCGGCACGATCCGGCGCATGAGCGAGATTTCAACAACTATTGCCGCTGCAGTCGAGGAACAGGGTGCCGCAACCCGGGAAATAGCCCGCAATGTCTGCGAAGCCTCGAAAGGTACGCAGGAAGTCTCCGCAAACATTTCTGGCGTCTCTCAAGCCGCAAATGAAACTGGACAGGGTGCCGGGGAAACCCTTTCGGCGGCAAATAACCTTGGCGTGCAATCGCAAAATCTAGCGCAGGAAGTTGACCGGTTTATTTTGAAGGTCCGACAGGCGTAACGCTGTTCTTGTGCTCGTTGTTATCCAGGCCAGCATATACTATCTATTTGGCTTTTGATGATTGTACAGGGCTCACTGGCTTTAGTATATGAGGATGGGGTATCGAAGGGCGTGACATGGGGGCTTACCCGGTTAGGGGACGGAAACTCATGATGGCGAGGCAGGACATTCTGCAAGTTGACAGTAAATGGCGCGCCGAGTTGGCGGCGTTGCTGTTTTGTCTTGCCGTTGCGCTAGTTATCTTTCTGTTTGTTATGGCAACGTCAGCGATTTGCTATGCACAAGTTTTCAGAAGCTATGAAAATCAATATGAAAATCATTGGCTTTTGCGAAGTTTCGAAGGGAATATCCAAAAGTGTTCTGTGCGTAGTGATCAACCGGAATGGTGCCGCGAGTGGATTGGCGCGATGAACGAAACAAAAATTACCACTAACGACTTGACCGTACCCGAATGGCAGCGAATTTCCTTTAATGAGGGGATGGTAATTTGTACAACGCTCCTACCTCCTCCATGGTGCCTGGACTGGCGGCGCGCAATGGAAGAGACAACAAAGCTTTCTCCTTACAAGGATAATGTAGAAAATTATCGTGAGCGTATTTCGGCCGATAAAATCTTTAGAAAGGCCGAGGAATTAAGATGGAAGGCGTTGCTTGAACGTGTTTCATCGGGAATAATTACTAGCAGTGATATATCAATTCTCGAAGAACAGTCCAATGAAGGTCAATTCAATGCGATAGAAATTTTCGCCTGGATGCAAGCGGTCGGGGTCGGAGTCAAGCGCGACATGCCACGTGCTTATGAACTTTATGCGCGGGCTTTTCTTGACGGACATTTAGAGGTTAAGAAAAACATGGACATTATTTGGAGCCAACTCAAATTGCCTGCCAGGAATGCACTGCGTGACAAATATAGGTAGTGTTGCGTTAGTGGGAGGTGTGATGAGACGATGAAGCTATTTAAGTTGTGCCGAAGCGCTCCGAACCATATAGTTTGCACAATCTTCATTTGTGTGTGCATGATATTGGCGGCTGGCCCGCCGTCTTGGGCTGAGGGACGGGTTGCACTTGTCATTGGCAATAGTAACTATCGATTCATTCCCAGGCTCGATAATCCAACCAATGATGCGAGGGCAATGGCTGATGCCTTGCGTGAGTCCGGCTTTCTGCTCGTGGGCGACGGCGCTCAAATTGATATAGATAAATCCGCTTTTGACAACTTGACACGAGAATTTGGTCATCGTTTAACAAATCAGACGGTCGGGCTATTTTACTTCGCCGGACATGCGGTCCAAGTTCATGGTATTAATTACTTAGCCCCGGTTCAAGCAAATCCTAAACTTGAGACCGACGTGAAATTTGATTTCGTCGATGCTAACACTATTGTTGATGTTATGGCGGAGGCTCGCAATCGGTTCAATATTATCATACTTGACTCATGTCGCAACAACCCTTGGACCCAGTCACGAACGCGCTCGATTGGCGGTGGTTTGGCTCAGATGCGCGTTGCCGCCGGGATGGTTGTGAGTTACTCAACACAACCAGGAAATGTTGCGAGTGACGGTGTGTCAGGACACAGTCCCTATACTGAAAGTATGATTGAGAGTATGAAGAAGCCTGGACTCGATGTGTACCGATTTTTTAATGATATTGGTCTTGGTGTCAAACGA
The DNA here is from genome assembly GCA_037135115.1 of Rhodospirillaceae bacterium. Classification (GTDB taxonomy): domain Bacteria; phylum Pseudomonadota; class Alphaproteobacteria; order Azospirillales; family Azospirillaceae; genus BOG-933. The sequence goes on from JBAXKX010000228.1 coordinate 2,878, forward strand.
AAAACCAATGGTGAGCAGCAGCCTTGGATATCTATGTCGCCAATAGAAGGTGAGTTTTTTTTTCATCCACAGAAATCACAGACCGATCCGGCTGGTAATGCTGGCGGTACTCCCGTGGATGAAGTTGATTACCAATTTTGGACATCTATCAAGAATACCGAAAATCAAGGCCTGTTTCGTGAGTATCTTCGTCGATTTCCCAATGGGGCTTTTATCGCTGTTGCCAAAAATATGTTGGAGGATTCTTCTGCTCGGTCTAATGCCAAGGCGGCAAAGCTTGACCCTCAAGTATCAGCGATGCCCGTGGGAAAGGCGTTTGATGAGGCGATGCCCGGTTCCTCTCGCAGCATGGCGCATGACGGCCAGGCTGAATGTGATAGACTGGCCTCTGGGCCCAAAGATCAACAACGTCTAGCGCCTGGCGTCGAGAGGAACGCGGTTCTAGCAAAACAAGCAATAATCGAATGCAGAAGCGCCGTTTTTAATAACAGGCACAATCTCCGCCTTCAGTTTCAACTAGCTCGCTCCCTGGATGTTGATGAAAAGATAGATGAGGCGGCGGTACTTATGGAATTCGTGGCGAGCCAGGGTTATACTGCGGCTGAAAGTTACATGGGCTGGCTGTACGAATATGGTCGTGGCGTGCCGAAAAACCACGAGAAGGCCATAAAATATTATACCCTTGCCATCAAGAAAGGTGATGCATATGCCAAGGATGGATTATATCGTCTTGATGCCAAGCTCCCATAATTGATCCCATCATGACGCCTTAGGCTCAACTGTGCCGCGTCTTACCTTAAGTACTGCGCCGCAATTCTTACAGTGATTGAAGTGGACGAAGTTGAACGTAGTGCACGAGATGCAGGCTCCATAGAGCTGGAGGCCGCAGTGGTAGCAGAAAGACGGCTCGGGCTCCGAAGGGTTGGCCTTGGGCAAAGTATAGTCGTGATCACAAGATGGGCAGCGGTGGTCGCGGAACGAGGTAATGGCCGCCTCTTCATCTATTGTCTTGGCTCGCTCGGCTGAGGAGAGTAGCAACTCCTGGCGCTTGCGCTCGGCGAAGGATTGCATACCACGGATGGCATAAATACCACCCGCAACTGTCAGGAATATCCCGATCGTATAGCGCAGGTAGCCGCCATAGCTCGGCAGATACGGTACAACGCCGAAGAAAAAAGCATAGCACGAGAAAATGATGTAACCCCATGCCAATGCACGGTATCTGGATTTCCGCCAGCGAACAAACGTATAAATGCCGAAAATTAGAAAGGGTAGGACGACGGCCATCCGCAGGGCGAACATTTTCAATTCGTAACTGTCTACTTCGCTCCTGTAGTGCTCTTCGGCGATTTGTGTTTGTTTGCGAACATCTGCGCGGAGCGAATTGATTTTTTTGCCAATGTCGCGCTGCGCCGTTACTATCTGGTCCAACTGGTCTGCCCACTCACGGCGCACGGCCATTTTTTGGTCAAGTGTCCGGGCGCGGTCAAGAATACCGGCGTCCTGGCCCGGGGAGCCAACAGTGGTGCGTGCCCGCAGCCAATTATCATAGGTTTCTTTCTGGGCGGCGTAGTCGCGCGTTGCAACGGCGAGTGCCGCCTGTACGGACTTCGCCTCAGCTTCCTTTTGTTCCAATGCCATAGCCAGCTTGGCGATTTCTGCCTCGGTCGCCTGGGTGTCGGCTCCATGGGTCAGCGACCGGTGATCAGGCGCACGTATCCATGCCCCAAGATCTTCCATGAACTGGTCGGCCAACATGATGAGGAAGGCGGCGAGCAGGACGGTAACCAAGCGCATTACCAGCGCAGATGCGGTTTCCGGCGAGATCAAGTGTTTTCGTCTCATGTTGAAAAACCCTTCAACCCGATACTACTTTGTTGCTTGATTAAGGCGGCTTTGGTAATTGCTCCGGACCATATTTAGCTCATCAGG
>JBAXKX010000229.1:0-4807 GCA_037135115.1 Rhodospirillaceae bacterium
CCGAACTGATGGACAGCGAGGCGTTTGGTACTCTGGCCAATGATACCTATAGCGGCTTCATCCACGACATCGTTTCGTCGAGCAAGGCGCTTAATGAGACTTTGGGTGCGATCTTAGACGTAGCCGACATCGAGTTTTCCAGCATGGTGTTGCGCTGCGAGCCTCTCGAAGTCGCCACGCTGTTTCGCGGCGTGGTCGGGCCAATGTCGGGGCGGGCCGAGTGGGCCGGTGTCTCGTTGACGCACTGGGCACCGCCTGGTCTGATGATGTGGGGTGATGGCCGTCGGCTGCGCCAGATGCTACTCAACCTCATTTCCAACGCGATCCGGTTCAACCACAAGGGCGGTGAGGTGACCTTGTCCGCCGATCCGGTGGGGCGCGACCGGGTGATGATGACCGTGCTTGATACCGGTGTTGGCATGACCGGCGATGAGGTAACCGTGGGGTTGACCCCGTTCGCCCAGGTTGATGGTGGTTTGACCCGGCAGCACGACGGCGTAGGTCTTGGCTTGCCTTTGGCCAAGATGATCGTCGATCTTCATGGCGGCGTTCTTGGCATCAGTAGCGTTCCTGGCCAGGGAACCGTTGTCCGCATTACCCTGGCGGCATACCTGCCGTCGTGAATGTGGCGCGACATATTTTCAACATACGCGCCCCAGTCAGTGCTCCAGTCAGTGCCGCAGCAGCCGTGCCGCTTCGATGGCGGCATAGGTGAGGATGGCGTCCGCGCCGGCCCGCTTGAACGATAACAAGGTTTCCATCGTCTCCGAAAAATAGCCTCTCGGAATCATTTGCCAACACCCTCATTCCGCTAGGGTCACTATTATTTAACTCCGCAGCAAATTTATCTGTTGGAAATAAAGTTTAATTCACAGGCTCACTTATTCATGCCGATCAGACATGTATAGATGTGCAAAGCATGGGGCTTCGCGGCAAAGTTGAGGACCAAGAAATTACATTTCGGTTCAGCTCTATCGAGAAGCTTAACTAAATGTGCCCATATTCAATGGATTTAGTTCTCATGACAAAGGAGTAGGTACATGGGCTACGCAGAACTGATAGAAAAGCTTCAGACGCTTCCGGTTGACAAGCGAGATGAGGTGTTTGATTTCGTAGAGTTTCTATCAACACGGTTCGGCAGGTCACCCCATGGCTCGTCAGCAAACCAAGCTGATACTGAGTGGACCAACGCTACTTTCTCAGACTTCTCAATGGAGCAAGCCCTTCGCGGAATGGAAGACGACCCAATCAGCTATGGCAAGGATGACTTGCGGGAACGCTGGCAATGAAGCGTTCAGGCCAGATCGGTCTTGTGCCATTTCCCTACACTGACTTTTCCGGCTCGAAATTGCGGCCTGTTCTAATGGTGCGTCAGGCATCCCGACGTTATGACGACTGGCTGGTCTGTATGGTGTCATCCCAACTCCAGCAAGCCGAACCGGCCCTGGACGAGATTCTCCGGCAGGAGGATAACGATTTCCAAGCGACCGGCCTGAAGGCTGCGAGCGTTATTCGACTTTCCCGGTTGGCCGTGATTGATGGCAGCATGTTGGTTGGCTGCATTGGGGCGATAGGGGATGATCGGCTTAACCTCCTTCGGATGAGGCTGGCGACTTGGCTTGCAGAGACGCCGCATTGAGAGGGGGCATGTAAGCGAGGGGGGCTGGTCAGCGTCGCAACAGCCGTGCCGCTTCGATGGCGGCATAGGTGAGGACGGCGTCCGCGCCGGCCCGCTTGAACGATAACAAGGTTTCCATTAGCGCTCGGTCGTTGTCTAGCCATTGATTGGCCGCCGCTGCCTTGAGCATGGCATACTCGCCGCTGACATGGTAGGCAAAGGTCGGCACCGAAAAGCTGTCCTTGACCCGCCGGATAATGTCGAGATAGGGCAGGCCGGGCTTGACGATGATGCTGTCGGCGCCCTCCTCAAGGTCGAGCGCCACCTCGCGCAGTGCCTCGGCACTGTTAGCCGGGTCCATTTGATAGGTTCGCTTGTCCCCCTTGAGCAGGCTGATATTGTTGAGGGCGTCGCGGAACGGGCCATAGAAGGCGGAGGCATACTTGGCGGCATACGCGCAGATGCGTACGCGCTGGTGGCCGGTGCTTTGGTGACCGGCATGGTCGAGGCCATCGCGTATGGCGCCGATGCGGCCGTCCATCATGTCGGAGGGTGCCACCATGTCGGCGCCTGCGTCGGCCAGGGTCAGTGCCTGGAGGACCAGCATCATCACTGTTTCGTCATTGACGATGTGACCGTCGCGGAGCAAACCGTCGTGGCCGTGGCTGGTGTAAGGGTCGAGCGCGACATCGCAGATGACGCCCATTCCCGGCACGTTGGCCTTGAGCGCTCGCACCGCCCGACATACAAGATTGTCGGGGTCGACAGCCGCTTCGGCGCCAGCACTTTTTTGCTCAACAGGTACTACCGGGAACAGCGCCACCGCCGGAATTCCCAGGCTGCGCGCCTCCCCGACTGCCTCAATCAAAAGGTCCACCGACAGTCGCTCCACCCCCGGCATTGAGGCGACGGCGATTCGCTGGTTTTCGCCTTCGATCACGAACAAGGGCCAGATAAGGTCGTCGGTGGTGAGCCGGTGTTCGGCCACCAGCCTTCGGTTCCACTCGTCGGCGCGGTTGCGGCGCAGGCGTACACGAGGAAAACTTCCGTGAGGCAGGCGGGACATGGGCGAACGCCTTTTTTTCAGTTGCTGAATTAGGCTTATACTAATGGCCTCTGGTGCAGCGCAATTAAAGTCTTGTTGCAATGGAACCGGCTTTTCGGCCAGAATGAACCGAGCTGGTGGTGTCGTTTGTACACAACCTCACGTAGTGCATCTCGCGCAAATTAGATAACGGTATTGGTATCGGTTTATGGTGCAGGCGGCCCGGATATGTCCCGATTGCTTTTCGCGGAAGGTGACGCGGCAAATTTGCCAGGATTGCGGCAAGGAGATTGTCGTCCAGCCTAACGATACCGTTTTGGCACCTGGAATCATGGTGGCGCAACGTTATCTGGTCGGTCGGTTGTTGGGCCAGGGTGGTTTTGGCGCGACCTATCTCGGGTTTGACCAAAAGCTTGCGTCGCGGATCGCGATTAAGGAGTATTTGCCGTATGGCTGTGTGGCCCGGGCCGCCGATGGCGTGTCGCTGCGGGCCAACGCGAGCATGGCCGACAGCTACCATTTCGGCCTGACTAGGTTTCTCGACGAGGCCCGGGTGTTGGCGCGCTTCCGCAGTTGCCGCAACGTCGTTTCGGTGTTCGATTTTTTCGAGGAGAACGGTAGCGCCTATATCATCATGGAGCTGTTGCAGGGATCGACCCTCAAGGAATTGCTCCGTCAATGCGATAACCAGCGCATGGATTACGCTCGCGCCCTGCCGATTCTGGAGTCGGTTCTGAACGCTCTCACTGACATCCATGCGCAGAATATTCTCCACCGTGACATCAGCCCCGACAACATTATGATCGGCGAAGGCGGGGTCGCGAAGTTACTCGATTTCGGGGCTGCACGTCAGGCGCTGTCCGGCCACGACCAGAAGCTCTCGATCATTCTCAAGCCCGGTTACGCCCCATTCGAGCAATATCTGGAGGATGGCAACCAGGGTCCATGGTCGGATGTCTACGCCATTGCCGCCACCTTTTATTGCGTGCTGACCGGCAGCAAGCCTGTCGATGCCCTGCAGCGGATCGCACATGATTCGTTGCGCCGCCCATCCGAACTAGGCGTTACCCTGCCGCCAGTGTTGGAGGCTGCGGTGATGAAGGGGCTGGCGGTCAAGCCTGAGGATCGTTTCCGATCCGCCGCCGAGTTCAAGGCCGAGCTGGCGAAGTTGGCCCCGGCTCCGCCGCCAGCCGCCGCCGACAGTACGGTGACCTTGCCAGCCGGTCATATAGCAAAACAACCCGCAAAACCCGCGCCGCTAGCCAAGCCACCGGTAATGACGCCCCCTGGTTCCCCCGCCGCCGGTATGACGGTGTCATTCGAAGGCACTCGTGGGGTGCGCAATCAGCCGAGGCCAGTGACGAACGATGGCGAATTGTTCGAAGGCAAGGCTATCTCCGTCATTGATCTTGCCCGCATGTTGCAGGAGCACAGCCGCTTCCTGAAGGGGCAGAGCAACGGTAAGCGCATCGATTTGTCATTCCGCAGACTGTCTGGTATGTCGCTGGCCAAGGCCAATCTCCAAGACAGTGAAATGCGTGGTGCCCTGTTGCGGGACTGTGATCTTAGCGGCGCTAACCTGCGCGGAGCCAATCTTTTTTGCGCCGATATGACCGGAGCCAAGCTGGTCGGCAGCAACATGGAGAGGGCTGATTTGCGTGGCGCCAAGTTCGAAGGTGCCAACTTGACCGACGCCAGCCTCGACCGCGCCGATTGTCGCGAAGGCGTTTTGTTCGTGCAACAGCGTGGCGGTGGCCTAGCCGACGTTCATAAGGAACGGCTGAATCGCGCCGCTACTTTTAGCGGTGCAGTACTCCAGCGCTCGAGCTTTTGCTCGGCAGATCTCCAAGGCACTGATTTTCGTAACGCCAAGGCGATAGAGGCCAATTTCGAGCAGGCCAATCTGGCCGCCGCCGATTTCGCCGGGGCCAAGTTAGTCAAAGCGACGTTTGCCGGCGCCAACCTCGACGGTGCAGAATTCACCCTGGCCGATTTGAGCGGAGTCGACACCTCCGCCCCCGAGTTCGCCAAGGCTCGCATCGTCCGCCAGCTTGACGACATTGAAGCTGAGCTTAAGGCCAAGATCGTCGATCACCAGCGCTGGGTGGTGTCGCTGTCCAAGGCGGGCAAGCGGCTGGTTATGC
>JBAXKX010000230.1:0-4785 GCA_037135115.1 Rhodospirillaceae bacterium
GTCTGGTACCAAACAGTCTGGTACCAAACAGTCTGGTACCAAACAGTCTGGTACCGCCAGTGTCCCCACCAAGGTTCAGTTGGCTTGGCTGCGTCGCGGTTTGTCGCAGCCCGGCGGTAAGCTGCCCTTGTTCGACGAAGAGGGGCAACGGGTGAGCGGTAGCATCGTGCGTGCTTGCAAAGCTGCTGGTTGGGCCGAACCATGGTTCCACAATCCGATTAAGCCTAACTGGGAAGTCAGCCGACTGACGGAAGCCGGGCGGGCCATGTTGGATTCAGTGTCGGTGGTTAAGGTCGATTTCCGCCGCCGCTCCGTAATTGCTCCGTAATCGCCCCGGCTTCGCCTTGCGGAGGGTGAGGGTTGGGTAGTGCCTAAGTTTTGGTTTCAGGCAGCCGCGCCGCTACTGCGTATTCACCGAAAGCCTTGTCGGTTATTAGGATATGACCGCGCAGCCAACGCCCGGCGAACGACGCGAGGTTGAGGATTGCGGCGGTATCATTCCTGCTCCGGTTGCTCACTAGATCGTTGAGCGCGTTTTTAAACGCCTCATGCTGGAGGCGATGGTGTTTTAAATCGGGGTAAGCGATATCTTCCATAGCCGTCTCTTCATTGGCGAAATGATGGTCGGCATAGGCGGACAGGGCCCGGACGGCGGCCGTTAAAAGCTCGGCGGTGTCGGCGGTTTCAATCATCGAGACCATGTCGTTGTAAAGCTTACAAAAGAACCTGTGCTCGGCGTCGATGGCCTCCACGCCCGTTTGATAATCAGCAGTCAGCGATATCGGTGACATAATCGCGCTCATGACTTCACCCCCCGGCCAGCGTCACATTTTCACCCCAGTTCGTAAATAAATATCATTACCCCGGATTTTTTTCTATGGCGCTTAATCGCTAGCAGCTAAGTTGACGCTGAAATAAAATTGCCGATTGTCGTGGTTTCATATTGAACGGACTCAATCGTTCCGCCTAGATTATATTTTGTGGTAGTGGTGCATCGGAGAGGGCGCGTTCTTTATAAACCCGCCTCCATATCCAAATTCGCTTCCATAATCCGAATTAGCTTCCATAATCCAAAGGTGCCAATATCCTCCCCGTTCAGACTTTCAATGTCGCCCTTTCAATGTAACCAGGAGCTTGATATGAAATTTGACATCTCCTCCCACCCCATTCGTAAGGCGATCACCATGATCGCCTGCGTTTCCTTGGTCACGTCGAGCCTTGCCGGTTGCAGTAGTCGCAGCGAGCGCATCGGCACTGACGATGGTACCGATTCTTGCCGTAGCCTCGTGGTCGCGTTGGATTCTACCGGCAACTACTTCGCTGAAGACATGATCCAGGGCGCGCTAATCGGCGCGGCTGGCGGCGCGTTGCTGGGCGGTTTGGCCAGCGGCAGCTGGAAGGGCGCCGCGATCGGCGCTGCGGCTGGTGCGGTTGCTGGCGCGCTCGGTGGCTACTGGAAGAACAAGATGGACCAGGGCCGTGATCAGGCGATTGTCACCGTCGCCTCTGACATGCGCCGTGAGAATGATCAGCTCGATAAGACCAACGCCGCCTTCCGCCAGCTCGCCGATTGCCGCCGCAACGAGGCCAAGCGGATCAAGGCCCAGTATGCCGCCAAGGCGATCACCCGTGACGTTGCCAAGAGCCAGTTGGGCAATTTGGCGGCGCTGGCCCGCAAGGACCTGGACATTCTCAACAGCATTCTTGCCAACTCCGACAAGCGGGCCAACGAGTATCAGTATGCAGCCGCGCAGATCGACCCCACCGTCCCGTTGCCAGAAGAGCCGGCCAAGGTCAGCAAGCAGGTCGAGGCCGCGCCGGTCAAGACAGTGCAGCACAAACAGCCAACTCCCCACGCCCCTGTCAGCAAGGTCAAGGCAACCGGACCCGCGACGACGCAAGAGTTTGTGTCGATGAGCGCTAAGCGTAGCGAGATAGCGGCGAACCGCTCCAACGCTCAGGCGGACATCGGCGGCTTCGAAACATTGAGCTAGTCCCACTTTCTGGTAAGATGGGCGCGCTCGCGGGCGCGCCTTTCCCCCAGCGGCTGTTCAGAAAAGCCCGGCTTAAATATGTAGTCACTTGAAGTTAGCGGCATCATCTATGGGAGTTAAAGAGAGCATGTTGGTTGCCTGGTTCAATGGCCCACGCGGTCTCGTTTTTCGCTCAGCGGTGATGCTAGTCGCTATTCTTACCGGGCTTGGCCCCACCAACGCTGCCCCCACCTTCGACTCCGGCCCCGGAGCCAGCGTGCCCACCGTGTTGGGCGACCCTCCGGCTGATCCATTTCTACGCATTGAAACGGGAATGCACGGCGCGACCATCAACCGGGTTTCGGTTGACGCCGCAGGCCGACTCGCCGTCACCGCCTCCGACGACAAGACAGCTCGCCTTTGGTCGCTGCCGGATGGCAAGCTCGTGGGCACGCTGCGGGTGCCGATCGGTCCAGGGCTGGACGGCAGCCTTTACAGCGTCGCCCTCTCGCCCGACGGAAAAACCGTGGCCGCAACCGGGGTCAGCGGCAAGTCATGGAGCGGCGGCCAAACGCTGTATCTGTTCGACGTTGTCACGCAAAAATTCAAGGCGCGCTTCCCCAAGCTGCCCAGCGAAATTCTTCATCTCGCGTTCTCCCCCGACGGCGCGCGCCTGGCCATGGCCTTTGGCGCTGGCGCCGGACTCCGAGTCTATGAAATCGCCACCGGTCGCATGATCGGTGAGGATCACGAATATGGTCGCCAGTCGGCCAACTGGGTGGCGTTTGATAGCGAGGGACGCATCGCCACGACTAGCTTCGACGGGTTCGTGCGGCTCTATGAGGCCTCCGTCATGCTTGTAACCAAGGCCAAGGTTCCGGGATCAGGGCGGCCCTACTCGGTGGCGTTCTCTCCCGATGGCGGGCTGTTGGCGGTGGGTTCGTTCGACAAACCTAAGGTTGATTTGTTGTCGGCGACTGACCTCGCGCCGCGATTTTCTCCCGACACGAGCGATCTTAAGACCGGCAATCTTCAGGCGGTTGCTTGGCTTAATGACGGGCGGCAAGTCACGCTGGCCGCTGGCGGCACTGCCAGCAAGACGCCAGGCGAGCAGCTCATTCGGGTCTGGGGCAATTCAGGCATGGGGCGCCCAGTGGACATTCCCGCCGCCAAGGACGCCATCAACCAAATCGAGTCCGTCGGCAAGGGCGAAGCGCTGTTCGTCAGCGCCGAGCCGTCGTGGGGCCGCATCAATGCAGCCAAAAAGCTGTTCGAGCGCACCAGCAACCTCGCCAATTTCCGCGACATCCATGCTGGCCGCTTCGCCATTTCCGACGACGCCCTGACCCTGGAATTTGGTATCAGTAAAAAGGGCCAACGGCCCATGTCACTAGCGCTGGCCGACCAGAGCTATGGCCCGGCCGGGCGCCCCAACCCCAGCCTCGCCACCCCGATCATCGAGTCCCCCGGAATCAAGGTGACCGGATGGCAAAACACCGCCAACCCTATGGTTGGCGGCCGCAAGCTGATCCTGGATGGTGAGGAGCTGGCGCGTAGCCTCGCCATCGCTCCTGACGGTCGCTCATTCCTGCTGGGTAGCGATTATTGGTTGCGACTTTACGACGCCAAGGGCAATCAACTGGCGAAAACGGCGGTCTCGGCCTCGGTGGCGGGGGTGGTGATCAACCGACCAGGCACGATGGCGGCGGCGGCGCTGACCGACGGCACCATTCATTGGTTCAATCTTGGCCGCTCGGCACCACCGCTTGACGAACGGGCCACTTTGTTTGTCCATGCGGACGGTCTGCGTTGGGTCGCCTGGACTCCGGAGGGCTTTTTCGAACACGCTGAAAACGGCGGCAAGGATTTGGTAGGTTATCACTTCAACAAGGGCGAGAAAAAGCCCCCCGAGTTCATCAACTTCGCTCAGGTTTATTCGGTCTTTCATAGCTCGGAGCTGTTAATTAAGAAAATATTGGGCGGGAGTGACCCAGATATTGCCCGCACCTACGCCGCCATTGGTGACTTGCGGTTGCGCTTTGAGCAGCGGCCGTTGCCTGGCATCGACGTGACCGAATATTGCTGGACACCACCTAGTGTTCAGGAGACCGGCGCTCAGGAAATATGTCGGCCGATTACCGACATCACCACGCGAGGCTTTGCGCGGGACACCAGCCGACAGGCGGGTGCTGCGCCCGCGACTTCCCCCCCCATGGCCGCCACCGCTCCTACTCCTTCGACGGCCAGCCCCGGCTCGGCAGTTACCGCCGTGCTGGGTGACAACATCACCGATGTGAAGCTCAAGTTCAAGGTGGTGGACCGTGGCGGCGGAGTGGGCGACATCGCTGTATTCCTCAACGATCGCAATATCAACCGCCAGGATGCCACCCGCGCGTTCCGCCGCGACACGATGGCCGCCCCCTCTACCGCCGCGCTCCCGTCCGAGATTTTCGAACGGCGCATCGCGCTGGAGCCTGGAGCCAACCAGATCGAAATCCGTGTCTATGATGGCACACGCACGGCCTTCGCCACCTCGCGCAAGGTCGAGGTGGCCCGCGCGGCTCCGGTGATAACTCGTGATATCAAGAGCCGGGCGTCGGTCAAACCTCGCTTGTTCGTGCTGGCGGCCGGAGTCGATCGCTATAAGCGCCCGGAATTCCGTCTACGCTTCCCGGTCGCCGACGCGGTGGGGGTGGTTGCGTCCCTGCGGGCACGGGTAGATGATTTGTATCAAGCGGTGATGGTGCCGACCGTAACGCCCTCCGGCGACGTGGTGTTCTCCGACTCCAATATCGGCCAGCAAGTGCTTGCT
>JBAXKX010000231.1:0-4764 GCA_037135115.1 Rhodospirillaceae bacterium
CCGCCCGATGTAGGTGATTTCCAGTTAATCGATCGCAAGGTTCTGTTGGCAATGCGTCAGATTGACGATGCTTATCCTTTTATGCGCTTAATGACCTTTGAATGCGGGTTTCGTGCGATCGGGGTCAACTATCACTGGCAGGCGCGTCGAAAGGGCTTTTCCAAGAACCGCCTATCCAGCCTTATTGATCAGGGGTTGAACGGCATAATCACCTTTACTAATGTGCCGCTGCGCATAGCCCTATTTACAGGAACAATCGTTGCGAGCCTAAGTATCCTTTATGCATTTGTTACGGTGATAATAAGCTTAGTCGTTCGTGGCGAGGTTGCGCCCCCTGGCATAACTACGCTAATTGTCGCCCTGTTCTTTTTCTCAGGGGTACAGCTATTCTTCCTCGGTATGATGGGAGAATATATCTTGGCCATTTATGGGCAGGTCCGCAAAAAACCACTAGTGATTGAACGCGAAAGGATTAATTTCCCTTCTCAAGAATAGCCGATATCTCCTTAATAATCCCGTTTCGCGAAGAATGGGACGGAGAATAGCCAAGGGATGCAGCGCGACGGTTGGTTGAGTAATAGAAAGGCTTGGCGCCGGTAGCGTTAACCGTCTCAATATCGGATATGATTTGATAACGCAAGCTGAATTCTTCGGCTAGCAATACTAATAATTTGTCTTTACTAATTGGGCTCTGTGAATATGCATCAATCGGCATATTAGTTCCGGCAGGTGCATTCAGACAAGCCCGGATCAACCGACAGAAATCATCAGGATGGAGAAAATCACGCACCACGGGACTGCTATCGGTGGCAAATATCGCACCAGAACGAATCGCGTTGACCATATCAGTGATTAGGAAACGCGCGGACAGATCAACCGACCGACTGAAGTAATTAAAAATTCGGATATCCAAAATGTTCAAATTTTCATATGATCTGTGCAGAGCCTCTGCGTAAAATTTGGCGACGCTATAGTAATTACTGGAATGCAAATTATTGATGGGGAACTCAGCTTGGCTATTCGCATTTACAGGAACAGCATAGTTTGTGCCATATACCGCCCCGCTACTCATGAATATGTAAGTTGTTCTAGGGTTGCATATTAGATAATCCAGCACTATCTGGTCCATGATCCTGGTTGCCGAAAAGATTTCAGCCCCCATCGCCTTTGCACGGGAAGGATCTCCGACGCCAATAAAATTGATTACGGCTGTATACTCTTCCCTGCCGAACTCATCCAGTGACCGCACGGGGAAGCGTCCGCTCAACTCGTGCCGGGCCAGAAACTCAGACACTACCTGGGGGCGCCGGGCGTAAAGCCGGAAATCAGGGGCAAACGCGGCCTCGGCGGTAAGAATAAAATCACGCGCTAAGTGGCTAGTCGCCCCAACAACCGCGATCCTGGCATTTGACCCGGATGGCAAAAACATATCAGGCCTCTTATTTGCAACCGGGAAGATCATTAATGATGTCACCGACTGCGGTAATAAGAATTTCCGACGGTAAATCGGGCGACATCAGGTGCAAAGGGTTGGAACGCAGCGTGCCATCAGCCAGTTTACGTGAACTGACGGTGGGAATGATCTGCTGATTAGTCTGGCATCGGACGCCGCAAACGACCGGACCAGGCATAGACATTACTTTCCGAATAACAGAACCTAGTTCGTAACGACTGTCGATATTTACATACGGCAAGCCATAGGCCGGGACAACCTGGGCCAAATTAGGCATCGAGACGCCGCTGTCTCGGCTGGCCCCAACATAGTGTCCGGCAAAGAAACCCTTTTGTGTATTCCTGATTGAAGTGTAGCCGTCATTATCGATAATAAACAATTTAATATTCGGTTGATAGTGAAATAGCGTCTGTAATTCCTGAATATTAGTTTGCAATGAACCGTCGCCGGTAACGCACACTACCGGCGCTTCGCCGACGGTCGCCATGCCGATAGCCGTCGGCAGGGCAAAGCCCATTGATCCGAGCGCGCCCGATACAATGTAGCGTTGTTTTTCTTGGCAGCGAAACGCCTGACCCAAGGCATAAAAGCACGAACCGGCATCGGTCACTACCGACTCGTGTCCTTCTAAAGCCTGGCTCAACGCCTCGATAAATTCATAGATATTCAACTCCGGCGTCGTCACAATGTGGGCTTCGGACTGAACGGCAAAATCGCGTTTCCAATTCCGACAGCGCGTTTGCCATGCCTTGCGTCCGGCGGGTGCAGTATGGGCCGCCGCCAGCATCATCTGTATAAAGACGCCTACATCGGCCTCAATTCGCCAATCTACCGGCACGTCCCCACGGTTGAGGATCGCACAATCGCTGTCGACCTGAATCTTGTAGGCGGAGGGGGCAAAAAGATCTACCTCGTAGCCGATGGTTTGTGAATGCAGACTGCAACCAATTGACAAGATTAGATCGGCTCCTTGCACGGCAAAATTACCGGCGCGATCTCCCTTCGGGCCACTATGGCCGACGAACAACGGATGATCATAGGGCAGACTGTCCTTAGCGAGTTGAGTAGTAACAACCGGAACGCCAAGTCTTTCGATGAGGCAACGCAATGCACGTACCGCTCCGGCACAACGAACACCGTGACCAATCAGCAAAACCGGTCGCACCGCACCGGCCATCCGGTCGAGCAGGCGGCGTAACATAATGTCGTCAAAGGTTGGAACGAGACAGGGTGGCGCAGTGAAACCAGCCAAGGCATCGGGGTCGATCGAGGCGCCTTGAACATCAAGCGGAATATCGAGCAGCACCGGCCCAGGCCGGCCGCAGGTCGCCAAATGAACAGCTTTTTCCAAATGGAAGCGGACACTCTGCGGATCATCTAGAAAATGGGCGTATTTTGTAATACTTGACACAATCGGCACAATATCTACCTCAAAGGTGCCGAACTGACGCAGCCCCGGATTATTGGCTAAGCGAATGGTCTGCGAGCGTTTGCTTTGCCCGGTCAGGAATAGGACTGGAGACGAATCCTGCCACGCCCCAACCACACCAGTCAGAATGTTGGTCGCCCCCGGACCGCTAGTTGCATAACAGACGCCAAGTGATCCCGAAAGTCTTGCATAGCCCTCAGCAGCCATAGCGCATGCTTGTTCATGATGACAGCAAACATATGGCAAATTTGCTAAGCCAATGCCGTCAACTAGATGCATCATGCCCCCGCCGGACAACATAAACACCTTGCGAACTCCAATGGATTTCAGGTGCTCAGCAATATAATCTGCAACGCGTATAGTCATCTGATTCCTCAGGATTTTATCAATTGTTGAAAGTGTTTAACCGGTGCCGAGATCGCCTGATAAAACAAGTTACTATCAACGCCATACACTAGAAAATCGGCACCTAAATCCCGCGCCGCCGCCATTTCATTGTGGTTTCTAACCATCATACCGATAGTCTTGCCTGCGTTTTTGATGGTTCGAGCCGCATCCTGGACAAAGGACAATACGTCTGGGTGCTTAGTATTACCATGACAGCCAAGGGCCATGGACATATCATAAATACCAAGATAGATCACGTCAATATCGGTGATGGTAGCGATGCCAGCCAGATCAGCATAGGCCTCAATATTTTCAATAATCACCCCAACCAACCCGAAACTGTTCCGCAGCTTCCCTTCCTGGTTATTGGGTGGATTGGCATAAAGTGCCGCGCGAGTGAATGGATTGTAGCCCCGGCAGCCAAGCGGCGGGTATTTTGCATACCGTACAGCCCTTTCGGCGTCTGCAACCGAACGAATTTGCGGAACAATGACACCATGGGCTCCAAGGTCGAGTACCGATTGAAAAATTGACGGCTGCAAATCCGGCACGCGTACAAGCGGTACGCCACCGGCACTTTCGCATGCCCTGATTGCTGCTTCAAGCGCTGTCAAGTCAAAAGTACCATGCTCAAGGTCAAAAATGATAAAATCAAGCCCAGCCAAAATGCCGATCTCAGCGATAGTAGCAGACGATATAATCGACCACATGCCAAGTACGGGCTGTCTATCTTTAAGTCTATCTTTAAGCGAATGTATCATAATTATTTCTTGCCGTTTGCGAGATTACCAAACATCCTGTGAAATCAAATCGCTCCTAACATGTGAACCAAAATAAGCTCATAATCAACACTTATTGAGGCTCTTACAAAACTCCGCAGGTAAATATTTATGTTTATGCCACTGAGCAGTGATATTGGTAAATTATCGAGTCGAGTGTCGTTAACCCTCATAAAATGTAACTGCCTACGGACCGCCAGCCAGGGCGATATCCGGGAGCAACTAATTTACAGAAGCCATGTTGCACAAACTGACATTTCAGGCGTATATCTTTCCCGGCAAGATCAATTTTTCAATCAAGGAAGGAGTGCGCTATGTTTAATTTCTTGAAGGCGCTCACTATTGCGCTTGGTGCCGCGTTGCTGTTCGCCATTCCGGCGATTGCCCAAAGTTCGTCACCGGCCCCCGCCCTTGATCTCGCGATGCGGGTGAAGATCGTTTACGCCGAATATCATCAGGCCAACATTGCGATCCAGCAACTCGGCACGCTCACGGGAGTCGTCAGTCGGCTTGGCCAGTTCGCCTTGTTCCGTTATGGCCAGGGGTTAGGCACTCAACTTGGCAGCGTCTAACCGCTCCTTGGCCGCGCTTTCCAGCGCCTCAAGCTGGGAAATATCCGAAGCGCTTGCCGCAAATCCAGGTGACGAAACCAGTGCCGACAAAGCAAACGCCGCAATCAAAGCTAACAAACGGAAACTCATAGTGATTTGTCCATC
>JBAXKX010000232.1:0-4700 GCA_037135115.1 Rhodospirillaceae bacterium
GTGTTTGCGCGGTTCACCCGAAGTGCTACCCTTTACCAGCAGATGCGGGGCCGTGGCACCCGGAAGGCTGACCACATCAAGAAGGTCAACTTCACCATGTTCGATTTCGTCGGTGTGGCTGATTTCCACGGCGACGATGAAGATGAACTGCCGGATGGCGGGTTCACCACTCAATCCAAGCCACGAGACCCGAACCACCAGCCCCGACGGTTGCTGACCCTTGATGTCCATGACCATATCGACCCGGCCACGCGCGGCTGGGTTATTGATGACAGCGGCAACTTCGCTCCAACCCCGGAGGACGAGGCGCTCGCGGTTGGGCTCGGTATCCGGTTCGAGTCATGGCTGGCGCGCCATACCTTCAACAGCGACCAGATGCGCCTGTTGCGTCTCATCGAGAGCCAGATCAAGGCCAATGCCAGCGACCTCGAAAGTTTCGAAACCTACCATTTCCGGCAGAGCCCCTTTTCCGAGAACGGCGGCATCCAGCGGGCGCGGCAGGTGTTTGGTGGGGCAGAGCGGTTAGACGAGATGCTTGCCAGCCTCAACGCCGCCCTGTTTACTGCGCCAGCCGATGGGGAGCGGACAACCGGGGCACGATCACAAGCCAGTTGAACGACGGGAACCAGCCTTATGCCCATGACCCCGGAAATGCGACGCGGTGTTGAGCAAATCCGCGACTTTCTTTATGGCGGCGGCTACCCAAACCCGCTGACCAACGCGGAGCAGATGGCGTTCCTGTTCTTCTTCTATCTCGTCGAGGGTCTGGACGAGGACAACAAGGATATCGCCAGGGGCAAAAAAGCAGAATACCGCAGCATGTTCGGCGGGGAGTGGACCTTGGTCAATCCGCTCAACACCACGGCGCAAGGCATGAGCAAGGTTCCGGCCGACCGTCTCCGGTGGAGCGTGTGGAGCAAGATGACCGGTGATGGCCTCGTGCGCTGGGTGCGCGACGAGGTGTTTGCGTTTTACCGTGAGGTCGCCGAGCAGACATCCACCAACTTTCTGCGCGACGCCCGCTTGGTGATCGACGAACCAACCGTCCTGTCGCAGGTGGTCAATCTGATCGACAACCTCCACCTCGATGAAGCGGACGGCGACACTAAGGGCGACTTGTTCGAGCATGTGCTGAAACAGGTCAAGCAGGCTGGTGAGTTGGGCCAGTTCCGCACCCCGCGCCACATCATCCGGGCGATTGTCTCCATGATCGATCCAAAGGTCGGTGAGACCATCTATGACCCGGCCGCCGGAACCGCTGGCTTCCTGGTTGCCGCCTATGACCACATCCGGCTGGCGAACTCAACGGCGGCGGGGATCAGGGAAGCGGAACTCGACGGCAAGATCGTCCGACGCGGTTTCGGCGACAAGTTGAGCGCCCCGCTGTTGAGTAAACTTCGGCACGCCACCTTTTACGGCAACGATGTCGATCCGGCCATGGTGCGGCTTTCCACCATGAACCTCATGCTGCGCGGCCTTTCCGATGTTCACATCCTGAAGCGCAATGTGCTGACCAGCACCATGGAGCGTGCTGAGCGTGCTGAGCGCGGGCTGCCGCTTAGCGGCTACGATGTCGTGCTCGCCAATCCGCCGTTTTCGGGCAAGGTGGACAAGGACCGGATCGTCAACGAGGTCAAGGTGGGCACCGGCACCGCCACCGAACTCCTGTTCGTCAAATACATGACGAACAGCCTCAAGGACGGTGGCCGCTGCGGCGTGGTCGTTCCCGAGGGCGTGCTGTTCGGTAGCACGGGCGCGCACAAGGAGTTGCGCCGCCAACTGATCGAGAACAACACGGTCTTGGCCGTCGTGAGCCTGCCGGGTGGCGTGTTCCAGCCGTATTCGGGCGTCAAGACATCGGTGCTGCTGTTCCGCAAGGGCGGTCGGACGGAGCGGGTGCTGTTCCTTCATGCCGACGCCGACGGCTACAAACTGGACGCCAACCACGATACGCCCATTGAAGCGGACGATCTCCCGACGCTGGCGGAGGACTTCCGGCAACGGGACTTGGCATGGGCGGACTGGCAGACCCGAGACGCCAAGGCGGAGTGGACCGAGAAGTGGTGGTTTGCGACCGTCGATACGATCCGGGCCAACGACTTCAATCTGTCGGCTGGCCGCTACCGTCCGCAGTCTCAGACCCAGGTCGAGCACCGTGAACCGCTGGAGTTGATCGACGAGTTGCGAGCGATCGAGACGGAGATCATCGAGGAACTCGGGGCGCTGGCGGATAAGTTGCGGGAGCGGGCAGCGTGAAGCGGAAAGCGACGGTTTCCGCGCCCGCGCAAAAGCATTACTTCGTTGACGAGGCTGGTGATTCCGTTCTTTTCGCACGGCGCGGAAAACTTCGGGTTGGCGAAGAGGGGTGCTCGCGTTTTTTCATGATGGGCTGCCTGGAGGTCGCTGATCCGCTCACTATGGCGAACGATATTGATGCCCTTCGCGCCGAGCTGCTCTCTGACCCGACGATCAACCGTATCCCGTCGATGGTCCCGGATCAGCGCAAAACGGCAATCGCTTTTCACGCGAAGGATGATATTCCCGAGGTTCGCCGGGAGGTTTTTCGTCTTCTGCTAAAACACGAGATAAAGTTTTATGCCATTATCCGAGACAAGATGGCGCTTGCTACTGCGGTTCGACTCCGAAACGAAACAGACCCTTCGTATCGCTATTCCGAAAACGAAGTCTACGATACGCTTGTCTCTCGGTTATTTCGCGATCGTCTTCACAAGGCGGACCATAACGAGGTGGTCTTTGCCCACCGGGGCCACAAGGACCGCACACACGCGCTGTGCGCCGCTCTCGACAAGGCTCGCGACAACTTCGCGCGAAAGTGGGGGATTGTGGCAAGCGGCACCATCAGCGTCCGCGCCGCTTATCCCCGCGCCCACGCTGGCCTTCAGGCCGTCGATTACCTCCTGTGGGCGCTTCAACGCGCCTATGAGCGCGGCGAGGACCGCTATCTTTCGGTGATTTGGCCGAAGGCCCGTCTGGTGATGGACATCGACGACACGCGGGCGAACGGCTATGGTGAGTGGTATTCACCCAAAAAACCGCTGACAATCGAAGCACTTACAGAAAGGCCGGGGGGTATAGGCACCAGTAGCCGAAGCCCTGGGCACACGGCGTGAAGCCGATTTTCGTCCCCCGGTGAACAAAGGATGGCAGCGATGGAGTCAGAAATCAATACCCCAGGCGCAACTCCCCTGCGGATGCGGCAGCCCGTGTCTGGACCGGGACGGGGTAGGT
Source organism: Rhodospirillaceae bacterium (assembly GCA_037135115.1). Classification (GTDB taxonomy): domain Bacteria; phylum Pseudomonadota; class Alphaproteobacteria; order Azospirillales; family Azospirillaceae; genus BOG-933. The sequence goes on from JBAXKX010000232.1 coordinate 3,250, forward strand.
TCGCTTCATCAGTGCGGGCGGCCGAAGGCCAGGTCATCGAGGAACTCGGGGCTCTGGCTGATAAGTTGCGGGAGCGCGCGGCATGATTGCGACGGTTCCATTGCGGCAGGTTGCAACCATCTATAGTGGTGGAACTCCAAGCAAAGCCGAGCCGTCATATTGGCGCGGGGATATTCCGTGGGTGTCACCAAAAGATATGGGTCCGGACATTATTGGTGATGCCGAGGATCACATTTCGGCTGACGCAGTAAACGGGTCCGCCACACGGGTCGTGCCCGAACAGAGTATTCTTGTTGTTGTTCGTTCAGGCATACTTGTCCGAAGGCTGCCTGTTGCGATCACATCGCGACCGGTGGCCTTCAATCAGGACATCAAGGCACTGGTTGTTGATGCGCGCCGCTGCCTACCCGAATACATTTTCTGGCTGCTAAAATCCCGCGAAGGCGATGTGCTCTCACACGGGGTGAAGAAGGGGGCGACCGTTCACAGCCTTTCCGCCGGATATATCGAAGGCGTGGCCGTTCCAATGCTGCCGCTGGAAGAGCAGCGCCGGATCGTGGACATCCTTGACCACGCCGCGAGCATCAGGAGGCTGCGGGAACAGGCTCAAGCGAAGGTGCGCGAAATCATCCCGGCACTCTTCGTCGATATGTTCGGCGATCCGGCAACCAATCCGAAGGGGTGGCCGGAAACTACGATGGGCGCGCTTATGGCTACAAAGCCGAACTATGGCACGATGGTAAAACCATCGGCTGACCCTAATGGAGGGGCATGGCTGGATATTCGTGTGGCCAACATTCAGGATGATAAACTTGACCTGACCGACAAAAAGTTTGTCGAGTTGCCGAAGAAGGATATAGAGCGGCACTCTGTGATGGATGGCGACTTGCTTATGGCGCGCGCTATTGGCTCACGCGACCACCTTGGAAAATGCGTAGTCGCAAATCCTGGAAATGGCCGATGGGCATTTGACAGCCATTTGATGCGAGTTAGGTATTCCAGGCACAAAGCATTGCCGATCTTTATCAAGACAATGCTGGAGACGCCGGGTGGGCGGGGGCTATTTATGAAAAATATTCGGCAGTCTGCTGTTCAGTTCAATATCAATGTCGGGGAGTTTTCATCAATAGTTTTCCCAGTTCCACCACTCTTTCATCAAAAGGGGTTTTCCGAACGCGCCGAAGAGGTTCTATCGCTGGTTTCGCTTGCTGACGCTGCCACACAAGGTGCCGAACGCCTCGCGCAATCGCTCATGTCGCAGGTGTTCGGACAGGCTGCGGCGTAATAACTCGATGCCGGGGGAAACGATGACCGACGAACACATCACGATGGACGGCGAAGAGTGCGACATGATCGAACGCTACGAAGCGGTGTTCGGCGAGAACTCTAACTGGCTCCAAACGAACGGCGGCTCGGCTTGAAGGGGGGCGCGTCGATATGTTGTGGCATTG
>JBAXKX010000233.1:0-4698 GCA_037135115.1 Rhodospirillaceae bacterium
GCCGTTTGGGGGCCGGTCGGGGAGGCGTTGTGGCCGGGGCTGGCCGAACGTGGCGGCGAATTGGGCAAGGGCATTGGCTGGGGGCTTCTCGTGGTCTTCTTGGCTGTCTCGGTCCGGCTGGTGGCACGGCCTTGCCCTGGTATGACAAATGACACTCGCCGCCTGGCTCAAATCCTGGCCGGCAGTACCGTCATTTGTTGGCTGCTGATGCTTCAAGTTGATGGTATGTCGCTGTGGAGTCTGGTTTATGCCTGGATGCCCGGCGGCCATGGCGTTCGCTCGGTGTTCCGCTTCAATCTGGTGCTGGGATTTTCTGTGACAACCGTTGCCGCAATCGGACTGGATCAGGCTTGGCGCGGGGGAGGGCGAGTGCGGCAGAGCGCGCTTGGTTTGCTCATGGCGGTGATCATGGCCGAACAGGTTAATATGCTACCGGAATTCCTCAGCCGCCAGCGCGATATTGCTTTGATTGAGGCGGTTCCGCCGGCACCGGCTACCTGCCGGGCTTTTGTACTGATGCCTAACACGCCGTCGCCCTTGCTTGTCCGGTGGTCCCGGCAGATGCCAGCGGTGCTAGTGGCCCAGTTTCATAGTTTGCCAACGCTAAACGGTTATAGCGGTATGGTACCACCGGGCTGGGGTTTGTACGATCCGACTGACATCGCTGGCTACCGTAGCGCTGTGGTTGAGTGGGGCGATCGCTATGAGTTATGGTCGGGTTTGTGCGGGCTTGACCTGGAGGCCGGGCACTGGTTTTCGCTGATGCGTGCCGCTTTGTTGTAGATGTATCAAGTGCCGCTTTGGCCCTCAATCGGCAGTGAGTGCCTGACTCGACGGCCGGTCCATTGGTGCCAGGTGGCGGTAATCCAGTTGAGGGCCGAGCGTGCCGCCGAGGCAACCGCTCCCGCCAGGGCTCCGTAACCACAACCGAGCCCAGTGCGCAGTATCATGGTACTTAGCCCGCCCGTCCACACCCCGGCGGCTGACCAAGCAGCAACCGGCGGAAGTAGCGTAGTTAGCGCACCGAGCGCAAGTCCAGCCGTGCAGCCCAACAGCATCAGGTTGCGGTCGTAAGCCGGTTGGGCCTTTGTTACGGTGTCGGCGGAAGCCGGGGCGAATGGCTGTAGCAGCAACGCAAGCAAACCGAGTGCAAGCAGCGTGCGGCGCAAAATGGGCGTGAAAGGCGGTAAGGGCGTGAATGGCGTCATTGGCGGTCTCATCCCCGGCGCAGGTAGATGTAGCTGCCACCAATCAGGACGGTGACTATAATCAATGTAATTGAAACTATGGGGTGGACGACCAGCCACGCCACCGCAACGGTAATGATCCCCAAGATCAGGGCGAGAAAGAAAGCTATGTCGGCGGTTAGTCCTTCGGCCAGCATTCCTAGGAAGGGCACTACGCTGACCAGGGTAGCCAGGGGTCCTAGTAGCATCATGAAGCCGAGCCACATCACGATGACGCCGCCTAGCCGAAGTAACCAAGTCAGGGTTGATTCTCGGGCCGCTTTCTCTTCGAGCAGAGCCTGGGCGCTGTGTTCACCGACAGCAGCAAGTTGAATGGAATAGCTGCGAGCCACCGGATAGTCGGTGAAGCCGTCACCGTTCTGTTTTGCCACTACGGTCACGGTCTTGCCTGATGGAATCCCGCTATAGGTTACTCTAACGTCGCCGATAGACGGAACGCTTGTATTCCTGCCACGAAACAACCCACCTGCAGGATCGAAGACGAAGCCGTCTGGGGCCTTCTCCGGTCGTATCTCTTGGAAGCCGGGAGGTCCAGACGGCGGTGCCGATGCTCCGCTGGCCCCGCTGGCCAGTAAGGAACCGAAGGCATCACCACCAAGTGAAAGTCCGGATTGGGCGAGGGCGGCCAGTGTATTGGGTCCGAGCCGGAAAGCCCCAAGTTTGGCGTCGTCAGCGGCGATCAAGGCATTACGGGCCGGCGCGGGAGGGTTGTTGTGTCCCTGGGGGACGCTGAAGTTGCGTGAGTCGAGCCAATCAGTGCTCCATACCTTTTCGTAGGAGGTATTGGTAGTGATGGTTTGGCTGCCGCCCAAGTTGGTCTTTGCCTGCTGGCTCTGGCGCTCGCGCCATTGGTACATTTCGACGTGGCGTTGAACGATCACCAGCGCGGGGAGTGTCAGGCCAAGCGCGGTGTCTACTACGCTCGACGCTGTTGCCGGGCCGATGACATGAACGAGCTTGCCGTCATTTTGTGGCGAAATAATTGGCGAAGGTAGCGAAATTACCAGTTCTAGCGCTAGGTCGATCGCCTGTTGGGCATCGACGTTACGGTGTTCGTTCCACCATAACAGCGACATCGGAAAGAAAATTAACACAATTCCCAGAGGAATCCCGATCAGCGAGGAGGCGATACGCTCGCCGAAACCGACTTCCCGGGATTGGGTATAAGCGGCGGGATCGTAGGTCAAGGCATCTGGCCCCGGGTCCGTGATGGCATGTCGAGTTAAGACCGCTTATTGGATATTATTAACTCCAGAAAACGCATTTGCACAGCCGTTGTCAAGCGCGACGCGGGCGAAAAGTGACTACAAAGCCTTCTCTCGTCATTATTTACGGCTACGGTTTTTTCGTCGGCGCTGGTGTTGGCATCACAGGTGCCGGCGCGGCTCGCTGCCCAGACGCAATAAGAGCATTGGCGATGGCGCTGGTCTGCGCGGCGACCTCGGCCCGCTGAGCGCGAAACTCCTCCGTAAGCTTGTTCTCAAGCCTTTCGAACCTAGCGTCGAATTTTTCGAACCGGGCGTCGGCTTTTTCGAAACGGGCGTCAACTTTTTCGAAACGGGCGAGTGCAAAGCTGAATAATAAAATGATAATGGCGATGCCGCCCATCATAACAGCTACAAGAAGGGACAAAACAACCTTCACCCAATCCAAGGCGGTCTTTATGCCATGGACATCAATCTCAAGCCGGCCAAGCCGTTCGTCAACCCTTGCACACCAAACATTATCCATACCACCATTATGACCCCCGCCCTTGCCGCCGTCAAGTGGGATTTCTGATTTTTGGTCGAGCTTGGCTCGGAAGTACACGGGGCTAATGACATTGTAAAGATTATCTGACATGATGCTATGCCTCGGGATTGTTCTGCTTGCCAAAGTCGATTATGGGCTTAAGCGCGTGTAATCTAATGTAACGACATTTTTGGCAAATTACGATTACGATTGGCATAGTTTCATTGATGGTGGTGGCGGAAGCAATCGACATTGCAGGAATCACACATTCTTTCCCATCTTTGAAATCAACATAGTCCCACTGGTCACCGGAACAGCAAGGGCATATCACGGTAACGCCGTTGTGTTTAAAAAAATTCTTTATTTTACTGATATCCATTTAGATCCACCTCTTACACTATCATTTCTTTGCCAATTAGCTTCGCTAAGCAACGCTCGATCCACTGGGCGGTCAACTTTTCATGAACAGCATTTTGTCCAAGCCGTTCGCGCAAGTTATCAAAGTCGACTATATCAAGTATTTGGTCCTGATTGAAGCATGAAAATACAACGGATTCCTCGCCGGTCAATGGGTCCTTGTGCAGCTGCAGGCATTGGGCGCAGATTTCCTTCATCATGCATTGCATCGGCGAGTTGATGGAGCCGATTGCTTCATGCTCGGGGTTGAGGAATGAGCGAAGGATGGTGTGTCTGGCCTCACCCACCGCGCGCATCATGCGGTCGGAGCCAATAGCAATGATATGGTTAATGGTGTTGAAGGGGATCAACGGCACGCCCAGGCTGCCGTTTGCATAAGCAAGCATGGCCTGCACGATGTTGCCGACAAAGCTTTTGTCTTGCGTGCGGCTTGGCTCGAAGCCTGGGGCTTCATCCGAACACCAGACTACTTGATCGGCGGCCGCTTCGATTTGGGTAACCTTGTAGCGGTCAATCAGCGCCTTGTAGCCGGCGAAGTAAATCACCCGGCAGCCTTTGGCCCGCATCGTCTGCCCGATGGAAATAAGAACGGCGTTGCCCAGGCCGCCGCCGACTAAGCAGACGGTTTCGCCCTCAGGAATTTTAGTGGGGCTTCCAGTCGGCCCCATCAGTACCACCGGCTCGTTGCGCTTGAGCAGCGCGCACAAGCTGCTTGATCCGCGCATTTCGAGGACGATAGTAGTCAATAGTCCCTTTTCCCTGTCTACCCAGGCGCCGGTCAGGGCCAAACCTTCCATGGCGAGCGTGGTGACATGGAGGCCGTCGCCTATGATTTTTGGTGCCAGCGATTCGAAATTCTGCAGGCGGAAGAACTGGCCAGGCTTGAAGTTGCGGGCGGCTTGCGGTGCTCGTATTACCACTTCAATGATGGTCGGAGTGAGGCGGGTGACTTCGTGTATGACTGGCCGCAGCTCGTGCGCTTTTTTAAGCTTAAAGAGCTTGAAAAACGCGTTCTTCTGATGGAGGAGGGAGGGCGGAGGGCGTCAAACCAGGCTCCATTCTCCCTCCTCCCTCCGCCCTCCAGCTTTTCCTTCGATCCATCATCCACGATGATGAGCTCAAACTCCGCGCCTTTTTGCGCGAGGACTGAGTCGATCGCTCGCGGCAGGACCGACGCGCGGTTGAAAGTGGGGACGATGACGCTGATCTGTACCATAGAGTGCGATTATATCATGTGCGAAAGGCTTTCGGCGGGCAGCGCGGGGCTGTGCCGTTTTTTGGCGAAAGACGCTCCATTAACCCA
>JBAXKX010000234.1:0-4675 GCA_037135115.1 Rhodospirillaceae bacterium
CTACGAGTCGGGCTGCTGATCCTGAAGCACGGAAGGAAGGCCAGGAAGGACCGTAGCCGCCTCGTAAACCTGCTCCGCGCGGCTGTCCGCGACGGAAAGACCATGAATGAGGGTGATTGACGAATGGGCACGCCGCTTGTAAGATGCCTTTAGCTCTATGGTTAAAACCCTGCGCTGAATTAAATTCTGGATAACGGCCATGGCCTCGCTTGTTTTGAAGGTTTCCGACTACCGTGACACTAATAACTGGCGCTGGACCCTGACCGACGAGGGCGGCGGGTGTTTAGCCGACCACTCGGTGGCGCTCTCCATGGACGCGCCAGAGTGGCCGGGGTTCATTGATTTGGTGAATCACCTTCACCATCACGCCTCCCACGACCGGGTGGCTGCGGATAACCGGCAGACGCTCGACCAGTTTGGCGATTGGCTCACCGCACAGGCCTTTGGTCCGATAGCCGGGGTCCTGGCCGACCACGCCCCGGTGACGGTGCGGGTGCAACTGCCCGCCAACGCCGCCGATTTGGCGCACCGCCCGTTCGAGGCGGCGCGGATCAACGGCGACGCCCTGGCCTTGGCTGGCGTCACCCTGGTGTTCGAGGTGGCGGGCGACCGGGCCAAGCCGAGACAAAGCCCGGTCGGCGCGGCCTTGCGCATGCTGGCGGTGTTCAGCCTGCCGCCCCAGGACAGCCCGCTCAATTTGCGGCGCGAGCGGCGGGTGTTGCGCGCCCTGGCCCGTGAACTCACCGGCGCCCAAGGCGTGGAGGTCGAGTTGCGGATCCTGCAATACGGCACCACCCGCGCATCGCTCAATCAAGCCCTGCAATAGGGCGATGGCTGGGACATCGTGCATTTTTCCGGGCACGGCATGCCGGGCAGCCTTATCCTGGAAACGACCGACGGCCGCCACGACGAGGTCAGCGCGGCGGACTTGGCGCAACTGCTGCGGCCAAAGCGCGAGCGGCTGAAGCTGGTGACGGTTGCCGCCTGTCATTCCGGCGCCGAGTCGCTGACCGCGATGCTAACCAGTCTGGGCATCGAGACCGCAGTTCCCCGCGCCCTCCCCGCCACTACGCGAGCGGCGGCGCCCCAGTCCGCGATCGCGCGCACGCTCACCGCCGAGCTGGATTGCGCGGTGGTGGCCATGCGCTTCGCGGTTGAGGATGCGTTCGCCATCGCGCTGGCTGGCCATCTTTATCGCCAGTTGATGGAAAATCGCACCGAGCTGCCGCAGGCGCTCCAGCTCGCGGTGACCGAGGCGGCGGTGAACGCCGGGGCGCTGTCGCGGGCGACCACGGCCGTGTTCGGCGCGCGGGCGGTGGGGCTGGCGCTGGTGCCGCCCCGGTCCGGGGCGCGCGTCGCCCCGCTCTCGGAGACCATGATTTTTGAGGTTCCGGACGAGCACGCGGAGTTCGTCGGCCGGGTCGCAGTGATGACACGGGCCAGCGCGGCGCTGGCCACCGCCAGCAATAAGGGCGGCGTGCTGTTTCACGGCATGGCGGGCGGCCTGCCTGGGTATTGCACGCCGAATAGCATTTGGCTGGACAAGTGCAGAAGCGACGTCCTCACCGTCGGAACCTGCGATCTGGAAAAGCAAATGTGGGATTACTCAAGCCGAGGCGCTGGCCCACCGCTTGGCGGCGCTGGTGATCGGCGCGCTCACCACCCCCGATAATCTCCAAAATGACTACCTCGCCCTCGCCCAGGACCTCGCCCATCACGGCCCCGCCGCGTGCAAGGAGCTGCCCGGCGACTTCGCCACGCTCACCCAGCGTGTCGAGGCGGTGGAGGGCGTCCACTTCGCCGAGCTAGCCACCCGCCTCAACGCCATCCGCTATGACCTTGACGATTTCCTGCGCCAACTGATCGAGACCGGCGTTGAAGGGGCCGTGAAACTCATCCAAAGACGCGGGGACCACCTCAGCCTGCCTCTTCTTAGGGGCATGTAAGAGTTGACAGTCTACCGTTTAAGTACTATATAACTTAGCGAGTTGGAGATCAACCGCTGAGGTCGGCTTTATTTAGGATTCACGTGAACAATTTGGCCATCTGGTTGAGTGCTAGTTTGCTTCTCTGCATGGCGGAAATCGTCGTGCCGGGACAAGTGACGTTTGGCCTCGGCGTGTCAGGCCTTTTGGTAACGCTGCTGCTTTGGACCGGCTTGGTCAGCACTTGGCCGACGGCTCTGGTAGTTTGGCTGGTCGCGTCAGTTCCGACCATATTGGTATTGCGGTTGTTTTTCGCTTGGATAATGCCCGGTGATATAGCGGTCCAAACTACCGATGAGGATAGCGCCCTCGAAGGCCAAGTGGTCCAGGTTGTTGAAACCATCGAACCAGCTGGGGAGGGTCGTGTCGCCTTCGGTGGCAGCACTTGGCCGGCGATCAGCTTGAAGGAACGCTTGGTGGCTGGTCTTTCGGCGCGTCTGATGGTACGAACCGGACTTGTTTGGGTCGTCAAGCCCGTTCAAAATGAATATCCACCGGAACCGCAGGCAGGTGACCGGATCACCTCCTAGTTGCGTTTGTAGGGAGATGTTGTCATGTTACTTACTTTCACGATACTGGCGGGGATCATCCTGCTCCTAGTTATGGGCACGATCATCGTGGTGCCGATGCGTGAGGCTTGTGTTGTCGAGCGCCTGGGCAAGTTCGATGTCGTGCTTACGCCCGGGGCTCATCTGTTATTCCCGTTCATCGACAAGGTCGCATATCGGCACGAGATGCGCGAACAAGTAATAGATGTGCCCCCTCAGAGCTGCATCACCCGCGACAACATCCTGGTTCAGGTTGATGGCATCGTCTATCTTAAATTGCTTGATCCCGAGCGGGCAAGTTACGGCATCGGTGACTACCGGCTCGCCGCCATAAACCTCGCGCAGACGACCATGCGAGCGGAGATCGGCAAGCTTCCCCTTGGGAACGTATTTGCCGAGCGGGAATCGCTCAACGGGTCGATCGTCCGCGAAATCGACAAGGCTTCAGACCCTTGGGGTGTCAAGATTCTTCGCTACGAGATACGTGACATTACCCCCACCCATGATGTCATCCACACACTTGAAAAACAGATGGAGGCCGAGCGCAAGCGGCGAGCCGACGTGACCAATGCCGAGGCCCAGCGCGAGGCGACCATCAACATTTCCGAAGGTGAACGGGCGGCCGCCATCAATCTGTCAGAGGGCGAAAAACAACGCCGGATCAACGAAGCCAAAGGCAAGGCGGAGGCCATCGGAATAGTCGCGGACGCTACTGCAACCGGCACAAGGCTGATCGCTGAGGCAATACGACGGCCGGGGGGCGATGCTGCAGTGTGGATGAAGCTGGTCAATCAATATATCGAGACACTGGGACGTATCCTCGCAAAGGCAGATGTCACGGTGGCCCCGGTTGGCGTTGCCAGCCTTCAAGGTATCTTGCAGGCCCTTACTGGCGGAACTATACGCGCGGCTGATGCAACTGAAAGGAAATCCTCCACATGACTATTGATGTTGACGCAGTCTTGAAGATATTCTGGGGGTTGGTGGGCCTTTGTGCGCTCATAAAACTAGCTGCTGCAGTTCGAGTCGTGCCAACTAAATCTGCCTGCATCGTTGAACGACTTGGCAAGTACAGGGCCACACTGGGGCCTGGATTCCACACTCTGCTGCCGTTGTTAGACAAAGTCGCCTACGTCCGCGACCTTAAGGAGGTAGTCATTGATGTGCCACCTCAAGCATGCTTTACCCGCGACGAGGTCAAGGTTGAAGTGGACGGAGTAATCTATCTTTCTGTGGTTGATCCGGTCAAGGCGAGCTATGGCGTGGTCGATTATGGTCAAGCTGCGATCCAGCTTGCCCAGACCACCACCCGCTCGGTGATCGGGACGCTTGATCTTGACCGCACCTTCGAGGAACGCAACCTGATTAGCGCTCGGGTCGTGGATGTGCTGGACCAGGCGGGTCTGATATGGGGCATCCGGGTCCACCGCTACGAGATTAAAAACATCACACCGCCGACCACCGTACACAAGGCGATGGAGGCGCAAGTAACGGCGGAAAGAAACCGGCGTGCCACCGTCGCCAAATCTGAGGGCGACCGGCAGAGCCGTATTAACCGCTCCGAGGGGCAGAAGGGGGAAGTCATCAACCGCTCGGAGGGTGAGATGCAGCGGATGATCAATGAAGCCGAAGGTCAAGCGGCGGAGATTCTGGCGATTGCCCAGGCGACTGCAGCCTCGATCGAAAAGGTAGCGGCGGCTATCGAACAAGATGGCGGCGCCGCTGCCGTGCGCTTGCAACTTGCGGATACCTATCTGGAAAAACTGGCCTTAGTGGCCAAGAGCAACGCCAAGATATTCTTGCCCGCCGACCTGACAGACCTTGGCGGTCTCCTGCGCGCGCTTGACCACAAGGCCGCGACCACCTCAACTTGACTTCGCGAAACTGGAGGATAACATGCGCGCTATTGCCAATCAAAGTGGCGATGAAAAGCCGTCGGTTACATGGATGACCAATAACGTTAAGATTATCGCGGCGCTCGTTGTGGGCTTCCTGGTCGTCAACGGTTCATTCTATACTATCAGTCCAACCGAACGCGGTAACGTCAGACGTTTTGGCGTGCCACTGCTTGATAAAACTGACAAACCGCTATAGGCGTTATACGAAACAGACGTCCCGGCCCCAAGGGTCGGGTGGTTGTAA
>JBAXKX010000235.1:0-4674 GCA_037135115.1 Rhodospirillaceae bacterium
TGGAAACTATTTATCTGAAAGTCTATAAATATATGCACAGACCTCCTCGACTTTTTTAAAAAACACTACATAACCCATTGATTTGATTATTTAATTTCAATTACTGGGCAATTAGCCACATCAAAAACATAATGATTTTTGTTTAAATGTTGATTTAAAAGGAACTTTTTTTGATTTATCCACCAATTTCCGTCCAAATTTCAGACCGGATTTCATTGTCATTCCGGGGAGGTTTGAACATTCAGATTTTTGTACTTTTTTAGCAGTCAACTGAGGAAAATAGGATGAATGCCAATGAAATGAGCGTCTCCCCTCCTGTTTTACACAACGGACACAGGATACTGGAGCGGTTGCGGGAAGTGGCCGGGTGTCTTCCCCTGACGCGATTCGACTCGTCCCACCAGAAACTCGTCCCAGAAGATTCCGGCGGGGTTCCGTTGAATCAATCGAGTTTCTTTGGCGGCCACGATCTGGAGCGTTTCCTCGCGTTGTCCGAGGAACTGGCGCGAATCATTGCAGCGATCCATGAGCGAAGCGTCATCCACAAAAACATCAATCCCGCTAATATTCTGATTCGACCAGATAATCAACAGGTTCAGATCATCGGATTCGGTCAGGCCACCACGTTTGCAGAGGAACACCCTGAATTCGCTCACCACAGCCGCCTCCCCGGTAATCTGGCCTTTCTTTCGCCCGAACAGACAGGCCGAATGAATCGTTCGGTCGATTACCGCGCAGATCTCTATTCTCTTGGTGCAACTCTTTACGCGCTTGCAACCGGCACACCGCCCTTCGAAGAGACTGATACTCTCAGTCTTATCCACGCCCACCTGGCTCGTTCTCCGGTTCCGCCACGAGAACGGGCGCCGTGGTTGCCGCTCCGTGTATCCGAACTAATTCTGATGCTCCTGGCCAAGACACCGGATGATCGCTACCAGAGCGCGGCAAGCCTTGCCCATGATCTGCGACAATTGCGTAAAGCCCTGACCGTGAATGAACCGCTCGATCAGGTGCGGTTGAAAGAACGTGATCTTCCACTTTCGCCTCGACCGCCCCGCCGCTTATATGGCCGCGACAATGAACTGGCAACGTTGCTGGCAGCGTTTGCAAGCGTGGTCGAAGGCGGCGTTCGGGGGCTTTTCGTAGCCGGATATTCCGGAGTCGGCAAGACGGCCCTGATTCACGAAATCCATCGTCCCGTTACCCTTAGCCGGGGCCTGTTCATAAGCGGCAAATTTGAACAATTCCAGCACAATCGCCCCTTCCTGGCCCCGATGCAAAGCATGCACCAATTGTGCCAGTTACTTCTCGCCGAACCCGAGGCGGTGGTTGAGCGATGGCGTCAAAAAATCCTGTCCGGAATCGGTCCTGATGTCGGCGCGTTATTTGAGATCATCCCCGAACTGGCGGCGCTGCTTGGCCCCCAGGCGCCCGCACCAGAACTCGGGCCCATCGAAGCGCTCATCCGCTTGCGAACTCTGCTCGTAGCTCTCCTGCGGCAGGTCGCTACACCGACCCATCCGCTGGTTCTGTTTCTCGACGACCTTCAATGGGCTGATCAGCCATCGCTGGACTTCATCAGCGCTCTGCTGGAGGAAACCACGGCCGATGGTCTGCTGTTGATCGGTGCCTATCGTGATAACGAAGTCGATGATGCTCATCCCCTGTTGCGACTGTTGCACCGGACGACTTCTACGGGAAAACCGGTTCAGGTTTTGACTTTGTCCAACCTGACGCTCGGCAATCTCAACGAATTGCTCGCGGACATGTTGCATAACCCGCCGGACGCTGTGCGAGAGTTGGCCGCCGTTTTGTTTGCCAGAACAGGGGGAAATCCATTCTTTACGATCCAGTTTCTCGATGCCCTCTTTTATGAAAAAAGTCTGTGGCCCGACGTTGAGCGGGGACAATGGCAATGGGATGCGGTCGCAATTTCAAAACAGTCTCCCAGTGCCAATGTTGTGGATTTTCTCGTCGGACGCTTCGCGGAATGGGAAGACGCCACCACCGATGTTATGGTCTCTGCCGCATGTCTGGGCAACGCCTGCACGCTTGGTCTCCTGACGCTTGCCACCGGCGACGATCCGAGGCAACTCGTTGATCGGCTCATGCCTGTTCTGGATCGCGGAATTCTCGTTACCCCATCCGCGCTTGCATTTCATAATGCCGACCCCGGAACCCCGCTCCGATTTTGCCACGACCGAATGCAACAGGCGGTTTACCGCCTGCGCGATGACCCCTGGTTATATCGATTACATCTGGCAATGGCCCGTCGGTTCGCCCAGGCCGGTGATAATCCGACTTTTCAATCCAGCGCTGCTGAACATTATGCCGCCGCCACGCCATTGATCGTCTCAGCCGAAGAGCGCAAAGATGCGTGCCGATTGTTTTTCGGCGCAGCTGTGAAGGCCCGCCTTGCAGGTTCATTTGCAACCGCAGAACGTTTCCTGCACCTGGGGATTGAGCTGCTTCCACCGGATCCATGGCGGAACGATCACCCGGCAGCGTTCGCCTTCCATGTCGAACTGCATTTGGCGCTTTTCAGCCAATCCCGCAACGTCGAAACAGATGAGGTCTATAACCTGCTTGCGACCCATACCGAATCACCTTTGCGCCTGGTTGATTCTGCCTGCCTGCAGATTATCAGTCTGTCCAATCGAACCCGTTACGATGATGCCGTCAGGCTTGGTTGCGTATTACTTGAACGTCTTGGCATGGCTGCGCCGTCCGGAGATTTGGCCGACGAGATAGAGCACGAAATAAATTTGTTCTACAAGCAAATAGACAACGGTGCTCTGGAGCGACTACCGAACAGTCCGACTCTGATGGACGAAGGTCTTCTTGGCGCCGCAAAACTCATGAATGGCCTGGGACCGGCTACTTTTTTTTGCCTGCCAACATTGTCGCGCTGGTTGCAGATGCGACTCGTTCGCTTGTGGATCGAGAATGGTTTCTGTCCTTCTGTGCTTTTTCCTGCGGGATATTTGATTTACTCCACAATAACGCAACGCAACGACTACGCGACCGGTTACCGCACCGCCTGCGCTTCGCTGGCAACCGGATTGGCACGCGATCACGGCATAGAAACAGCTCGAACGCAGCATGTGTTCGGTCTGTTCAACAGCCATTGGTTTCAACCGCTGGAGGAAGATCTGGTGCATGCCCATGCCGCGTTCGATGGGCTGTTACGTTCCGGGGAACTGGAAATGTGCTGTTATACATTCCTCACCTCGCAAGCCGCGCTTCTAGACACCTGCGAACATCTGACTGAGATGAACGCGGAGGTTGCGGCCGCGCTCACCTTCAGTCGAAAAACCGGGAACCAGCATGGCGAGCAGACTTATCTCACATACAGACAACTGGTACGCGCACTGGAAGGCATGACCATACGACCAGGCAGCTTTGACGATGCCGATTTCAATGAACAGGCTCATCTGCTCGCCGCCCGGGGAAATCCGATGGCGCTGTGCCATTTCCACATCTACAGGGCGCTGACCGCCTGCATGTTTGGTGAGAAAGCCGCATTGATCACTCATGCTGAGGCGGGTGTTAAACTCACGCCCCATATCAACGGTTTTTATGCGATCGCCCTGGCCAACCTTCTGCATTCGTTGGCGCTCATCAGGCAATATCGGGATGCTACGATTACCGAACGCCCCGCTTTGATGGAACAAATCGTCGAAAACCAGGCATGGCTAGCCGCACGGGCCGCAGATGCACCCATGAATTTCAGCCACCTCCACGAATTGATTGAGGCGGAGCGACTTGATATTCTCGACGATCCATGGGCGGCTTTCCAGTCCTTTGAACAGGCTCTGCGAAAAGCACAGGCACACCAACGACCCTGGCAAAATGCACTGATTTCCGAGCTGGCCGGACAATTCTGTATGCGCCGCGAAATGGAGCACGCCGGTCGCCCGTTGTTGACACGCGCCCACGATCTCTATTGGGAATGGGGCGCCATTGGCAAAGCACATGCAATGCAGGACGAGCTTCCATTTGTGGATGCCGGCCGTAAAAACAATTCCAGCGGAAGGCATGGCGACGCTCTCGACCATGAAGCCCTCCTGCGTGCCTCCCGGACGCTGGCCTCTGAAACTTCACAACCACGATTGGTGAGCAGGGTGGTGGAACTGCTAAGCCAATTGATCGGAGCGACAGACACGCATCTTCTTCTTTGCGACGAGAACGGGTGCTGGAATCTGGAGGGCGGGACGTATAACGGTAAGGCGTTGGAACGAATGACAATGCACGAGGCCGAGGAGCTGCTAATCATTCCCGCCAGCGTTGTGCGACTGGGTCTGAAAATGATCAAGCCTCTGGTATCTGATGATGCGGTGATCGATAGCCGTTTTTCCACCGACCGCCATTTTGACGACATGGCGCTGTGTTCTCTGCTAGCTTTTCCTGTCCTGGTACGCGGTCGCGTCAGTGCTTTCCTTACCCTCGAGAATCGATTGTTTCGTGCCGCGTTCACAGCTGCCAAGATCGAGAGTATCTCCATGCTTTGCGGACAACTGGCGATCTCCATCGAAAATGTCAGGCTCTATGAAAATCTGGAGCGGCAGGTGGCAGAGCGCACCCGACAACTGTCGGAGGCCAATCGCCAGTTGCAACATGCCAGCCGCGCAAAAAGTGAATTTCTTTCAAGCATGAGCCATGAACTTCGCACAC
>JBAXKX010000236.1:0-4643 GCA_037135115.1 Rhodospirillaceae bacterium
AACGTTCGCCTTGGCCTAATGGCCGAAAGGACTTTGCTCTTGGCCGTGACCACTCGCTTGTACTTTTCGAACACGGAAATCAGCTCCTTGATTTCGCCAACCGTGACCACGCTTCGCGCGCCAAAGAGCAAATCCAGCACTAAATCATCCTCGGGGTAATCTTTGTATTTCCAATAGTCCGAAAACAAGGCATCAAAAAGATCGACAAACACTAAATCGGAAATTATGAATTGTCTTGAGTTGAGCGTATCGCGTAATTCTCCAGTAAAAACATTCCGCTTGCTGTGAAAGTCCCTAAAACGGCACAGCATTTCGATGAAAACTCGGTCCAAATGCGGCTGTAGCGGCTCACGCCCTTCCATCTCCCTAAATGTTGCCCATTCGCCCCTACCCATAGCTCCTGCCCCTAACAGCAACAGATGGGCCTGCCTATTGAGCAGGGCGTATTCACGGCCGTTGAAAAGGCGGTTGAATCCGGCCTTGATGGCCGGACCAAGAAACGCGGGAAAGGCCCTGCCCTCGATCATAATGTCGCGAGAGGGGTGGCGGTGTTCAAGCTTGGCAATGACCAGCCGAACTAGGTAATCGTCGTCGCTGTCCGGGGACGGGCGGTGCGATCCGCACTCCCGGCATGTCATGTCGAACAGGCCAAGCATGGTACCGAAATGGTCGTTGAAGTGAGAAAATTCCTCGCTCAGCTCATCGCGGGTTAGCCCATCCGCAGCTTCGGCCCGGCGATCCAGGGCGTCGTAAAATGTTCTGATCAGCGCCTGGGCCAAGCTATGGTGTTTTGTATAAGGAGGCTCGTCCGGCATTAGCCAAATTCCGATCTGGCAGCATCACAAAAATTCACGATCACGATCTTATCACGAGTATATGCGTCAGTTCCCTACAAACAAACCAAAAATGAGATTATGCCATAATTCCGATTCCAGGCTGTTTTTTAGATAAAAATCATTTCGATAAAAATCATTGTCAAGTGCCGATCATTGGGACAGAGTGGTGGATTACCGATAACTAATGAGGACGACGTGCTTTATCAAGCTTACGAGATGCAACAAGCCGCCCTGGGGCCGATGCGGCTATGGGCTGACGCCGTCCAAGACGCCTGTCGCAATCCTTTCATGGCTGTTGTCAACCCTGGTTTCGGTCGCGCGGCCTCGGCGGCGGCTGAAATGTTTGAGCGATCTACCCGCCGCTATGGCAAACCTGAATTCGGCATAACTGAGACGGTGATTAACGGCTTGTCGGTTGCGGTTGTTGAGGCCGTGGTCGCTGAAAAGCCGTTTTGCCGGTTGCTGCATTTTCAGCGTGCGGCCAACCGCGACGATCCCCGAGTGTTGCTGCTGGCACCGCTGGCCGGGAACCATGCCACCCTGCTGCGTGGTACAGTCGAGGCGCTGCTGCCCGGTCACGACGTTTACATCACCGACTGGGTTGACGCCTGCCAAGTCCCGCTAGGCACCGGCCCGTTCGGACTCGACGACAACGTCGCCTATATTATGGATTTCATGCGCCTGCTCGGCCCCGATACTCATGTCGTCGCGGTGTGCCAGCCCTCTGTAACGGCGCTGGCTGCGGTGTCGCTGTTGGCCCAGGATGACGATATAAACCAGCCTCGCAGCCTGACTTTGATCGGCGGTCCGATTGATGTCACTGTGGCGCCGACCATGCCGTCGCGGTTGGCTAAAATGAACTCGGTTGACTGGTTCGAGCGCACGGTGATCGCCAAGGTTCCGGCGTGCTATCCTGGCGCCGGACGGCGGGTATTTCCTGGATTTGTCCAGTTGTCAGGCTTCATGTCGATGAATCTGGAACGACACGCCCTTGCCCATTATAAAATGTACCAGGATTTGATTGAGGATGATGAGGCCGCAGCAACCCAAAAGACATTTTATGATGAATACATGTCGGTAATGGATCTGTCGGCGGATTTCTACCTTGAGACGGTGGCATCCGTGTTCCAGCGCCACGACCTCCCCAACGGCACTATGAGCTGGCGGGGGCGGAACGTGCAACCATCGGCAATTCACAGCACGGCGCTGATGACCATTGAGGGCGAACGCGATGATATTTCCGCCCCCGGTCAGACCTCTGCCGCGCATGGACTGACCATTAACATCCCATCAGCCCGCCGCAGCCATCACCTTCAGGTTAAGGTTGGTCATTTGGGCTTGTTCACCGGACGGCGCTGGCGGGGCGAGGTGTTACCGAAACTCGCCGAATTCATCGCTGCCCACCGTTAGTTAAAATCCTCTTTACCTCTCAGTTGGCCTCTCAGTTGGCCTCTCAGTTGACCTTGCAGTTATCCCGGCCGTTGCTCTTCCCGTTGCCTTGATCGCCTCGGCCAGTCGCTTAATCGGCTTCAGCCGGGCGATCTGGTCGAGTGCCATCGGTAGGCGGCGGCACCAGTTTGGATGCTGATCGACCGTGCCGGGCAGGTTCGGTTGCTCGGCCTCAAGAATCGCGTCTTCGATCTGAACCATCAGGATGCGGCTGCGCGCCTTCGCCAGAAAACAATAGATTGCGAGCGCCAACTCGTCGTCAAAGCCGGGCAGCCCGTTTCGGTGACGTAGGCGGTCTGGCAGAACCCCGGCATGTTCAAGGGCATTGAGCAGCCGCCAGCGGTCGTGCTCGCGACACCTGACCTCGTCCTCGCGCATTTCCGGCGTCGGATAAAGGCCAAGCTTGATGCGCCACTCGAGATCAACGCCCTGCCAGAATCCCTTGAGGGTGGCCAGATCGTGAGTGGTGGCACAGATGAGGGCGCCGTCAGGATAAGCCTCGGGCGGCAGAAACTCGCCGCCGTCACCGCGTTCGAAATAGAACACTCGGCATGACAGGATGCCAGCTCGCTGCATTGCCGGGCGGAAGCCGTCGGGCACGGTTCCGAGATCCTCGCCGATCACGACGCAGCTGGCCCGGTGCGATTCCAATGCGACCAAGCGGACCAGATCGGTCAAAGGATAGCTGACATAAGCGCCGATGCCGCCCCCCGGCGGTATCCAATACAGGTGCTGGAGCGCCATGACGTGGTCGATGCGCAGCACGCCAGCGTGGCGCATATTGGCTCGCAGCACCGAAATCAGCGGCCGATAAGCGGCCTCGCGCAAGCCTATCGGCGACATTGGGGCCAGCCCCCAGCTCTGCCCGTGCAGATTGAAATGATCGGGCGGGGCGCCCACCCCGACCGCCGTAACTATCACTGACTGATTGGCCCAGGCAGCGGCGCCGCCCGGATTGACCGCCACCGCAAGATCGCGGTAAAAGCCAAAGCGCAGCCCCGCCGTTCGTCCCCGTGACGCTGCCTCGGCCAATTGAATGTCGGCCAGCCATTGCAGGAATTGAAAAAAGGTTACACGGCCGGCATGGCTTTCGGCGAAGGCCGCAACCTCCGCGTTGGCTGGATCACGGTAAGGCTTCGGCCAGTCCTGCCAGTTCCAAAGCGATGGATCTCCGCCATAGAAATGCTCGTGAAGTGCTTCGAATAGAGCAAACTTGGCCAATTCTTCGCCGCCTTCGGTCTGGAACATGCGAAATTCGCGAGCACGTTCACTTGTGCCGTCTGTAAGGTGGCGTTTATTGAACGAAGCAAACAACAATTCCATCACTGGCCGTTTGAGGTCCGCTACCGCTGGATAGTCCACCAGCTCGGCTTCACGGGCGCGGGCGAGCGCGGTTAGAAATTTGGGACCGCCGATTAAGTCGCGGGCTTCGGGGCATTCGGCCAAGTCAGGCACCGCGACAACGTCAATGTATAATATATTGAGGAAGGCACGGTGCGATGGCGAATAAGGACTATGGTGGTTCGGATCTGCATGATAAAGGGCGTGTATGGGATTAAGGCCAACCATTCCGGCTCCCAATCCGGCGGCGTACTCGGCAAATTTGCCAAGATCGCCGAAGTCACCCATCCCCCAGTTGCTGGCACTGCGTAAGCCATAAAGTTGGACGCTCAGTCCCCAGCTCTTGCCGCCCGGCGCGACATCTTGTGGCCGCAAGCAGTGGTCGGGGGCAATGATGAGGCTAAGCTTGCCGGACTGGGAACCAGTGTTCACAGTAAGGGTATGATAGCCGCATGGCAAATTTGAAGGCAACGGTAGCCGGCAGCGAAGTAACTTGGTGCCGTTGATTGCCGTTGTTTCGATTATAACTAGCTGGTCCGTCTGCACTATTCCTTCGTGCAGTATACCGTCCTCTTGAACCAGACTCCAGTTGAGCGGCCGAACGAGGTCTTTTGCGAACAAGACCACCGGTACATGGGCTTGATCATTCTCGCCCAGCACTACAACCGGTGGTAGTGGTTGCTGCCAGTTGGCTTGTACCACCAAACACAGGCTATCGATGATTTCGGCATCGGAACCGCAGGCCAAGCCCAGCGCAGTAATTATCGCCGTCTTGGTTTGCCGGCTGACATTAAAGCGATTGCCCCAAATGTCGTAGAAAAATGGCTCAATGCCCACCAGATCGGCGAGGCGGTCCAGGTCCGGAGCGATGACGGTCACGAGGTGGTCCTTGGCTCTTGATTCTGCAGTTCTGCTTCTGCGTCATTATACCGGTTTGCCTCGTGCTTTGGTCAAGAATTCGGCGGCTCGGCTGCGGCCTTGGCGGCCAGAATTTGTTCAAGCCGCTTGCGGTAGGAG
>JBAXKX010000237.1:0-4641 GCA_037135115.1 Rhodospirillaceae bacterium
CGAAGGCAAGCCCGCGAGACGCGGGCGCCCGCCGTCTGAGGGGGCCTTTGATTGGTTATCATCAAAGGCCACTGGTATTAGACGACGTTTGGGCTTGGTTGTGGAGGGATCATGGACCCGGCAATCTTGGTTTATAGCTGGTTTTGGTTAAACTACCCCCCGGTTAGCTCTCAGATACCATTCGCGTCGCTGGCTCAGTGTCAGGAGGCGCGCCGTGGTTTGTTTGGCGAGCGTGAAAAGGCCCTCGCGGACGCCGGGCATGACGGACGGCGCGCGGCCCAATTGTCCGCAATCTGCGTTACCCCTACCGCAGCCCCTGCTCCCGATAGGGCTACTGCTCCCGATAGGGCTACTGCTCCCGATAGAGCCCCTGTGGTTCCGGTGACGAGTGCCGATGGTATTGACTGGTTGTTAGGTCAGCCGGTCAACCTGCTCGATTGGGGCTTGCACGCGGTCGCTAAAACGGCCGAATTAGTGCATTCAATCAGGGTTGAGCACGATCATAGCGCTGGGCGCAGCGAGGATATCATCGATGTCGACTTTTCGTTGAGCGAGGTTGGACAATTCAGATACAGCATCGAGGGCACAGTAAACCCTCGGCAAACCGACCGTATTTCTGAAAAATATTGCAAGGCGGCGTTGGGGGCGTGGCGCCTCGCGGTCCTGGGCGTAAATTCCGACAAGCCGGCGGCTGCAATCACCGAATGGTTTAACCATGCCGCGCGTACTCAGGCGGCCCCGCCATCCGCTGTGGCGGAAATCCTTACCAGAAATTTTGAATTCAAAATGACCATCAGTAGTGTGGGTGACGTGCCCGGCGTCAGTTGTTCGGCTCCGTTCGTGATGATTCCCCTAGGCCAGGGTAGTGATAAGCCGTCGGCAAAGCCTGACGTTGCGCCTAAACCCTGAACCTTTTTCAAAGCTGTCCGGGGGGGCGGGGGGGGCAAGTATGGATGGGGCGTATTCGGAGGCTTCACAGCGGAGTGGGATAGTG
The DNA here is from genome assembly GCA_037135115.1 of Rhodospirillaceae bacterium. GTDB lineage: Bacteria > Pseudomonadota > Alphaproteobacteria > Azospirillales > Azospirillaceae > BOG-933. The sequence goes on from JBAXKX010000237.1 coordinate 995, forward strand.
ATAGTTTACTTAATGGGGTGCCGGGGCGAGCCGCCGTAGTGTCGCGCCGGTTGCGTGGATGTGCTGTGAGGGGGCGTTTTTCGTGACCTATTCTCAGGAAATCAGTCGTGATCGTCGTGGTGTTTTCTTGTTTCTTGTCGACCAGTCACGGTCGATGAACAAGGAATTTAGCCGGGATGAGTCGAATCAACTCATAAGTCGCGCCGTAGTGGTGGCAGATGCTCTTAATAGCACGCTGGAGGAGCTGGTCAACCGCTGTATGCGCGACGAGGGCGTCCGCGATTATTTCGACATTGGTATTATCGGTTACGGCCTGACCACGCGCCCTGAGTTCTGCTGGCGCAAGGGTTTGGCTGGCCAACGCCTGGTTTCCATCTCAGAGGTGTCGGCCAATGCCGAAATTGAGACCAGGGAGATAACCACCACTGTTCGCGGTCAGGCCGTTAATGAACAGATTACTGTATCGCGCTGGATCGAGCCGGTTGCTGGTGAAAGCACGCCCATGAACGCCGCCTTCAAGCTGGCTATTGTTACACTTGAGGAGTGGATATACCATCACCCCACTTCATTTCCTCCTGTAGTAATCAATATTACTGATGGTATGGCAAATGACGTGGCTTCCGAGAGTGAGTTGCTTGCCACCGCCCAACGGCTTACTGCGCTGAAAACATCGGATGGTCATGCACTTCTCATCAACTGTCATATTTCAGGTGGGAGTGAGGCGTCGGTGGTGTTCCCTTGGAGTTCCTTGCAGTTGCCACGTGATCCATATGCAAGGTTGTTGTTCGAAATGTCGAGTGAGTTGTCGGATCGACATCGTGCCATCATCTGCGAGATATTCGATCGTGATATCGAGTCGACGCCAAGCATTCGCGGCATGGCCTATAATGCCGACGCGGTCGCACTAATCAAGCTGCTGGATATCGGTACCCGCCAAGCTTTCACCTTCACGTTGCCGCAGGACGGCGGCGGCCGCAAACGCCCAGGTACGGCCTCGCACCGCTAGTCAAGGCAAATTGGTAGATAGTATGAGGGCGGTGTGGTGGGTAGCTTCGACGGGAATTCGGTTCTGATAACGGTTGTGCTGACCTGCTTGGTGATCGCGTTGGTTGTAGCGTTGTCTTGGCGGTTGGTTGGTTGGCGCCGCGATCGGGTGGTTCTACCCTTGCCCGGTCCGCCACCCTCTAGTACTGCCGACGATATTGGTGAACAAATCGCGGTGCGGGCGGAAGTCCGGGTCTGGCAGGATCGTTTGAGCGAAATTCAGCAGGCTACACGGGACTTGGAGCCGCTTCGTAGCGAGGTCTTGTCTCTGGGTGAGGAGCTGGCGTGCCGACGCAACGAAATTGCAGCGGTGCAGGCCGAGCTGGAGGTGCGGCGCGCTACCCTTGCTGAAGCAGGGAAGCGGGGCCGACATCTGGCTGACGAGCTGGAAGGGCTTTACCGCTCTCATGAAAAGGAGCGTCAGCTCCTGGCTAGTGTGGTCGAGGAGGTCGGCCTCGCCCGTGAGGAGGCTGCCGAAGCTCAGCAGCGCTGCGATCATATAGTCGCTGCTGCCGATATGGCTCAGGCTAGGCTGGTTTCTTTGCAGGAGGAAGAGGCCGGGCTTGGCCGGGCGCTCGCGGTGGTTCGGGGTGATCTGGCCACTAATGAGGATTTGCTGCGTGCGAGCGAGGCTGCATTGGAGGATCGGCGGCGGGATGTTCTTGACCTTGAGCGACAGAGCTGCGTCTTTGCCACCGAGGCGGGGGAGGTTGCGACGCTGCGCGCTCGCGTCGGCCAGTCATTGGCCTCATTAACCGATGATATCGCCGCCGCCGAGATTCGCTTGAACCAGCTGGTCGAGAGCACTCTGGATGCGCGCCGGCGCCGGGATATTTTGGCCGGAGAGGTAATATCTCTTTATGAGGAACGGGCGGGCTTAGTCGAGCGGGTCTCGGAGATGCGCATCGCGGCGCTTGATCTTGAATACCGTCTGCCCGTGGCCCCGAAGGCCCAGGTGGCGAGTTTGATTCGGCCTGCTCCAGCTCCAGCACCAGCACCAGCACCGGTGACCGGGCCGATCGTCAACGCGCAAATTCCCTCGATCCCAGAGCGTGCTTCCATTGCTAGGTCTATCGAGGTGGCCAGTGTCGCGCCCCAGCCGGGTATGGCCGGGATACTGGCAACTTCCTCCGGACGGCCGGTCGCACGTTGGAGGGCCTGGGCTCAGACCACAGCGAAGCCGCGCAACGACTCCTTCGGCGATGGTGGTGAAGTCGTGTGGCGACGTAACGAGGATCGCTTTCGTTTGTCACAAATTGAAGGTGCCGGTGGGATGGGGCTACTGGCCGCCGTGTCCGATGGGGCTGGAGCCTCGGGGATTTTTTGCGGGGCCTGGGCGGAAACCCTGGTCGGAAAACTTCCCGATGCGCCAATCTCCGACCTGGAGGCGCTCAATTGTTGGCTAGACGGTTTCTGCTTGGATTTTCGCAGTACCCACTCCGTCCAAGCCAAGGTAGATCCGACTCGGCACAGTAAATTTGTCCGTGAAGGTTCATTTGCTACCCTGGTCGTCTGCTGGCTGGGTCTGTACCGGGGCGGGGGTGCCGGGGACATTAACGGGGCAGGGGACGCGGATGCTGCGGTGCTTCATTGGCTTGGCTATGGCGACAGTCCGTTGCTGGTGTTTGACCGCAGTGCCAATTGTATGGTTTTAGTCGAAAGCCATCCCACCAGTCTTGCCGATTTCGATCGCGATCCGCACTTGCTTAACTGGAAAAACATGCCTGATTCTGCGCGCTTGCGAACGGGGATGTTGCGATTGCCAAGGCTGGCGACTATAATACTTGCCTCCGATGGCATCGGCCAGTTTTTGGCCTTGCGCCATATGGCCTCCTGTCAGGGCCGGAGTGGTTCTCAAGCAATGGATGCTGAGTACCTGGCGCTGATGAATAGAAACGATAGCGTTAGCGGTGGTGGGCGACTGGCCGCTGCGGCCAAACGCCACGCGATGCGGCCCGCTCGCAGCTTTTCCGCAGAACTTGCGGAGGTCTCGGAGGCGCTGGCCGACGAGTCTAAATTCGCAGCCCTCGTTTCCGCCCGTCATGGCGACGAATTATTGGCCAATGACGATTCGACAGTGATCATGATAGAAGTTGATCACGGAACCTATAGCGCGGTTTAGCAAGCATAGACCTTAGGCAGCGACCTAACGCGCATAACATTAGTCGGCGGTGGAACTCAAATGACCATGCCCCTCATCAGCGACTATAAGGCGGCTGTGGCGAACGCTAAGGTTCGTTTCGCAACGCTTAATGTTCTGCCGGAGCTGGATTCACGACGTCACCCTGTGTTCATGGCGGGGAATTTCGCCTGTGTGTTCAAGGTTCGCGAAGCTGGCGGGGTTTTTTTGGCGGTTAAGTGCTTTACCCGCGACATGCCGGATTTGGAACGACGCTACCGGGCCTTGGCGCGTTATATTAAGACCGCTCGCTCGCCTTACATGGTTGACATTGACTATTTGCCGAGGGAACTTTATACTTCGTCGGCGGTTGCTTTAAGCGATGACTATCCGGTGCTGCTCATGCCCTGGTTGCAAGGTTCCACCATCGGTGGAGCGGTAGAAACGCTGTGCCAGCGAGATAAGCGCGGCGCGCTGGCGGCTT
>JBAXKX010000238.1:0-4624 GCA_037135115.1 Rhodospirillaceae bacterium
CGAGGTAATTAACACGTTACTTGATTCCAGCAGCACTCGCCTCGCCCTGCTTCATACCATTAAGGTTGTAATGAGTGACAAAGGCTTTGTCGTTGATATCGACAATGACAAAGGCATACTCCACCTGCCGGAGAACATCATGTTCGAGAAGGGAGGCTATTATCTAAGTAACCAAGGGCGCCGGGCGGTAATTATCCTATCCAGAGCATTCCGTGAGATACTACCATGTTATGGTGGAGGCCCCCCCAAGACATTACCTGAAACCTGCCCCAAGTCACCTCATAAAATCGAAGCGGTATTTGTTGAGGGTCATACCGATGCCGATGGAGACGATAACGCCAACTGGGACTTATCGATCCGGCGCTCGCTAAACACCTATCAATTCATGATTGAGAGCGATCCGGAACTGGCAAAACTCATGAACTATAACGGGCAACCATTCTTCAGCGTTTCGGGATACGGCAAGCATCGTCCGGCCCGGGCCAATGATACCGACGAAAATAAGCGCAAGAACCGACGTGTCGATATTCGTCTAGTCATGGCAGCACCCAAAGCCGACGATGTACTTGGACGATCACCGTGAGCCTGCGCCACTTGATCGATGGACTGCCCCGCGACTGGAAGCCGCGTAGCTTTGACTTTCCACTGGCCTGTGAAACTGAGGAAGCCCGCATCGAAGTTGAAAACAAGCTTGGCGTGCTGTCGGGGCCACCCCTCAACATTGATATGCCCGACTTGCGCGAACGCATGACTGAGGCCGCCGCATTAGGCGACTGGTCTGGAATCAATGAGCGCGACTGGCGCTATGCATCTGAATGCCTGTCCTTCGGCACGGCCCCCCTGATCGACAACGCAAGGTTTATGGACGCATATCTATCACATGCCCTCGCAGGTCAAGGAACCGCCATAATTAACGGCCTAACTCGGTATTACCTTTGGCACTTCGACCCCAAAACGGCTGGGTTTGCCCGAATCGGCTACTTTCTCGCCGAGATTGCAGCGGCACAAGGGTCGCGCTGGGCCGAGCTGCACCGCGTCTACCGATTGTTTGATCCAAGCAATGCCCCCGCTATGCTGGCACAAGCCGTGATGGCCGCCGAGCTGCCGCCGCGCGATTTCCTGGCTCACATTGGGTTTTCTGGCGTTTTATCGGCAGCGCGACTGCTCGGTGAAGCCTTCGTTCAGGCATGCGACAGCATCGTCGAGATGGCCGCAACAGGCCAACCTGCTTCGCACGGCGTTGCCCTGCGCCTTGTCTCGTGGTCAATGAAGGGCAAGGAGTTCCTGTACGGTGGAGTGTCGCGAGCACGTCCCGCCCTTGCCGAAGCCCTGCTGCTGCCCTGGGCCACAACATCGCCACCGGCCGAAACCCGAGAGTTTATCAAGCGGGTGCTGCTTGGACTGCTGAAGGAGCCACGGACTAATCCGGTGGCGTGGGCTGATGTATCGGAACAAGCCCAATGCTTAATGTGCCACTGGTTAGCGAAGGTATCCCTTGAACAATTTCTAGCGGTGGTTGACGAAACTGTGCAACTTCACCACTCCAGAATGTGGTCGAGCCGGCGCAAATTCTGGAACGCCTTTCACGAAAAGGGCTATATGCAGGAAGCCTGGGTTGTATTTGGGCGCCGAGGTGCCGCCATCGCCCGCCATGCCGCCGGAACTCGGGAGCGCCACGACATCGTCAGCTTCGGCACCTTCACCGGAGAAACAACCAGCGACCAACGGCAAGCAGTGCTGATTATGAAAATCGGTTCGGTTGTGGTCGCGGACTGGAGCCACAATGGCTGCTGCCATGTCTGGCTGCCGGGCAATACCAGCGCTCCAAAACTGTTCCAGCGGGAATATTATCGCAGCGATCTGACCATCGGATCTGATTTTGAAAAGCCCCACGTCGGATTATGGCAAGCAGACATCCACGAATTCATCCGGGCTAATACCGGCTTTTGGATGCCAAGCGGCGACTATCTGTAAACTAGCGGTGGACAGTCCCATCGGGCAGCGTAGCGCTGGTCTGAAGGTCAAAAGGATTGCCCGGCGGCGGTATTGGAATCAGGGACAGCAAACTTTGGCTGACATAGCCCCCGATCACGCCAAGGCCGCATCCATAGATCGCCTCATGCAACAGCGCAAATGTCGTCATGGTATGCAGCGCCACGGTTACCGGTTTGAGTACCCCCAGCCCAGCCGCCGACGCAAACAGTAAACCGCTGATCGTGCAGTCCTTGATAACCTGTTCCATGGTTTGAGGTGGAAGCTGCACGGTCGGAGGAACCAACCTCTGACCGGCCGACACCGGGCCAGCCGACTCCATCAGCACCACTATGACTAACACGGTCAAAAGCCGCCCCATGCCTCAGCCTTTCTGCGTTACCATTGCTTTGCGTTCTCAGTGGATTGCATTCTCAGCGCGTTAATCCGTCGCCGAATTCCGCTGCCAAAGCGAACGGCTTTTAACATAGCCGATCCCCACGCCCTTTGCCATGCCATTTTATAGCGCATCTAGCGCGGGTGTCAGCGCTCCGCCTCCCCTAACCCTCGCCCTAGCCCTTCAGGCCGATCGCGGTTTCGGTCATGGCATCACAGGTCGAAATAATCTTTGAATTCGATGAGTAGGCTCGTTGTGCGGTAATCATCTTGACCAGCTCGGTCCCGATATCGACGTTTGAGGATTCCGTCGCCCCTGAAACAATGTTGCCGACAGAAGGATTACCCGGCCACCCATAATAAGAAGTCCCGGCCAGCAACGGGTCGCTACCGAAGGTCGCCCCCGTTACCCTCTCCAACAGGTTGGGATTGGTGAAGGTCGCCAGCGGAACACGGTAGGCATCGATGCTGTGCCCATTTGAGTACTTGAACACCACCGAGCCGTCATCATTTACAGACGCACTAGTGAAGTCACCAGCGGGAGACCCGGTAAGATCGGTTTGGTATCTTACTTCAATTTGAGTCCCTGAGTACTGAGTCGAATCGCCGGTCGGCGTTCCCATGTCCAATGTAAGAGTTCCGAACGGCAACGCAGGCCCCAACGGATTACTCTTATCCTGCACCGTTGGAATTGGGATATCAAGCTTTGTTACTGCCGTCAGGGCACCCAAAGGAGAAAATGAGACCGTGGGATATGGCGGATTCAAGGTGATGGTCTGCGACGGCGCGTCGTTTACCAAGCCGCCAATCGCCTCCCAGGAGTTCACGGCGGTCTTTCTAAAGGTAATAGCCATAGAATGGGGCATACCTGTCGAATCGTAAAACCCAATTGAAGCGGTCTGGTCACCTGGACCGGCACCGGCCGCCGGACCGCCACCGGCCGGGTTGATGCCAACCGGAGCCAATGCCGGGAAATTCGCGTTGACATTGACCGTCGTGCTCTGCACGCCCGGCATCTTAAGGTACTTTGTCGGATCAACCCTAACGGGCACAAGTCCGGCACCGGTTGGCAAGACGGGAAATTTCCCACTGAATGTCGTATTTTCCGGCATAGCCAATAATACTTGGCCGCCCGAATTGACTAGATACCCATTGAGATCGGGCTGAAAATCGGCAGCACGGGTAAAATGGGAATCAGGCAAGCCGACAACAGCCGTAGTGGCACCGGGAGGATAACGAATATCCGCAACCGGCACGAACCCCGCGCCCTGAGTTACCGCAAACGCAGTCGGGTTGTCCGTTCGAACCATCCCCCCTGCGACATCATCGCGGTAAATAGGTAGCGCCCGAACCGAAACCGGGTTCTTATAACTAACCTCCGGCGCGCCCATTAAATCCTTGAACGTAGTATCGACACGCTTGAAGCCGATAGTCCCAACATTGGCAAGGTTGTCGGAAATATTACCGACAGCCGACGAAAACGCCCCCATACCATTGAGTGCGGAAGTAAATGCCCCTTGAATCGTCATGGTTGCCTCCCTCGGCGTCGGCTTCGGCGTCAGCATCGGTCATGCACTCTTTATGCCAGCTGCACGAAAAGCTGTTGAAAACAAATGGGCCAATCACATGGCAGCGCCTCCCTGGTTACTTATACAGGATGGCCCCGGCAAAATTTGCTCAGCTGCGGCAAAGATCGCCACGCCGTCCTGGAGCGTGTCGCCGTCCTGGGGCGTCCTGGAGCGTTGCCTCCGCTGCGCCAAACTGCTAGGGTCCGCTAGTCATGAAAATTAGCTCGAAAACACGGTAAGTCCGATGAAGGTAAACGCCAATACGATGCGCCCCGGCCACGTTATGGAACATAACGGTAAGCTTTGGGTGGTCGCTAAAATACAAATGGTTCAGCCCGGCAAGGGCGGCGCCTTTATCCAGATCGAGATGAAGGACGCACGCACCGGCACAAAGACGATCGAACGCTTCAGAACCCAGGAGTCGGTTGAGCGGGCCAGGCTTGATGATCACGAGATGCAGTTTCTCTTCAGCGAGGGCGACGATTTCACCTTCATGGATGACAGCACTTTCGAGCAGATGATAATCAAGCGAGATATCATCGGCGACCCGGCGGTATTCCTCCAGGAAGGCATGAAGGTCACGGTCCAGTGCCACGAGGGATCACCGCTAGGCGTTGAAATCCCCCAGACCGTGACACTGACCATCGTTGAGGCTGATCCGGTGGTAAAGGGCCAGACTGCGTCGTCAT
>JBAXKX010000239.1:0-4594 GCA_037135115.1 Rhodospirillaceae bacterium
TACGTCTCTGGCCGAAAACGTAAATGTGCCTCAGCCACCGTTCTGGGGGGCACGGGTGTTGGAGCATGTCCCGCTCAAGAACATTGGCCCTTTCCTCAACGAACGCATGCTCTACCAGTTGCAATGGGGCTATCGCAAGGATTGGCGTACGCTTGAACAGTTCAACGAGTGGGCCAAAATCGAATTACGGCCCATTTTGAAGCGAATGCTGGATACCTGCGCTCGCGAGCATATTTTATTGCCGCAAGCTGTCTATGGTTACTGGAGGGCCGCCGCCGAAGGTAACGACTTGATTTTATTCGCCGAAGATGGCATTGCGGAACAGGCTCGCTTCACCATGCCCCGCCAGGCAGCGAGCCAGGGTGGCCTGTGCATCGCTGACTTCGTACGCGACGTTACATCGCCCGAACGCGACGTGATCGGGATACAGGTGGTCACAATGGGTGCCCACGCCACCGAAACCGCCCAAGCTTGGTTCGAAGCAAATCGCTATCAGGACTATCTGTACCTGCATGGCCTTAGTGTCGAAATGACCGAGGCGCTGGCCGAATACGTACACCTGCGCATACGCGCCGAACTCGGCCTTGGCGGTGAGGACGCACGCGACACCGCCACCTTGTTGCAGCAAGGCTATCGCGGCAGCCGATATTCCTTCGGCTACCCCGCCTGCCCGAATTTAGAAGATCAGGAGCCACTGCTGCGTCTGTTGCGTGCGGACCGAATCGGGATAGCTTTGTCCGAGGGTAGTCAGCTTTACCCGGAACAAAGCACCAGCGCCATCGTACTGCATCACCCTAAGGCACGCTATTTCTCCGTGTGATCGATGCCCCTTTTCTCTGGCACCGGAGGCCCTGCGCTGGGACGATCTTATTGTTTACAAAGCTATATTTGAGTGTTGGCCCAAAGGCCCGGATGATATATACTGATAAGGTTACGAATTCAGAACTTGCACCCGGGCATTTACGAACGGCGAGGGAGGCAGGCGGCGGGGGGCAATCAGCGGGAGGAAAAGAATGCACCAAGGTGCCGCAAATCATTTGTTAAGGGCGGGCCGATTCGTGGGCTTGGTCTTTGCAACATTTATCTCAATTATATCTATTATCGAAAGTTCAGCGCGAGCCGGTGAAGCAATCAAGATCGGCACGTATCGCCATTATCCACCATGGACGATCAGCGATGATGCCGGAAAGATTACCGGCTTCGAAATCGACATGATCAACGACTTGTGCCAGCGGATGGGTACTAAGTGCGAAATCACCAGCGTCGATTGGGAGCGTGTCTACGACGAACTCGATTCCAAGACCTATGATGCATATATCGGCTGCATGACCATTACTCAGGAACGAGCCAAGCGTGCGCTGTTCAGTCTGCCTTATGCACTGACTCCGGAGTATTTCGCGACTCTGTCCGGCAACGAGCTTACCTCTCTGCTGATCCTCAACCGGCTTGACCTCGACAGCATGAATACCGAGGAACAGGCTAGTTTTAAAATTTTAATGGAGGCACTACGCGGCAAGCGGGTAGGCGTTCATGTTGATACAGTTTACGAAGAATTTGCTAAGCAGTACCTAGCAAAGATATCCGATGTCCGCGTCTATCATGTAGAGAATGAAAAATATGCCGACATGGTTCATGGCAAGCTCGATGCAATTCTTGATGGCGGCGCTGCTTTGCATGAATTTATTATCGCCAAGAACAGTGGTGGTTCGGAGCTGACTCTGTTCGGTCCGGCCATGATTGGCGGTCCGTTTGGCCACGGCGTAGGGGTCGCGATGAGGCCTGGCAATGAGGATCTGCGCAAGCGGTTTGATACGGCGATCACTGCGGCCAAGGCCGACGGCACCTTGGCGCGTTTGACGCTGACTTGGTTTGGGTACAACGCCGCCACCGAATAGGCCGCAACCTTGCCCCAGCCATGAACGACACTCCCACCGATTCCCCGTATTCATGGACGGTTGGCTTGGACTTGACTAGGCAGCATCGTCGCTTCGGCATTCTGGCCAAGGTTTTGGGCGCCTTTTCGGTTGTTGCTGCGATGGCGGTGCTCTCGGGTATGGTCGCTTGGCTGTCATTTCGCAGCGTTGAAAATGAACTTGAAGTCGTGGTAGGTCGCGCGGTCCCGGCAATGAGCACCGCCGAGGCGCTGGCCGTCGAAGCCACCGGCATTGCCAGCGCCACCGCAACCCTGGCCGCAACTCTGAGCGAAGGGCAGCGGGATGAGTTAATGACCGCGTTGGCCGGCCGGGTCGTCCGCCTCAACGGTCGACTAGATGAGTTGATGCGACTCAGGGTCGGGAGTGAAGTCGTTAATCCGCTACGCGATCGCATCGCCACGCTGGCAACCAACCTTAAACTCCAGAGCGATTTGGTTGCCGAGCGTATCGTACTGCGCTCCCAGCTGCACAGCGATGCAACGAGCTTGGCGAGCGGGCACAAACGGTTCCTCAATGCCGTGACGCCCCGAGTCGACAACACTTACCGCTCGCTTTTTGCCGGCATCAAGACGCTGGTGGATGATCTTGGGTCCTCTCGCCCTGCGGACGGCAAGGCCACCGCCGCCGCGCCCGCCTCATATCAGGACATGGTGGTGCTGCAACGGCGAATCGGCATTCTTTTTAACCGCAATGTCGGCGAAATGCTGGCACTGCTGCAACTGGCCGCCGGTGGCAACCTAGCCGCCGGTCTTCTGAACGAGGCGATTCTGATCACCGATCCGCCCGAAGTTCATCAGCTGCGCAGCCGGTTTAATGAAGTAACCATCTCGATGGGTGCCATTCGGCTCAACTTGGCCACCACCTCCGAAAATCAGTTGCTGCTCGGGCTGGTCATGCCCATGCTCCAATTCGGCCTGGGTTCGGATAACCTGTTCGACCGACGCTTGCACGAACTTCGACTGATTAGCGCCTCCGAAGCGGTGGTCGCCGAAAACCGAACCCTATCCGAAGCCTTGACCGAGGCGGTCAATCTGCTACTGATCTCCTCTCGCGATGAAGCCGAACGACATGCCCGCGAGGTTCTGGCCGATGTCGCCTACGCTCGCACGCTCCAGACGCTGGCGGCCGGACTAGCAGTGCTGATGGCGCTGATAATCGGCTGGCGCTACGTCGGGCGTACGGTGATCGGCCGCATCTTAGCGCTTCAGCGCGCAATGGAGGCGGAAGCCGCCGGTCGCGAGATGGTGATTCCCGCCGATGGCGACGACGAGATCGCCGACATGGCGGGCGCTCTTGCGCATTTCGTCACTCGGCGCAAACTGGCCGAGACCGAACTGCGAGCCGCCAAAGAGCGGGCCGAAGGCGCCTTGACCGAACTAAAGGCCCTCCAAGAAACCTTGGTCCAGGCCGAAAAAATGGCGTCGCTCGGCGGGTTGGTCGCAGGAGTCGCCCACGAACTTAATACTCCGGTCGGGGTGTGCCTGACGGCTGCCTCGCTGCTGGGCGAAAAAACCGCAACCCTTGCCCAAGACTTTGAAGCTGGTCAGTTGCGCAAATCCATGATCATTAATTACCTCACAGTGGCAAGCGAGGTTTATGCACTGTTGCGCACCAATCTGGAACGGGCCGGCGACCTTATTCGGGTGTTCAAGCAGGTGGCCATCGCCCCCGGTGAGGGCGAGCGCCACATTTTTCGACTTTATGAGCATATTGACATAGTTGCCGGCCTGGCGGCCGAGAGCATTCGAGGCGGCGGGCACCACCTGAGCATCGAATGCCCGGCCGAACTTATCCTCAACGGCTTTCCCGAAGCACTGCGCCATGTACTCACCGCCCTGCTCGACAACGCCCTTTTTCACGGCGTCGCCGACGATGGTACAGGGACGGTCGCCGTGACCATTTCGGCGCAGTCGGCAGAGGCTGGAACGATCACCCTGAAAGTAACCGACAACGGTGTCGGCATCCGGCCTGAACATCTCGCCCACCTGTTCGAGCCATTCTTTACCACCCGGCGCCACCGGGGCGGCATCGGCCTAGGACTACATATGGCGTTCAATATCGTTTCCAGCGTACTCGGAGGTCGCATCACCGCCGAGTCGCTACCGGGACGGGGCAGTTGTTTCCAAGTAACCATCCCGGCCACCTCGCCGGCCACGGCCCAACGTCGGCACAGTTGACAACCGGCAAGGACGGTGGACAGAGTGGTTTTGCGCGGCATCACAAAAAGCAACGGGGCGGATATTATGGAGCGGCTGCGGCTATACCGGTCAGGCTGGCTTGGCTTGACGACGTTTGTCTTGCTCGCGGCGGCGCCGAATTTTGCGGCTTCCGAAATGATCGATCGCGGCGGAGCTATTCTCGGCGGGCTAGACAAGATCACGGCACGTGTATCGAGATTCGAGGCTGCTATCGGAGAGACGGCGCGTTTCGGCACATTACTGGTCACCATTCGCGCTTGCCGCGAGGCTGCGCCAGAAGATGCGCCGGAAGCAACGGCTTTCCTAGAAATTAAGGACGTCAAGCCCGACGAGGACCCCGAAGCCTTGTTCAACGGCTGGATGTTCGCATCGTCACCAGCACTCTCGGCGCTCCAGCACCCAGTTTATGACGTATGGGTCACCGGGTGCAGCGAAAAAAAGCCGTAATACCGCATACGGCCA
>JBAXKX010000240.1:0-4586 GCA_037135115.1 Rhodospirillaceae bacterium
GGCCGAGCTGGGGACTGTCGGCGAGACGGACACTTTCGATCTCCAGCCCGGCGGGTAGAAGGTCGGTAAGCACCACTTGGTGCCTCCCCCGATAATCCGGGCCGTGCTCAGGGCTGTGCCCTTCAATAATGACCACCACGACTTCGTTCAGGCGCAGCGCCCCGGATTCAGCCCCGGATATAATCGGCAAGCCGTTCATGTTGAACATGGCGCGGCTGACGGCAAAGCCTCGCTTGCTTGAAGCGGGCTTGGTGGGCGTGGCGGGTGAAGCGGTGGGTAGGCCGGTGACTGTGATTACTTGGGTAAGCGGCTTGGTTCCCGCGTTGTGCAGGCTTGGCGGATGTGCCGGATCAAATCGCCGGTAAAGCGGCCGGGTCAAGTCGGCGAGTTGATCGCCTTCGGCTAGCTTAGCTGGCGGTCCGGGCGGCAGCGCGAGGTTGCGGCTCGTAGTCAGGGCGGCGGCCTGGGCGGCCAGGGCGAGCCATGCGCCTTCCTGGGAGCCTAGTTGTTGCTCGGGTCCGGCGATGTTGTTGATGAGAAGGCGGGTCAGCGCTTGGGGATGGTCGCCATTGCTGGCCCCGCTTTCGCAAGCTAGAGCCAGGATTCCGGCAAGGTCACGAAGGTCAGAGCCGTAATCACGCAGACCGCCGGCCGTGGTTCGAGATACGCCCTTGTGGTTGATGATGGCGTCGCTCAAATGCTCGAACAGCTCGGCGGCCCTGCGGCCCTCGCCGAGTGCTGCCAAGGCTGCAGCGATTTGGGCGCGGGCTAGATCAGTTTGGAGTTTGGCCTCAAAAGAGTCCTGGAAATAGCGTACTGCGGCGGCATCCAGCAATTTGGCTCGGGCGAGAATGTAGGTGGCGTAGGCTCGGCTCACTAAGTCGCGGTCCTCGAACCAGCCATTGTCGAGCATTTTCTTCAGCCAGTCGCGGCCGATCTGCAATGTGGTTTCAGGCACCTGGAAACCGGCGCTGCGGGCGCGTTCAAGCACATCGATGATATAGGCGGATAGCCATGGGTCGGCATCGGTTTTGGGCGACCATAAGGCAAAACCGCCATCGGCCCGCTGCAGTGAGCGCAGCGTCTCCAGCCCCTCTTGGATGCGGTCATGCAGCGCCGTTGCCGATTCTAGGTCGAGCGAGGTTATAACGTCGGAGGTGGCTAGCAGTCGCAATACTCCAGAGGCCAGACGCTCCCCACTGCCCCGCAGCGGCCGATCGGCGGTTAGGGCAAGGCCGGGCAGGGCAAGGCCGGGCAGGGCAAGGCCGGGCAGTGGATTGATCGTCAAGGCCGCAACTACCGTCTCCGGGATTAGGCCGTCGGTGAGGTCGAGCGGGGCCATCATCGGCTGGTCCGCCGTCAGGGTTGATATGCTATGGCGCCACACCGGATACTCGGGCGCGCGCACGGCAAGCGTCCGGCTGCGGACGAGATGAAAGCCGTCCGCACCAGTTATCTCCAGGCGAATGGTGCCGGTTCCAGCTTTCTCGCCGACCAGTTGCCGGCTGATGGTGGTGCGGTGGCCGCGTTTGGGGACGGCAATTGTGAAGGAGCCGTTGGCCAGTGAGAGCGAGCCCGAGGCCTGCAACGTCACTTGGTAGTCGCCAGCCGATCCGGCGTTGTTAACCAGTGAAAGCTCGACTGCGGCGTGGTCGCCGGGAGCCAGGAAGCGGGGCAGGTTCAGTTCTGTGCCAATGCGGTCGCTGACGTTTACACTGGTGTCGGCATGGCCGAGCTTGGTGTCGGTCCAGGCCACCGCCGTCAATCGCAGCTTTCCATTGAATTCGGGCAGTGTAAACGGTATCTGCGCGCGGCCGTCGCTGCCGATTCTGACGATGCCGGAAAACAACGAGACAACCGGTTGGTCGCGTTCTGGCAGGCTCGGGACTTGGTGTAGCCGGCGCTTATCCTTGTCCAGCTGACCGCTGCGGGTCGCTGCCTTTCCGTCACCGCCGAGTCCGAGCAGGCGTCCATAAACGTCACGCAGGTTTATGCCAAGACGGCGTTGGTTGAGATAGTAGGCGGCTGGATCAGGAGAGGCCTGATCGGTCAGTTGAAGCACGGTGTCGTCGACGGCTGCCAGTGTAATGAAGGCGGAGCTGTCGGGGGGCAGAGCCGTGCCACCGGCCTCGCGGACGCTTACTCCAACCAGCAACGGGCGGCGCGGTTCGCTTTTTGGGGGGGCGTCGAGTTTGACCTCGAGGGTGCGTTGTGTTGGGTCGATCGCCAGCCAGCCGATGCCGATGGCGCGACGCGGCGGCGTAATATCGCCTGTTTTGGCGGCAGTGTTGGCGATGGTGTTGGCGGTGGCTATGATTGAGACGCCACAGATCCATGACGGGTCCACTGGAATATCCAGGAAGGCACCCTTGGCATCGATCTGTTTGATTATTGTCTTGCGCACCGATCGGTCAGCCACGACGACCAAAACTTGGCTGTCATAGGGGGGGCGGATGTGAACTCGAGCCACCTCGCCGCCGCGATAGCGCGGCAGCATCACCGAGACTTCGACCTTGTCGGGCCTGCTGCTGGCGGTCGGCGTCACCCACCAACCGGCGGCGAAGCGGATGCTGGTGGCGACACCGGTCTTGGTGTCGAACAGCTCGAAGCGATAGCGTCCGGCCTTAACCGGGACTTCGACTGTTGCCGGGGCGGTCGCCGACACCGAAACGGACCCGCCGGTAATGCGGCGATCATGGATGACAGTCTCGTAATCCCAGCGGCCATCGGCTTCAAACCAGCGGTAATCGGATTCCTCCTCGTACAGCTCGTATGAAAGGTTGGAGCTGGCAATGGTGCGACCATCGTTACCGACCGTGATCACGTCGAAACCGGCAGTGGCACCTTCTGGAACCGCGCCGTCATCGAAACGAGCACGGACGCCGATGGCAAAGGGCTGGTGCCGCACCGGCAGTACCAGATCCCGGCTAACTACGCGACCGCCGATGTCGAGGATCGAACAGTGTATCAGCGCCTCTAATGGTCGGCTCGACTCGGGCAATTTAAGAGCAGGCATGACCACCACCGCCTTGCCGTCGGGTGAGGTGGTAAGGCCCGGTAGTTCGACCTGAACTGTCTCTACCTTTTGTTGGGCGAGGCCGAAATGGAAACCGTTGTAGTTGGGGAAGGGGGTCTCGGCCGGGCGTAGCGTCAGCGAAAGTTCACCCGGCAAGTTGGCGGCCGGTGCGCCGAACAGATAGTGGCTGTCTACGCTTAGGGTGGCGGCATCCTTGTCCTTGCCTTCGCGCAGGTCCGATTGGCTGGCGGTGAGCGAGAATTCTAATCGCGGTGGGGTAAAGTCGAGGACGGTGAACTCGATACGGCCGATCGTAGGCCCTTCGGTCTCCAGGTGGGCGGTGATGCTCCACGAGCCCTTGATCGCGGTGGTGGGCAGGGTGAACCCGCCGCTGAAGCTGCCGGCCCCGGCATCGGAAAGTTCGTGTCGTTCGACTTCAAAGCCATCGGGGCGAATCAATTTGAGGGTGAGGCGCCGGCCCCTTACCGCCATGACGTCAGTGTTTCGCAACAGTGCCGTTGCGTTGACGATCTCGCCGGCCCGGTAGATGCCGCGATCGGCATAGACATAGGCATCAAGCGGCCCTGGGGAGGTCCGGACGGAACCGCTGCGGTCGCTGAGATCAATTCCCGGTGCCGCAAGATCGAGGAAACTGAAATCACCTCCAGCGCCGTAGGCGAACAGCGCCTGTGCCGAGTCATCCCCCTCCTTGCGGGCCAAGTCTGATTCAAAATGAGCAACGCCGTCGGCTCCGGTAATAAGCTTGGCCAGCTCAATGCCATTGCGTCCCAGCAAGTGCAACTCAACTCCGGTAACTGGGCCGCCTCCGGTCAGCGAGCGGGCGAACACCGTCAGCCCATCGTCGCCGGCAAAGCTGGTCAGTCCCAGGTCCGAGACAACAAACCATTGGCTGGCTTTGGCGTTGCGATCGTTTGTGCCTTTTATGCTGGCACCGGTCCCGGTGTCGCTGGCGGCCTCGGCGATAGCCAAGTAAACACCACGATCAAGGTCGCCCAATACCGTTTCAATCGGAAACCGTGTCACTATCGGGGCGTTGCGGCTGGAGGTGATCGGTAATTGTCCGCTCCATACCGTCTTGCCGGCTTTTTCGACCATCTCGCCGATGTCCCAATCGGAGAGGGTTTGACCGACCCGGCCGGCGTAGATTTTCTCCATCAGACTGCGGTCGGCCATGTGCAGCACGCGAAGTTTTGCGCTTTCGACGTTGATGGAGCGCAACTGCAATCCTTCCGCTCCGACCTGGGGCAGAATGTAGCCAGCACTACGAAACGCTAGGCCAGGGGCGCGGTTGGGTATGGCAACTAGGCGGGTTTCGGTTTCTGCGAGGCGGTTGCCGCCAGCGCCAGGTAATCCTTGGCGTAGCGTGACAATATAGGAGCTGCCGTGGGCCAGCCCTTCGACGCACAGGGTTTTGTCCCGCGCCACCATCTTTAGATTATGTGGCGGAGCCACCTTTATATCTGGCGGCGGAGCCACCTTTATATCTGGCGGCGTAGCCACCTTTATATCTGGCGGCGTAGCCACCTTTATATCTGGCGGCGTAGCCACC
>JBAXKX010000241.1:0-4581 GCA_037135115.1 Rhodospirillaceae bacterium
GGGTTGATGCGAACAGATTATGGTAATGTGCCCGTAGCCGCTTGATTCGCCGTGCTACGACCTTGCGTTCTCCATTTACTGATACTTTTGCCATGTTGATCTCCATTGGCGGGCGGTGAACTGGAAACTTTACCTAGGTAAAGTATTTGCCTATTTTGGGTCCGACCTTTTCATTCGGCGGATATTGACGAGGTCCTGGATATTCTGAAGAATGCGACGAACATCTCCGGCAGCACCTTCAATGGCGACGAGAAGTGTTTCGTCGGCGATGGTGACCTTTTCCGACGCCACGATATTCCTTGCTCGTGGTAGCCAGCGCTCGGGAGGTGCGTAGCCGAAAAGGACGGTACGGCACCGGGAGATCACGCCGAGGTCAATGGCTTCGATGTCATTAGCGGTCAACAGGAACAGGCAATGCTGTTGATGAAGGTCAATCAGTGAGCGAAGCTCTCGCTGTCCCGCTGGCAACATCGCGCAGAGTTCATCGATCAGGATGATTCGGTAAATATGGTCAACCGGGACAAGGGCCGCAGTCCGTTCGATTGCTTGTTTGACCTGAGCGGCGGTGTTTACGCCCGTTCCGCCGAGGACAGAGGCATTGAAGTCGTAGGAATCACCGAGGAGGTGATGGGCAAGCAAACTGATTAATGTCGATTTCGCGGTGCCGATTGGGCCGTGGAGCAGGAGATTCCCTGGATTTGCCCCTGTTCCTATTTGAGCGTAATAGTTTATTTCTTTGCTGACGGCCTCGGTCGGGAAAACAAGGTCGTCAAGCGACCGGGGGCGGTATTTGTCGCGGATATTCATGTCATTTGCTCCTTTGAGCGGCAGGGAGGAGCGCCTGGTCAGGTTTGACCAGGCGTTGCTCCAGGAGTGCTGTCGTGGTTCAGGCTGGCGTTGAGCCGACGGCGATTTCTGCGAGCTTGGCGAAAGTCAGCGGCTTCTTGGCCTTCGCGGCCGAAGAGGCCTTCTTGGACTTGAGCCCCAACTGATCAGCCAGAATGTCGAGCAAGTGGTCGATCAGTTTGGCCTCGTCATTGCGAACCGGGACGACGATCTCGACCGTTCCGTCCGTGGTGGTGCGGGCGAGTAGGCAATACAGGCCTTGGTTTGACGGGGTGACCGTCAGGGACCCATTGACTTTGCCCAGCATTGGCATGGTGGTCCGATGCTCCAGCACCGTTTCTCGGAGCCGGGCCGCCTTATCGGCGGCGGTATCGGTCCCCGCCGAAAAGTATTCCCGGGCCGCCTGGTAGGCGTGCTTTAGGCCGTATTTTTTATTATCCCGATGGGCGTGCTCACCCTCCAGGAAGTCCGCGAACTCGTCCGGCTCGACTCCTTGGGCAAAAGCGTATCCCACGACGGTCGAGATTCGCGACACATACCCGGGTGAAACGGCATCACGATAAGCATCCAGGGCCAGAGGTATCGCGAGATTGGCCTCCGCTCGCTTGTTGTACTTCAACATGCGGACCTCGCCCTTGGCATTGACGGTGGACAGGGTCTCGACGTAGTCTCGGATCTGCTCATCGGGAAGGCTACTGAGCATTGTGACCCCAGCGAGGAGAGCTTGGCCGGCAAGAGAAGTAGTTGAACAGCCGACCGCGAGATCCTCCCGGAGGCTCTTGATAGCCTCCATTGCTTCAGAAACCGTCTCGGCGTCGGCGGCACAGGCTTCCCATATTTCCCCGCGCATATCGCGAAGCCTGTCTTCCAAACTGCGGTCATCCCCGGTGTCATCGGCCTCGGTGCCTTCGTCATCGGGGGCGTCGTCCTCAAGGGCCTTACTCTCGGTGACGGCACTGTCGCCCCCATGGTCCTCGGTGCCTTCGTCCCCGGTGTCGTGGTCCTTGGCGTCGTCGCTTTCGGCTGGGACGCTGTAACCTGCCCACAGATTCTCGGGCGCTGAGGGTGGCAGCACGCCGACCGCTTGAGGAAGTCGGCCTTCAGGTGTGTCCATCAGGACATAGACAACCCTGCTGCCATCTTCGCTGGGAGGGTTCACTCTGAAGACTTCGTAGGAGTGGCCGTCATAATCGACCATCGGGCGACCATTGTCTGCGATCCAATAAAACCGCCCGTCATGATCCGCCTTAAACACCAAGACGTTGTCAGGAACAACCGTCTGCGGCTCGGCCACATCGATTTGCTCCGTCAGAGAGACCGGCAATGTGGAGACACTGACGATCGGGTTTGGTGCCGGTGCCAGGGCAGCATCACCCTTAACACAGGAACTACCGGGCGTACCGGTAGGATTGTTCTTGGATACCACTGTCTTCTCCATCCCTATGGCATTAAGATGTAATAGATCATGTCAACTGTCGTCTGGATTACTCCTGACATGTACGACGGATGATCTAGGTGACATCTTACTTGGCCGGGAGATAAGGAGAAAGTCCGGGAAAGTTTTATCTTGATGTCAGATTTTTTGTTTGCCTGATGATAATAAAGGTTGAATGGCGGGGTATTTAACGACTGCCGTCTCAAAGTTTAACTTGCCAGGGACAGAAGGCCAAAGTCCTAGAAAGTTTTATTGGGATGCTGGATGCCCAGTACCAACCTCTGTCGCGAGTAAAACTAAAAAGGGTGCCAGGACCGGCACCCCTTTTTAAATCGCCATCGTTGCGTTAAGCTATATTAGTGTTCATGATCATATTCAGGATGTGGTGCGTCTATATAAAACGCCGAAAATGCATGTCTCAATAATGTTCGTATTTCGGAGACCTCAAGTGAAGTGTATGGGTGTCGTTCGAGAATAACGGAAAGAATGTCATTGATGAGAGCGACGGTTGGCTTGTGAAACATAATCTGCCCAAAGTAAAAATTCTCCCATGCGATCGGGAATCCCGCTTTAAGTGATTGGTCGCTATTCTCAAGGTTGCGTAACGCAGGAAGTCCGCCACGTAAATAAACGTCAATTATCTTGTACATTGTTGATTTTGCGATACTTCCATAATCTTTAGCATAGTCTTCTCCATAAACATTTAGCGCAGAGTTAACACTCCCATGGCTAACCCAGCACGATAAAGCGAGAATGTATTTTGCATAACTATTACGTTTTTTACTTGATTTATCATCTTTTGTAAGATTGGCGGCTATCCGCTCAAGCTCTTCTTTATTATGGAGCGCTGCTTTGTGGGCCGACTCCTGCATTTGAAGTTCGTATAATTTATTCTCGTAATCGGCCTGTTTTGTGTAGCAACATATTACATGATAACCCGTGATTGAATGAGCGCCGTCGCTGACGGACTGAGCATCGTCATCGAGTTTAATAAAGTCCTCAGTTAAGGCACAATTACCTACGTTACCAAGATGTTCAAATAGCCAGCCCGCAACTTCACCAGCCGCAAGCACGGGCAGGAAAGTCTGTCGTATATCATTTACACGGGAAGTATGAACGCTTATCATTCTGTTAATTTCCGCAATCAATAGCTGAATTATATCTCGCGTATCCAATAAATTATAGAACCTTGAAAAATTCCTTATATCAGGAAGTTTAGCATCAATCCCTGCGCCACAAATATTTCTTAATGTGATGGAATCCGATATGATCATCGGCGTATGAGATATTGAGAGTTTGAGGTATGATCCGATGAAATACATCTTCAGAAGCACGACAAGATCATCATTGCTGATGGAGTCATCAATGTTCTCTCGATACAATGTAATAAGCCTATCCCAGTCAATCAAGAGAGAGAGGGCGTATGTGAGATCATTGCGCGAGACAGGATCGCGCTGATCACTATGAGCCGGATTGTCGGCGTCATTCTTCATTGTATGTCTCCATAGTTAGTCATGTCATCGTGATGATCTGATAGCCTTCCAGTTCGCCATGGTGAACCATGGTAGATCAGGGTGTCGTGCATATCGACCTTCTGGTTCCCTCCGTTCGTGGCATCTCATCACTTAAAAACTTTACCTGGGTAAAGTTTTCTGCGGACCCTATGCCAGATCGCTGCGATAGGATTTGACAGAAACTTGGCATTCATCGGCACCATCATGGAGAGTGGAGTCGGGTTTGTAAACTGGGCGGCATGGCAGTCAGAGCGTCGCCCTGGTTGGCGCCCATGGTTGGCGCCCATTGTTGACAACTCGCCGTCACTGTGCGCGTGGAGCCGACTTTCCATGACCTTGGCCCGGCCGCAGAAGTAGTCGGCTGCGGTCGCTCGGTCGTCCTTCGCTGCGGCGGCGGCCATCAACAGCGCTGCCGTCTACTCATTCGGGAGGTTGGCGATCATGTCCTCGTGCCGACCGACCCATGGCATCGTGACGGTACTGGACCAGGAGGCTCGCCCGCGTTCACAGGACCAGCACCCAGCCATGCTATGCCAACAGTCACTGAGGAGGAGGCACAATCACCATCTTTTGGCTACTTACCAGCATTCGAATTTTCCTTCGGCATGTTCCACAAATCTTGACGATTGCTGAAGAGAAAGGGCGACCTGAAAGTTGAGCCAAAAGCACATCTCGGAGATCGTCGGCAACATCGTTCCGATGCTCTCTGAGCCGATTCCAATCAATCAAGTCTTGAATGTCCTCGGCTACAACCTTGCACCTAGATGTTTCAGTAACCCGAGATAC
>JBAXKX010000242.1:0-4494 GCA_037135115.1 Rhodospirillaceae bacterium
TTGGTACGCCGCAAATGTCTGCCCACCCCTCACTGACCATCATGACTAAGGAAAACCTGCAATGACCAATCCTTCCGCCTTTCCAATGTTTCAGACCGACATCACCAAGATGCTTGCCGATTTCAAGGTTCCTGGCGTCAATCTTGAGCCGATGGTTGCCGCCCAGCGGAAAAACATCGAAGCCCTGACGCAAGCCAACAATCTGGTCGTCGCCGGTATTCAGGCCGTGATGAAGCATCAGGCTGAAATTTTTCAGGTGTCTATGGAACAGGCCCGCACTGTCGCCAGCGAGATCATGGTTCCCGGCTCGCCAGAAGCGAAGGTCGCAAAGCAGGCAGAGGTAGTTCAGACAGCCTTCCAAGCCGCCCTTACCAACATGAAGGAACTGGCTGATCTGGTCACGAAGTCTAATACCGAAGCCGCCAACGTCATCAGCAAGCGGGTAAACGAAGGCCTCGACGAACTCAAGGCTGCGGCAGTAAACATCGCGAAGAAGTAACCCAGCATATCTATCAGCACCCCTGGATCAACACTGCCATGGATCGCGACTGCCCTGAATAGAGACTTCCATTAATAGAGACAGCCTCATATCAGCAAGCCGTCGCGGTCACGTGGTGCAGTGTTGGCATTCTGCCGATCAACCTTACGTTCGAAGAGGTGGGCATAGACCCCCAAGGTGATCTTGTGGGCTCAGTCCTTGCCGACGATCCGGGCCGCGACCTGCAAGTGAACGGGATTGACGGCTTGCGGCAATTTCTGTGCCTAAAGAATGGCGGTCCGAGTCACGACACGTTCATCCGGTTGTTCCGACTGCTTGATCCCGATGCCTTTCGTGACTGTTTCCAAACCTTCGTGGCCCGCCTAGCCGAAGCGTGTGAAGGCGTGATAGCAATCGATGGCGCTCTTAAAATTATAGCCTGTACGTGTCTCAAAGTCATTGACACATTCCGCGCCACGCGTCTTGCCGCCGATCCAGGATTCGTCCACTTCGACGTGAGTTCCAGGCTGCCCGCCAATTCTGTCCTGGTCGAGGCGCACCATTCCCGCACGGAGCTTGTAAAGAATTCCAAATGCCATTCCGTAGCACTTCAGGTTGAGTTGCCGTTGCAACTGGACGGCCGAGATGTCGGGGGCCTGACTCGTGACCAGATATGCTGTCCAGAACAATACGCTCAGTGGCGTATGGCCGCGCTCAATGACAGTGCCGACCATCAACCCGGTGTTCAATAATACTCCCGGCAGCGCATCACGCCAGAAGGGTTATCGAAACGGAACGGCTCACCGCTCGTTTGACAGTGCGGGCAAATTAAATTACCGTCCCAGCGGGAACCGGATAGGCAAGGATTATTCCAGCGCAAGACCAATGCTACCGTTGACGACCTTGACCGCAACGGTCCGGCAACTGCCGCCGTCCGGCCCCAAGGCCTGACCGGAACCGAGGTCCACCACCAGCCCGTGCAGCGGACAAGTTACCTTGCGGTCGTGAACAATCCCGTTGGACAGCGGCCCGCCTGCGTGTGGGCACCGATCCCTCAAGGCGTAAATTTCATCGTTACCGGTGCGAAAGACGGCAATGTCGCCGCTCGGCGTTTTGACAACTCGCGCACTGCGTCGAGGGATATCTGAGACTGAACCAATCTCAATCCATGATGAGTTGGGCCATGATGAGTTGGGCATTGATCTTATCCGATCCGGGCAAGCGGGGCAAAGTCGTGGGCATCGACGCCATGGGCGGTGCGCTCAGCCCAGGGATCGACTTGCTCGTATTTTTGCGAAAGCAAGAAGCGGTGAAACAGCAGCTCCCGGTGCTCAGGGTCGATGACGATACGAGCATGAACATAATCAAGCGTTACTCGTTCGATCCAGCCGGCAGTACGCTCCAAATAACGCGCCTCCTCACGGTAAAGCTGAAGGAATGCGCCACAATATTCCATAACTTCTTCCGCAGTGTCAACCTTACACAACATGTCGCAAACACGGACGTGCAACCCGCCATTGCCACCGACGTGCAGTTCCCAACCGCTATCCACCGCGACAACTCCGAAATCCTTGATAGTTGCCTCGGCACAATTGCGCGGGCAGCCCGACACCGCAAGCTTGACCTTGTGAGGCGCCCACGAGCCCCAGCTCATCTTTTCAAGCCTGACGCCCATGGCCATTGAGGCCTGAGTGCCGAAGCGGCACCACTCGGAGCCGACGCAGGTTTTGACCGTCCTCAATGACTTACCATAGGCATGGCCGGAGACCATCCCCGCCTTGTTGAGATCGGCCCAGACCGCGCGCAAATCCTCTTTCTTAACGCCGAGCAGGTCTATGCGCTGGCCGCCGGTGACCTTGACGGTGGAAATGGCAAATTTTTCGGCAACATCGGCAACGGCGCGCAGTTCCGCCGGCGTAGTCAGCCCTCCCCACATGCGCGGCACCACCGAGAAGGTACCGTTTTTCTGAATATTGGCGTGCAGCCTTTCGTTGACAAAACGTGATTGCTGATCGTCCTTGTATTCGCCTGGCCACTGACAAATCAAATAATAATTGAGCGCCGGTCGGCACGATGCGCAGCCCTCGGCTGTGGTCCACTCCAGCTTTTGCATGACAGCTGCAATTGAACGCAACTTTTCCACCCTGATCAGGCGACGCACGTCGTCGTGACTGAGCGATGTGCATTTACACATCGGCATAGTTGCCGACGCCGCCTGATATGAACCGCCAAGGGTGTGGGCCAACAGCTTTTCGCACAGCCCGCTACAACCGCCACACGAGGCCGAAGCTCGGGTGTGAGTGCGGATGTCTTCGAGCGAAGTACAGCCCTTATCGATTATCGCCGCGACTATGGTACTTTTGCGGACGCCGTTACAGCCACAGACCTCGGCGTTATCGGGCAGGGCCACTACCGCCGAGAAGGGGTCTGGTACCACCGCCCCGACGCCCTGGCCAAATATTACAGTGTCGCGCAACTCACTAATGTCGGTTTTGTCGCGCATCAACTGGAAGTACCAGGAGCCGTCACGGGTATCGCCGTAAAGAACCGAGCCGATGATGCGGTGATCCTTCAAGATCAGCCGCTTGTAAACCCCACGGGCGGCATCGCGAAAGATGATGTCATCGCTGCCGCTGTCACCGAAAGTCCCGGCAGAGAACAGCTCGACGCCGGTGACTTTAAGCTTTGTCGCGGTAATCGAGCCGTTATAGACAGCGGCCTCATTTCCGGCCAGATGCTCGGCGCAGGCAACCGCCATATCCCACAATGGCGCCACTAGGCCATAAGTTTGGCCGCGATGCTCGACGCACTCGCCTACCGCGTAAACATCGGGGTCGGAAGTGCGCATACCGTCATTGACGACAATACCGCGATTTACCTCAAGCCCGGCCGCCTTGCCTAATTCGACTCCGGGCCGGATACCAACCGCCATCACCACCAAGTCCGCCGGTAATTCGCGTCCATCGGCAAGCTTGACGCCTTGCACCCGACCATCTCCGATAATCGCCTGAGTTTGGGCTCCTGTGATAATGCGGATGCGTCGGCGCTCCAATTCCAGCTGCAACAAGGCTCCGGCCGCCTCATCAAGCTGACGCTCCATCAAAGTCGGCATCAGGTGCAAAACGGTTACGTCCATGCCGCAGACGGCAAGGCCGTTGGCCGCCTCCAGACCAAGCAGACCGCCGCCGATCACTACCGCATGAGTACCGGTCTTGGCCGCCTTGATCATTACCTCGACGTCAGACAGATCGCGAAAGCCGACCACGCCAGGCAAGTCGCGTCCCGCCACCGGCAGCACGAAGGGCGTGGAGCCGGTCGCCAACAGTAATTTGTCGTAACCTAGGCACAGCCCGGAGGCTGCTGTTACCGTACGCCCAACTAGATCGACCACCTCGACCTTGTCGCCAACATGAAGGGCAATGCCTTGCCGGTCATACCATTCCCGTTGATTAAGGATGATCTGCTCGAAGGTCTTTTCACCTGCTAGCAGCCCAGACAGCATGATCCGATTGTAATTGGGAAGCGGCTCAGCGCCAAATATGGTGATGTCGTAACGGCCGGGCACTCGGGCCAGCAGCTCTTCCAAAGTACGAACGCCAGCCATTCCATTGCCGACAAGGATCAGACTTTGCTTGGTCATGCGCGACTGCCTCCTGCTTCATGGACCAGCGCGGACCCTGAAATGAACAGGACCCTAGCTTGTCTGCCATCATCTCCGGCCGGAACAATCAAAGCGATATTAACCCCGGTCAGCCCAGACAAGACCACCATAGCGAGTCAGTTAAAAAAAATAAACCCCATTTGGCCGTTGCCGGTGATTAGCTTGCCTTCATCATGATTCCAGATTATAAAAACATGGCAATGCGGGTGCAACTCATTGGTCGATGGCCCAGATGTTGCCCAGGAAAACTGGAACTCAAGCTATTCACGAGTAGTAGCGGGTTGACAATTAAACAAGATTTTCTTTAATAACTTGTATGACGCCCTTCGTATGCCTTTTTTTGATATTGATTTGC
>JBAXKX010000243.1:0-4494 GCA_037135115.1 Rhodospirillaceae bacterium
TTAGTTGCGACGCACAGTTAGCCAGGATAGATAGTATGTATGAATGCCCCTCGAAAGGCACTGTCATAAAATTGTCTTGGATAAGAACTAAAATTATTTTCTGCCTTGTCTTAAGAAGACACGCGATGTCCTCAATAATTCGCTTCCTGGCTGACAGGAAACCGACATGAACGTAGACGATAAGTGGCCTGTCCAATCTTTGGTCAACGGGTTCGGAAAAGATGGGTGTTTGGGTGTCCATCGCGGTCACCTCGTTCAAGCTACCAAGACTGACTTGAGAGGTCCCTTCTGGCACGGGTGGCAACATTGGTCCAAGGTCGGCGACATAGAGGCAATCCAAACCTTTGCCCAATGCTTGACCCAATGCTTGACCCAATGCTTGACCAAAGCGTTGACTTAACCTTCTGCCCAAGCCTTGACCTAGGCGTTGGCCTAAGCTTTTGCCAAGCAACTTGTTCAGAACTTGGGTAAACCAATCGCCCATCTTTTGTTCCAACCTGCAGTCAGGACCACGGTTCGACACCGGCAGGTTTCGACTTATGATTCGGCCAAGTTGCTCTCGACAGGTATTAAAGCGCCATAGGGTTTCATCGGGTCTAGCTGGCCAATGAACCACCAAGTGTCTAGGTATATTATTCTTGCTTTTGAACCGTCCGGCAACTGTAATCAATCCTATTGAGAAGTACTGGAGCATTGACGAAGTATTCGTCGACAGCCAACCGCTGGCCAACATAGTGCCCGTAATCATCAACGATCAGGACACCTCCCCTGGACAAAACGGGATAGAAATACTTGAGGGCGTCTCTTGCAGAATTATACCAATCTGTGTCGAGCCGAAGCAACGCAAGTTTATCTGGAATATTATCTGCAGCCGTTTTCTCAACCATTCCCTTGACGAATACCAGATTTTCGACGGGGTAGCCAGTGCTAGCCATATTCTCACGCACTTCATCAATTGTAACAGTACCCCAGTCACTACTTTCCTCAGACTTTTAATACTTTTCGAATTCCACAACCGCATGATTACCCCATAAATCAACATCTTTCTCGGAATCAGGACGGGGGTGACCCTCGAATGTATCAAAAAGGTACAGGCGCCTGTCAGTTACACCCAACGCTATAAGCGTCCGCGCGACCAGCATTACGCTTCCCCCGCGCCACACACCGCATTCCAGAATATCACCTTGTATCCCTGCCTTTACCACGTATTCCGTTGATTTATAAAGTGCATAAAGCCTCTCAATTGAAGTCATGGTATATTTACGGCAGAAATCATAGATCGGCCGGAAACCAGGGTCAAGATCGTCAATACCAGCCATTGTGTTCTGAATGGCCATTACAACTTGATAATCTCGATCGGTCTCAATTGATTTTCTGCTGGCGTCATACTCTTGCTTCCAGTGATTGCGCTCGCTAGTTAGCTGTGCGCATTCGCTCGTTAGCTGAGCGCAATTACTTGTTAACTGAATAAACTGATTGCGAATGTGAGTAAGCTCAGACAAAGCTCGACAGGAATCGCGCCTCTGGGCCTCAAGGCGTTCGATATCGAGCAGTGTTACAATAGCATAGCCAGCCCTACCTATGGCTGTATGCGCTAGCCGCTTGTAGGTTACTAACATATCTAGTCCATCTTCAGTACGTAATGGGGATCTGGGTTGCTAGTGGCATTGGATCATATAACAGTAGGAGTCTTCATTTATATTCGATAGCATGTTCTCTATAAGGAGCAACAAATGGCCATTCAGCGACCTCATAAGTGTTATAGAAAACAGGGGTGGCCATCGATTGTCTCTCCGAAGAAGTCAATAACGGCTGATATCACAAAATCCTGATCGTCGTCACCAAGTTTCTCATGCACGGGAATACAAAGTACCTGCTTTATCAACGCCGCCGCCTTTGGTGAACTCCCTCTTATCCGACCCTGAAAGGCTGGCTGATCGTTCATCAAGATAGGATGCTGAATGCGCGTTTCAATTCCAAGCAGCTCAAGGTGATCACGAAGGGCGTCCCGGCGCTTGGTGCGTATTGGGTAAGTATAGAAAACACCTTCATATCCCGAAGGCTGGACTGTAGTTCCGACGTATTCCGCCAACTCTTGGTCATAACGGTGCGCGAGCGCACGCCGACGCGATATCATGGTCGGAAGCCTAGCTAGGCGCTTAATCAGCACCGCAGCCTGAAGCGTGTCAAGCCGGCAATTATGGCTAAGTTCAAGGCAATAATCCCGGTCCTCCACCCCTGAATGCCGCAACCGGTCGAGGCGGCGGGCAACATCTGCGTCATCGGTAAGCACGACTCCAGCGTCGCCGAGGCCGCCCAGAACTTTCATGGCGTTAAGGCTAATGCACGCCATATCGCCGAATGACCCGCACGGCCGACCTCCAGCCGTCGCACCAAACGCCTGGGAGCCGTCTTCGATCACCAGCAGGCTATGCCGACGCGCAATCTCGACAATCTCAGGCATTCGCGCAAGGAACCCAGTAAAATGAACGGGTAGAATCGCCTTGGTCCGCGACGTAATCAGCGGCTCTATCGTGGTTGGGTCCAAGTTTAAGCTATCGTCTATATCGCCGCACACTGCGGTTGCGCCATTAAGCAAAATAGCGCTGCCGGTAGCCAGCCACGATAGAGGTGTGGTGATGACTTCATCGCCCGCCCCGATGCCCAGGGCCTTAAGGCCCAAAATCAACGCATCGGTACCCGACCCGACTCCAACGGCATGGCGGCGTCCGCAATAGTCGGCCACTTGCCGTTCGAACTCCGCAACCTCCGGCCCCATGACCACCCGGCCATGATCGAGCATTTCCTCGACCGCAGCAATTATCTGCCGTCGCTCATCGGCATCACTGACGCTAAGGTCCAAAAAACGAACAGACTTGGAGACCTTAAGGCCAGACTGCCGAGATAAACATTTGGGCATTGGGGCACGGCAATCGTTGGTGGTGGTTAATCCTGAATGTGAAATTATAGCCCACGATATGGTGTGCGGCAATAGCAGTGTCAGTTAGCCTACGCCTTAAAACCAAAACGCCTCTTTATTCGGATGCCGAGTTGGTGCAAGAGTTGCCGCCCACAAGCTTCTTCCAGATTTGGGAAATTGGGAATCGCTGGGGGTTGGGGCATAGCCTGGGTAGCGGTTTCCGGAACCAATATACTGGTATCCGGCGGGAACTGGCCTTTGCTTAAATATTTAATGCGCCGACCATCAAACAATTCCCCATCGACGACATAGGAATAGCGTGCGGCTGCATAATCTGGGGTTAGGTCTTCATAACATGTTTGAATCGGTACACAAAATGGCGTGTTAACCATCTTCTGGAATAAGACTAACAGAATATGACCAATCTTAGTATTTGTCACTAGGTAATTTAATATATTCGGATCCCATGGGATTAGGCTAAAAGGACCATTGTTGGCACCAGCGTCCACGCCTACCCAAAGGCCTTTGATGTTGACCCAATCATAGGCCCCTTCAGACGGCGGGTGCCCGCGCAGCCGCCAACGGCCGCCGCGCCATAAAGGCTAGGCTGCGGCAGTCGCCGCCTAACACCAACACCCCGAGCCGCTATGAGACGAGTCTTCGTCTCGGGCCTTTGGTATAAGATATCGATGCGTGAACAATGCTGTTCATCACGTGGCATAATTGTACTGCAAAAACGGTGGCCCCAGAAATGCGCTGCGACTACAGCAAGGGCGGCAAACCAAAGCCCCCCAACGCAAGATAAGGGTACTTCTCTTGCTTTCAGGATGGTCAGCGGTGCTGTTAGAATCAGCTTGACCATTATACAAAAAATTGTATAGTATTTCCCATGGACGGAACACCAAAGCCTCTGCTGTTCCTGGCCAGTGTCCTTGATGATCTGCGGGCCTTTCCGATGACGGCGCGGCGGGAAGCGGGTTACCAACTTGACCGAGTTCAGAACGGCCTTGATCCGTCTGACTGGAAGCCAATGGCCATGGTTGGCCCTGGCGTGCGGGAAATCAGGGTTCGCGATGAAAGTGGTGCCTATCGGGTGCTCTATGTCGCCAAGTTTGGAGACGCGGTTTACGTCCTGCACTGCTTTCAGAAAAAGAACCAAGCAACCAGTCAGCCGGACATTGATTTGGCCACCAAACGGTACGGCGACGTGATCAGGGAGTTGCGGCCATGAATGGTGAAAAGTTTGCGAGTGTCTGGGATGCGATCGAAAACACCCCAGCTGAAGCGGAAAATATGAAGTTACGGTCGTCACTGATGATGGCCCTTGAGCAGCACATCAAGGCACAAGGGTGGACGCAAAAGGAAGCCGGCGAACGGTTGGGAGTGACGCAGCCGCGTGTGTCAGACCTCATGCGGGGCAAGATAGGGCTGTTCGGCATTGACACCCTGATCAACATGGCCACCGCAGCCGGGATCTGTGCGGCGCAGAGCAACAGGGCAGCGACCACTAGACAGGCGCGGGCTGGCATGACGGTCACCGTGCAAGAACCTTCGATGGCGTCACAGTGCTACAC
>JBAXKX010000244.1:0-4484 GCA_037135115.1 Rhodospirillaceae bacterium
GTGGAGGGTGGACGAATTTATCAGCAGCCTGATTTTGGCAATGGTTCCAGGGTTTCCAGTATAGCTTTGACGGTAAAGTCGCCGTAGTCGATCTGCATGGCTTCGGCGATGCCGTTGTGTAGCAGCAGCAGACTCATTTCGTACTCAGGCGACGAGCTTTCGCTCTTGGTCGGGAAGAAGGCGAGGCGGACAGGCCACGCCGGACCCGTCAGCAATTTCGAGTCGCGCTTGGCGTCGGCGACCAGAACCTCGAGCGCCGGGCGGTCCTTGATTGATGAGGTGGCGGCGATGCCGTTCTTGAGCATGGCGCGTTTGCCAATCACTGCGCTGATTTCGGTGGCGCCTTCGGCATCGGCTCCATCGAATATGGTGCGGGTGAAAAAGTGTTCGCCCGCTAGCGCATGCTCTAGCAGTACCAACGTGTGCCTGGTAGGAAACTGCGTTCCGGGTGGAAGTTTAATCTCCGTCGCTTCGGGTTTAGCGAAAGTCGCTATGCCGCCCTTGACACTTTCCCTACCACCCTTGCCGACCTTGTTGTTATTGCCGGTGGTCGCCTCGCCCTTGAGTTCTTCCTCGACCTGGCCGTTGACAGTCTTGCGGACATTGAAGCGGTAATGTCCGCCGTTTTTGGCTTCCCACGTCGCATAGTTGGTGGTCATCATGACTTCCTCGTCTTCGGCATAGAGGAAGTTCATGCGGAAATGCTGCTCGATGGTCCAGGCGTCACAGGCATCGCTCCACTGGAACAACATGCGTCCGCTGACGCCGATTACCGGACTGGCGCTGCGTGCCGACTGGAGCGACAACCGATAGATAGCCCGGTGCGGAACTACGTTTACGCCGATTTTATCGGCTGTAGCGGCAGGTGTGGTGGTGGCGGAGCAGACGATAACTGCGCCTACCGCGACAGTGGCCAGACGGGTAATTAACCAGCGATTGGACAAAGGAATTACCACAGGGAGGTTGAGAACTTGACCGAAAACACTATGGCGGTTTTCCAAGGTTTTCGAAAGACCCGCTCCTGAGTTTTGCGCAAAAAGGGACATAGATGTGACAGGCATAACTTCCCTTCCTTGGCAGTTGCCGACGTTGATTGTCTGCGTTGCCCTCATAGCGGCTTTGCGGAGGGGGCAAACAGAAGTTCACAGCGCAGTACATAGGCTATACCCGATAGTATGGTAGTCGCCGCCACAACGTATTGGAGCAGTGTGGTCAACGAATTATTCCATAGCGTGGGGTCGGTTAGGCCCGGTCCGTGAATGGCCAGTACCAGCGCGGCCAGCGTGATCTGTGCCAACGTGTTGACCTTGCTGATATAAAGCGGTTGCAGCGAGGTTGGCTGGCTCAGGGTGTAGGAAAGCAACGCGCCGCCCACGATCAACAAATCGCGTGACACCACGGTGAGCGCCAGCCACAGCGGCAGCAACCCGACCTTGGTCAGCGACAGGTATACACTGACCAATAGTACCTTGTCGGCCAGCGGGTCGATAATGCCGCCCAGAACCGACCTGGCGTCGAACAGCCGGGCAATGGCACCGTCAAGGGCGTCCGACACTCCGGCTGCAACAAACAGCCAGAACGCAACCAGTAAGTTGCCTTCAAGAATGAAGTATATTGTAACCGGTACAGCGATTAGTCGGGCAAGGGTAATGAGATTGGGCAGGTGTTTCATGGAGGAGGCACCTCCAGGCATGGCCGCTGTGCTTGCGTCACGGCCGCATGTTGGTGGCCGGAGGCTGGACACCATATTCTGACGCTGCCGGAGTTGTGGATACGCGGGGGAGTCCTGGGACCGGAGCCGTTTGGACTGATGATCTGGGGTACAGCGACCAGCCGGTCGGCGATTGGGCCAGTGTCAAGCCATCCCGTTCAAGCATGGCTCGCAGCCCGTCTAATTCGCCGCGATAGCGAATCATTACGGCGACTCGCGACCTAGTCAACGACACGGTGTCAGCGGCGACTATCATTGGGTTGCTGGTCAGTCGACGCCGGACTTCCAGCCAGTCTTGCATGCCTGATACAGCGACGCCGACTTGCAATTGTCCCTCTAGGGGCGGTGGGGGCGGTGGAGGTGTAGTAACCCCATCGCTACCGCCATTGGGCATCGATGCCAGCCTGGCAACCACCGCAGACACCGTCCGGCTGAGGAACGCCTGTACTTGCTCCCCGGCGGCTCCTTGTATCGTCAGTGTCTCCGGCGCTCCCCTCGGCCTGCCATCAGCACTGAAGCGGCCAAGCCCAATCTGGACTCCGGCCACCGGATCGATGCGTTCGCTGCCCGGCAAGGTCGCAACCAGAACATCGCCGCCATCATAATGCCCGGCAATCTTGGCAAGGGCTGTGGCGTTACCCGCTACCGCCTCGTTGGCTCCGATGTCGGCGATGTCGCCTAGCTCGCCCAGCGGCACCGCCAGCTTGGCGGCGCTTGTGCCTGCGGCGAAGTCCTCCCAGGCGGTGCGCCATGGCGTGCGCTCCTCCCAAAGGATATTTACCGTTTTGCCCATGAGTACCGGCAGCACCACCGTTGGTTTGGCCACGATCTGGGTCACAGTGGGGGGAGGTACAGTAGGGAGTGCTACAGTGGTGGCCGCAGTGCCGGTGGTGGCGGGGGGCATTCCTGATCTGGCAGACGGCTCAATTATCCTAATGCCCAGGCCGGATAAATAGGGCCGTACCGCCGTGCGTCGGAATTTGATGCTGAGGCTGCCGATGTAGCGCACCGACGAGACGCGCTCGCGGTCGATCTGAAAGCCTTGAATCATCCGTTGCAGGTCGGAATCGCTGACGCCGGGGGGGATTCGGCTGTCTGCGTCAGCGGCCAGCCGTTTGAAAAGAATATTGAATGCCTTGCGTTGGGCTTCGAGAATCGCTTTTTCCCGCGCCTCCGCCCCGCTTGATGCCGTGATGTCGACCTCTACGCCCCCGATGTTGTAGGGATCTTCGGGCGCCACCGAAGATGCCGCTATCGGTTGTGCGGCCCCGGCTACCGGCGACGGGGGCTGTGTTTGCTGCGCTGCGGCGGGCCCGGGGGCGACGACGGAAACCAACGCAGCGGCGAGGACGACAGCACCAAGCCTGTTAAGCATTATTGCAAAGCCTTCAGTTTCGAGTATGTTTCAGCGCAGTGGGCTGGTCAACCAGCCTCGCCTTGACTATAGCTCAGAGCGCGCGAGGATACCATCAACACCAATCTATGTTCCTTCACCACGTCGGACACGGCTCCCATGCCGCAGGCCCCGCCCCGGCCGCTGGTTTCGGCCTACCGCGATGCTGGTGTAGATATCGATGCTGGTAATGCCCTGGTCGAGGTGATCAAGCCGCTGGCGCGTTCCACCGCTCGGCCTGGTTCCGCTGCCGGCCTTGGCGGCTTTGGCGCTCTGTTCGATTTGCGCGCTGCCGGGTACAACGATCCGCTGCTGGTCGCCACCACCGATGGTGTTGGGACCAAGCTCAAGATAGCCATCGCCGCAGGCCGCCACGATACGGTTGGCATTGATCTGGTGGCCATGTGCGTTAACGACCTGATCGTACAGGGCGCCGAGCCGTTGCTGTTTCTTGATTATTACGCAACCGGTATGCTTGATGTGGCGGTCGGGCGCACCATCGTTGCCGGTATCGCCGAAGGATGCCGTCAGGCTGGCTGCGCTCTGGTCGGTGGTGAGACCGACGGCGACGAGTTGCACGAAGTCGTTGGCCGTGCGTCGGTAGAGCCTGCGCTGACGATCGATGCGGGCGTCCAGATCGTACACCACGATCAGCCCGCCCATCGCCGCGGCAACAGGGGACAGCAACAACCAGAACGATGACAGCGGCAGCATCCCCATCGACATCAACGCGGCGACAGCGGCGAGCACTGCGAACAACAGCACTGAGGTCGAGACGACGACGCGTGTCACCACGTCCGTGATCGTGAGCCCGACCATCTGCAGACCTTCACCGAAGTGCCGCTCGGTCCATCGACCAGTGGGTCCGGCCGCGATCGTGTCGCCCCACGATGCCGCCGAGCCGGCACCGCCGTACATCCGTTGACGCGCGATCGCCAACGACGCGGGTGCCCGTCGCAACGACCGGGCGACGCACCACACCGAACCGGCCACGAGCACCGCCACCGCCGCACCGAGCTGCAGCGGGTTCATCACCTCACCCCCGTGGAGCCGACGACCCGGTAGCGCAGCGGCGGCTCGTAGCGGCACAGCGACCGCAACCGTGAGCAACAATGGGATCATCGATTTCCAGCCTTTGGGATCAAACACCACGATCGCAAACCAATCATCCTGATGCTGGACGATATGGCTCAACGAAATCCCCGAACCCTTTGAGGCCAACACTCCCAGACTCATCATGTTCTTGCGCAACTCGTCTTCCGTTATCTTCATGCCCTTGCAGGCTTCCTCCCGCCCGACAGTCAGGCGCTTGAAGCGTTCCCAATCATTATTGTTTATCGCCACAAATGCTTCGTACACCACCTGCTCCGGAGTTCTGGG
>JBAXKX010000245.1:0-4384 GCA_037135115.1 Rhodospirillaceae bacterium
CTTGCCCTCGGCCTTGCCCTCGGCCTTGCCCTCGGCCTTGCCCTCGGCCTTGCCCCTGGCTTCGCCCTTGGCTTCACCTTGGCGCCGGGCTTCATCTTCGCCGATAAACATGCCTTTTTGCATGCCTATCCACATCTCGCACCGTTCCTGGTCATCTAGTTCCTCGGACGTCAGGGCGCCCTTGTTGGCGATTCGCATGGCGTTATCAATCGCCGGGTCAGACGCAAACACCTTCGGTACGGCATCAAGTTTTCCAGCAGTACTGAGGAAATACAGCCAACGATCAAGTGTAGTCTCAAGTTCTGCCTCAGTCTTAGTAAACTTGGGCAATTCGACGAATACCAGTTCCATGTCCTGGTGAACAATGTCGGGGTTCTCGGCTGCACGCAGACGGAACGAGCCAATAATTCCGGCCAAATCCGGATACATAATGAAATCGGTTATCGTGATCGCGATTACCTCGACCAGCTTGCGGTATTCTTCGGCGCTGGCAATCTGACCGACATAGGCCTTGCAGGCATTGAACAGAATGCGCTTTTCAAAGCTGGGGGCAACCAGAACTTGCATCTCGACAATAAACGAGCGTCCACGGTCGTCTTTAGCCCGGACATCGACATAACTATCCTTCCAGCCCTTGATTCGGGGCACCTGATAGGGATCAAGGATGGCCACGTCAATGATCGCACTCGCCCCTGTCAAGCCGAGCACGGCGTTGAGAAAACTGATAAGGATATCCCGGCTGGCGTCAGAGCCGAAGATTTTCTTGAAGGCAAAGTCGGTCTTGGGATTAAGGAAGCGCATGACTTACCACATTGTCTCAGGACTATGAACTAATGTCGAATCAAGTGGGGGCACCGTCGGGCCGAACCAGCGGCGCCCCCCCCCGTGGCATCGGTCAAATGATATCGGTCAAATGGCATCGGTCAAATGATATTGGTCACGGGGTGGCCTTGGCCGTATCGTAGACGCCAGCAGCAATAAACAGGTTGTCATGACCCTTAACCCAGGTCCGTTTGGGGGCCAGCTTCTTAGTGGCGGGATTGGTCCAGGTGTACTCGACCCAACCGCCATCAGGCTTTGTCTTGGCCGACTGGACGATTTCCTGACCAATCATTCTGCCGTTCACATCCTTGAGATCGTTGAGATTCTTGCCAATTAAGCCGGGGTTAGCCCCGTGGGCCAGGAATACGCCGTTCAGGTCGCCCGCAAAGACATAGAGGTCGCGGTCGATGAACTGGCCTTGCTTGTTGCTGAATTCCTTGAGCGCGGCCTCGCGTCCCGCCTTGTCGTAAAAAGCGATAGCGCGGTCAACCATCGCTTGGGCATCCGCCGCTGTGGCGAACTCGCCAGCAACCACCGGGGGGGACAGGGCCAGGAAGGAGATAAACAGCGCGGCGATGAAGGTGCGGAATATCATGATATTGGTTCTCCTTATTAAGATTTTATGCGCTTGGGTTCGCGCGCTTGGATTGTCTTGGTTGGGTTGTGATGCGGCGCATCTTTCGGGCATTAGCGGCCCGGCCCCGGTCAGGCCGTCCTGAACCGGTAAACTAGGCCATCAATGGTAGATTGTAGCTTAGTAAAGTTCTGACTCAAATCATGAGTGGTGCTGCGAACCGACGCCGCAGCTCCACCAGTTCGTTCGGCTGCGGCCTGAACCTTTAGGATATCTTGCGATACACCGCTGGTACCGCCCGCTGCCTCTCCACAATTGAGGCTGATTTTAGCTGTTGCCTGGTCCTGGTCCTTAACTGCGTGAGAGATCGCGATAAGTGTATTATTGATTTGAGTAATAACGTCGCCGATAGAATTAATTTCTTCAACCGAGCTGGCCGTTGCCGCCTTAATTGTATCTATCTCTTTGGTAATTTCCTCGGTGGCGCGGGCAGTCTGGTTGGCAAGCTGCTTGACTTCGCTGGCGACCACGGCAAAGCCCTTGCCCGCCTCTCCCGCCCGGGCCGCCTCTATGGTGGCGTTGAGTGCCAGCAGATTGGTTTGGGAGGCAATTTCAGTGATCAAATGGACCACTGCGCCAATTCGTTCACCAGCCTGGGCGAGGCTGCGAACAGTGGTATCAGTGCGGGCGGCCTGTTCGACGCCATCGCGGGCGATGCGCGACGACTGGTCGATCTGGTGCGAAATTCGCACGATCGAGGAGGCGAGATTCTGGCTGGCCTCGGCCACCGACTCGACGTTGGTGTTGGCCTGCATCGCCGAGTGGGCGACGGTTCCGCTTAGCTGGCTGGTCAGATCAGCGCTGGCCGCTAAAGTGGCCACGTCGTCGCCGATCCCCCTGGTTGCGTCCGAAACTGCGACCATGACGTCACGGAAGGTGCTCTCAAGTTCCTTGGCCAAGGCCTGCATAGTTTCGCGTTTTTCATCAGCGGCTCGTCGCTCGGCCGCCACCTGATCGGCCTGTAGGGCATCAACCCGGATAGCATTCCGTTTAAAGACTTCGACCGCTGCGGCAATCGCGCCGATCTCGTCCCGGCGATCAGTTCCGGGAACATCAACGCAATTATCACCGGCAGCGAGGCGACCCATGATTTCGGTGATGGTCCGCACAGGGCGGGAGATCAGCTGGCCGATCGCCCAGGACACGACGGCGGCTAAAATCAACCCGGCAAGAACCAGCCACAGGAACACCTGATGGGCTTCGCGACCCTCTCGATTCGCGGTGGTGTAGTCTTCGTTGGCTTGTCTGTGTTCAAGGGCGATCAGGTCCTTACTTGCCTTGAGCACGGCTTCTGCGTTTCCTTGGGCCGTCCACATATAGGTCACTGCGGCCGTGAATTCGATATCTAACATCTCCAAAACGGTGCTTGCGTTCTTGCGGTAGCTAGCATAGGCGGGCGATAGCTGGTCCAAGACAGCGTTTTCGGCAGGTTCGAAGCTGAAACGGCTGCGATACTCCGCCAGCGACTTATCGAATGTACTCAAACCGCGTAAATATTCTTCTTTGATTGCCTTTAGTCGGGACTCATCAGCACCAGCCGAGTGCCATGTCAGCAGACGATACAATTCCATATGGGTTCCGCGGAACGTGCTATCAATTTCCGCGATTCCCGTCGTCTTGGCGAATGCAACCGTGGCAATATGATCGAGAGCTTCACTCTGGACATGCAGTGCTCTATTGCCGACCATGGCCACCACCACGATTGCCAAAGCCGCGCATACCGGGGCGATGAAAACCTTGCCGCCGATACCCAGATTATCGAGAAATTTCATGGACATACCTCATGACACTTCAATTCTCCCAACCCAAGTTCACGGGGCGGATTTGAATGGGTTCATTTTTTCTTTCTACCACAGGAACGAAAAATTTCGTACAATTTTGATTCGGGCAGCCTGTATCACTTTGCACATCCAAGGAGAAGAATCATTCGCGAAGCACATCATAAGGCGGTAATTGATTTTCATTTGGAAAATGCAAAGCTGTAGTCCTTACAATGACTCCCATGTTTTCAATTGTATAATGGCGACATTTCGCTAGCCTGTGGGGAAACGACCAATATCTCGATCCGTCATTCGAGAACGTCAATTGCGTTTTTCGTCTCTATTGTCACGGATGATCGGCACGGCATGAGAGGGCTAGGGCGGCAGCCGACAGCAGGATGGCCCCTAGCCACCAAGCCTGCCAGGCGCCGAAGGACATTGCGGAAATGATCCAGCATGAAGTGAAGCCGGCCAGTGCGAAGGGCTGGAGCGAACCGGTGCCGACCCGGACCAGCGCCGCAAGCAGGCCCAACGCCACCCCGAGCGCCAGCACCACGCCGGGCAGGCCAAGTTCCACCCAGATTTGTAGAAAGACGCTATGGGGATGCAGCGGGATGATGGTGGTGCCGGGTTCCTGGAACCGTGACAACAACCCGTGGTTGCCGATGCTGCCCGACGCATCAAGCCCGACTCCGGTCAATGGCTGTTCCAGTACCCGGTCAGCCGTAAACTGCCAGATTTCAACCCGGTGGCGGGCCGAACTGGGCAGCCACGCGGCGTCCTCCAGCCCGGCTTGATGCAGCCCTTCGGCAATCGGCACGGCGCCTACGAACAGCAGGGTCAGTATGCCGGCTAATATCCGGCGCGTCATCACCGGCGCCTTGGTCGCCGCCACCAGCACGACCAGCGCGCCAGCCATGGCGACAACCGAGGCGCGATGGTGCAGCAGCGGCGTCAAAGCGGCGTAGCCCGCCGGCAGTAGCCAAGCTAGTCGGAGCAAGCCTCGCCGATACAGGATGATCGCAGCTGGCCACACCATCAAAGCAAAAGTTGTGCCCGGCCGGCTCATGGCTTTGGGCGTGATGGTGCCAGGCAAGGCGCGGTGGCTCAGCAGTTCTCCGAAGGAATGGCCGAATGCGACCTGCACCAGTAAAAGCGCTACGCCTAC
>JBAXKX010000246.1:0-4356 GCA_037135115.1 Rhodospirillaceae bacterium
CCGACATTAACGGTCGGTCGATCGAGCAGCATATTCAGCGCACGATCTTTGAGGCGTTGCCCTCGCCACTCGCTGATGCGGTTTACGAGCTTTGGCGTCCAGTGCTGGAAACCGGCGAGGAGGTCCGCGACTACGAAATTAAAGGAAAAACCTCTGAAGCCCCCGGAGTTCTTTGCGACTGGCTCCTCAATTTAACCCCTCTTCGCTCTAATGACGGCGTGATTATCGGCGGGATAGGCGTCGTTGTAGAAATAACCGAGCGCAAGCGGTTGGAGGCGGCGCAACATGAAAGTGAACGTCAAGCCATTATTGAACGGAAGAGGTTCCAGGACTTTGCCGAAACATCGGCCGAGTTTTTCTGGGAGTTTGATCAGGACATGCGTTTTACATACGTCAAGTCCCAGACCTATATTAACGACGAACAATTGATTGGTCGGTCGCCGCGTGATATTTACGCTCCGACCCCAGAGGCTTATCAACTTAATGAAGCGATTTGGGAGGAGCACCTCCGGGCGATTCAGGAGCGTCGGCCGTTTCGCGCGCATGAGTTTGAAGTCATGGGCAGTGACGGCAAGCAGGAAATTGCTTCGGTCAGTGGCAATCCTATGTTCGATGACCAGGGCAATTATATCGGCTATCGCGGCACCGCCAATACGGTCACCAGCAAATACCGAGAAGCCGCGCTGACGGCGGCTAAGGACGCGGCGGAGGCGGCCAATGCCTCGAAAGGTGAATTCCTCTCGAATATGAGCCACGAGATCCGGACGCCAATGAATGCGATACTGGGTCTCAGTCATTTACTTGACCGTACCGGCCTGACCGCTGAACAAGCCGACCTTGTCGGCAAGATTTCGCTGTCCGGCAAGGCGTTATTGGGCATTCTCAATGATATTCTGGATTTTTCCAAGATCGATGCTGGAAAGTTAGATATTGAGGGCACTGATTTCCTACTAAGCGATGTGACCAGCACGCTCGCCTCGATCATGTCGGTGGCGGTCGGGTCCAAGCCGGTGGAGACGGTGATCGGCATCGCCCCCGGTGTGCCGAAACTGTTGCATGGTGCCCCCACCCGGCTACAGCAGATTCTGGTCAATCTGGTCGGCAACGCGATCAAATTCACAGAATCTGGCGAAGTCGTGGCTTATGTCGAGATGACCGAACAATCCTCCGATAAGGTGGTGCTCCGCTTTACCGTTCGCGATACCGGCATCGGCGTGAGTGAATATGAACAAGCTCGGCTGTTCCAGCCCTTCGTCCAGGCCGACATGACCACCACTCGCCGTTACGGAGGCACCGGCCTGGGTCTAGCCATCTGCAAGCGCCTAGTTGAATTGATGGGCGGTACGATCGGCATGACCAGCTACCTGGGCAAAGGCAGTGAATTTTATTTCTTGCTGCCGTTTCAGCTCGGACAGCCGGCAGAATCCGAACTGGAAAGCGATAGCGAGCCTGTTCTTGCCAATCTCGACGTGCTGGTGGTCGATGATAATGCGTCCGCCCGGATGTTCATCTCGGCAGCCGCCGAATCGATCGGTATGAATACTGATACCGTGGACTCCGGCGAACACGCGCTTGACCGGCTTCATGAAAAAGTCGAAGCAGGCGATGCCTATGATTTGCTGCTGATCGACTGGCAGATGCCCGGCATGAACGGGTTGGAGACCAGCCGGAAGATACGAGAGGATGCGATCCTGGCCGGGACCCGTCCGCCGATCGTGATCTTGGTCACCGCCTACACCAGGGAAGAGGTTCTGCAAGCCCCGGACTCCCGATTTGTCGATGGCATGTTAGTCAAACCTGTCACCTCCTCGGCCCTGCTTAACATCGTCGCCGAAATTCAAACGGCACGGCATGGCGGGCCGGGGGCGATCCTGGCCGAGATCAGAAGAGGCAATCGCTGCGTCGCCAGGCGCCTGGAGGGCTTGCGTATTCTGGTGGTCGAGGATAACAGTATCAACCAGGATGTCGCGCGCCTCATTCTTGAAGATGAAGGCGCCTTTGTCGAACTCGCCGAAGACGGTACCGATGCGGTGGCGCGACTGCTCGATAAGGACGCTGCCAGCTTTGACCTTGTGCTGATGGATGTGCAAATGCCGGTGATGGACGGCTTCACCGCCACCGCCCTGATCCGTGAGAATGCACGAATGAAGTCCCTGCCGATCATCGCGCTCACCGCCGGGGTAAGGATAGATGATCAAGAACGGTGCTTGGGCTGCGGCATGAACGGCTTTATCTCCAAGCCGTTCGATGTCACCAAGCTGGTCCATACCATCCTTCGGCATGTCGGCCGGGGCGACGACATCCGTACCGGTTCATCGGCTTTCGCCCTCCTGAACGGCAAGGTCGCCGCCGCCATGGCCTCGTGCCGGATTGATATTCCCGGTCTCGATCTGCATCAGGCCTTGATGCGTGTCGGTGGCAAGGAGGATTTGCTGCGCTCGATGCTCAAGCGCCTGACTATCGACTTTGAGGCGGTTGGTGAGCGCCTACGTGCCGATCTCAAAGGCGGTCTGACCGATCAAGCCGCGCGTCTGGCCCATACATTGCGCGGTTCGGCCGGCAATCTGGCCGCGACCGAGCTTGCAGGCATGGCGACACGGATTGAGGCCGCCATTCGTGCCGGCGAGCCGGAAGTCGCGATTTCCCCGATGGTAAATGAACTTGAAACCATCTTCGCGGCATTTGGCGCTGCGGTGAGCGCTATGGCAGATATCGATGAAATTAGGGTTGCCGGTGTTCTGGACCTCGCCAAGCTGAAGGCGCTGACCGCCATGCTGGAGCGCGGCGATCTCAATGCCCTGACTGACTATCGTGATTTGCGCCCGGTAATCATCGGCCATCTTTCCGCCGAGCAAAGACTAACGCTGGACCGCGCGATCGAAGAGCTTGACCTTGATGTCGCCGTGCGAATTCTGAAACCGCTTTCCTTAGGTGCCGCATGACTATCACTGCTCCGCGTTTGCTGATCATCGATGATGATCCGACCACCATTCGTTTGATTAGCGATATCCTGGCCGGGCAAGCGGAGCTGCTCTTTGCGACCAAAGGTGAAAAGGGCCTTCGCATCGCCGAAAGAGAGCAACCTGACCTGATACTGTTGGATGCCGAAATGCCGGTGATGGATGGCTTCGCCGTCTGCACCGCCCTCAAAGCTAATCCGGATACCAGTCAGGCGGTAGTTATATTTGTAACCGCTCATTCGAATGTCGACTATGAAACCCGAGCCTTGGAGCTGGGTGCTGTAGATTTTATTACCAAGCCGATCAGCCCGCCGATCCTTCGTGCCCGGGTGAAGACCCATCTGGCCCTGAAATTCCAGAACGACGCTATCTTGTGCGCGAATCTTGACCTGGAAGACCGGGTTACCGAGCGTACATCAGAGCTTTTGGCCGCCAATAGTGAATTGCTTCAGGCTCGCGATGCAGTGCTGGCGGCAACCCGCGCCAAATCCAACTTTTTGGCCCTGATGAGCCACGAACTCCGTACGCCCATGAACTGCATTATCGGAATGACTGAGGTCATGATTGATACAGTTTCAGAGAGCACCAAAACAAAATGCGCGCATGCCGTCCATAACGCGGCGCGTGCTCTGCAAACGATTATAGATGATATTCTTGATTACTCGCTGTCAGAAAATGGCAATCTTAAATTTTACATCGACACCTTTAGCACTAATGCCATTGTTGAGGAATGCCTTAACTTACTTAAAATCCAAGCCGAGAGTAAGAATCTTGAATTTATCATTGATGTCCAGAACAATGTTCCCGCATTTCTCGTTGGTGATGCGACTCGTATACGTCAAATTATTTTCAACATCGTTGGTAATGCTGTTAAATTTACCAATAGTGGCAGTGTTAAGATTGAAATATCCTATGAGTGTGAGGCGCTTTTAAGCAAGCTTAACATCATTGTGTCCGACACCGGCATAGGAGTTCCTGAAGAAGCGCAATCCATGATTTTTGAGAGCTTTACCCAGGCTGACTCTTCATTGACCCGGAATTTTGGTGGTGCCGGACTGGGCTTGGCGATTTCCAAGAAACTC
The DNA here is from genome assembly GCA_037135115.1 of Rhodospirillaceae bacterium. GTDB lineage: Bacteria > Pseudomonadota > Alphaproteobacteria > Azospirillales > Azospirillaceae > BOG-933. Next base: position 4,043 of record JBAXKX010000246.1, read on the forward strand.
TGTGAAATGATGGGCGGGACCATTGAAGTTGACAGCGTACCGGGAGCCGGCAGCACATTCCGAGTCTCGATACCATGCGCCTCCGAACCAGACAGGCATAGCCCGAACTGGTCAGCGAGGTAACGCCGGTCGCCTCCTCACTCCTGGTGGACACGGTCCCGGCGCCGGGCCATACTGTTCGAGGAAACAGATAAAGACTAAAATCATCTGTAACCCGCTACTTCATTGCGCCGGGCGAAAAGTTGAACTCTTGAGAGATGAAAATCTGTTCGCTCTGATAACGGTGGCGCATCTTTTGACTCGGGCGACCAGGA
>JBAXKX010000247.1:0-4318 GCA_037135115.1 Rhodospirillaceae bacterium
CAGTTCCAGCAACTGCATTGGAAAACACTATACCTAGTGGGTGTCTGCGTCAACCAGATAGGCATGCATTTTTCGTTCAAATATCCCAGTGAGCGCGAGAGGCAGAGCCTCTTGCAGGCACGTCAGCGCCTCATCCGCGCCGGTCACTTGGCTTCAAACTTTCCACGTGCCACCGACATGGTAGGGCCTACGCTGACGGAATTGTAGCTTAAATTCTGGCTTGTACGTGTCTCAAAGTCATTGACACATTCCGTGCCACAGATGGCTGCTTGGACCGACAAGCGTTATGGCATACGGCTGAGAGGCAACGGTTGGTAGCTTCTTAGCGGCACGTCAACGCTATTAATGGTATCACCGGAATTCAGGTTGTGAACCTCGATCAGTAGCACTCCATTGGTGGCGGTCAAACCGGTACTGTTAATGTGAGCGGCTGGCGATGGCTGCCAATCGGTATGATCGACCTCCCGTCCATCAATCTTCAGTGAATAACGGAATTCCAACCGATCCTGTGGCCCCAGGCCGTAAAGGTAGGGAGCAACCTCAAGAACCGGCTTTAAATCGCGCCCAAAGGTCATAATTTCATTGAAGGAAACCGCAATATAGCCACTACGTTCGGGGTGGCGCTTTTCAACGCCGTTGCCTGCAGCAAACAGCCATTCCGGACCGAAACCGAAGGTAAAGTTGCCGACAAGCGTCATTCCCGGCGATGATTTGTGGCTTATTTGTAGCGGCACGAAGCCATAAGCAGGAAATTGACGCAGTGGAAACAAATGAAGGCCGAACTTACCAGAGGTCGGCAACATAAGCTGACGACTAAACTCGATCATATCCGAATAAGCTTGGGGATTGTCCGGATAGGAGGCGAGGCGGTGTTGTATCTCAGGGTGCTTCATCATGAACACCCAGTGAGGTTGCCCCCAGACGATGGTGTGGTCGGTCACGCCTTCCTTGGCGAGGCCAAGTTCGACATAGATTTCGGGATCAACCTGAAACGCTCGAGAAATCGGGAACTTCGGCGCCTTATAAAGAAAATACAGTGCCCGCGACGAATTTGAACTTAGAATATTGGCGGCAAAAACGCAATGGGTGGCAGCGAGTAGGCCCAAAACGCCCCAACGCAGAGTTGAAAGCCGTTGATTGGCAATTGGTCCAAAGGCATGAACCAGTGTTGGCCCGGCGACGATCAGGGCGTAGGCAATATAAACGGCGATGCCTTCGATATATTTGGTCGATGCTGCCCAGGTTAGAAACCACACCAGCAAACCGGCACAATGGAAGCGACTCCATAATGGTAGTGAGTTGGATAAGCGCATCAACCGCAATCCCGCGATCAGTGCTACCAGCCAAGTCAGGCCAATCAGGACCGTCTGCTCATTGCGAAAGATAGCAGATACAGAGACGAGTCCGGTGAAGCGATAACCCACAGATGTATATTCGACCTCATTGTTTACCCAGTGGAACAGTGGCACCAGCAAGGAGTTATAAGCAGCATAAATAGCACTACGAGAGCCTCCGTCTATTATCGGTAATAGATCTGGAATCGGTGCCAAAATAATCTGGGTACTATATACTGCAATAGTCTGAAGGGCAACATTCAAGCTGAAGGGTGTGTTCAGAACTTGGGCAGCAAAGTTCCACTCCATTCCATGCCCACTAGAGCGATAGTTGTAAATTAGGAAACTGCAGAACAGCGCAACGAACAAAGCCATGCTCACCGTGAATACCACCAAGCCGCGCCGGTTAAACCAACTGGACATCTCTCGAAAGAGTGCGCGGTGATGGACCAGCAGGGCCAGTGCAATGATTACAAACATCGGCCAATAAAAATACAGATGCAGTTTGGTGCCGCCACTAAGAAATATGCCACTCAAGCCAAGTACGAAGTCAAAATGCTGGCGCGCCTTGAACCAACGGTGCAGAAAAAACAGCCCGGCCAGCATGGCCGAGGCGGCAATAATCTCGTCGTTGGTCGATAACGCCTGAATCAGGACATTCGGAGTCAGCAGGATTATCCAGGCGGTTGCGGCTGCGGCTATTTTGGAGCCGCCAAGATTGCGGGCGAAAAGATAGGTGGTCAGCCCGATCATCGCCCAGCATAGGACCGATAGGCCGTTGAATAGCATCGGACCAAGCTGGTAATGCACCAACGGCAAATATGCCGCTACACCATTGGTCGGGTAGTAGATGACTCGCGGATCAGCAACATTGGTGAAATGGCTGAATGCCCCATGGACGAAATACCAGTACACTCTGGGAAAGCGATACACGATGCTATCTGGATTGCTGGGGTAATGAGTAGCTCCGATAATCAAGGTCGTCAGGGCCGCCAGCCCGCCGGTGACGGCAAGAAACCACCACAGTCGCTTCAAATTCCGCTGCGACAATTCTTCTCTGACTTCCGCCTCGGCCTGATGCGCATGAGGTGAGAGAGTGCGCAGGCCCAAGGTGGTCAGCACGGCGATGACCAGCGACAGCGGCAAATAGGCTGCGGTCACACCGAGTGCCGAGAACAGCGATAACCCCTGTGCGGTCAGAACCAGATTGATCCAACCCAGCAAAAACAGGCCAACCACTGCACCACCTCGCGATAGATGCGGCATTCTCAGCCCGGGCCGCAAAATCGCAATTAGCGCCACAAAATGGGCGAGTGCAAGAGCATGCATCATAACGTGGCTCCCGAATCGCTGGCTATCTTAAACCGCATCGGGCGCAACGTGTCATGATATTCCACAAGAAGTTTCTCCATCTCGGGCAAGTAAGGCATCTTGCCATATGTGGTCTTTTGGTTTTCATGAGTGCGGCTACAGGCTAAAAACTCTGGAATATGAACGCATTGCGCTTTAGCTGCAGCCATGCGCACCCATAAATCGTAATCCAAGACATAATTCAGGTCGAGTCGCAATGCAGCTCCACTCCGCACCCATAAATCGCGGCTAAAAAACACTTCAGGCTGGTAGAAAAAGGCCCCTTTTAGCCAATAATTATAAATGTCCAGCAATTTGTCGAGCGGCAGGGACGTTGGCCGGCCGATCGGCAGTCTACAGTGGTGGTTGTTCAAAACGGTGGCTCTGGTTGTTCCAATCTGGCGGCATCCGCCAATCACCATATCCACCTCTTTATACTCGGTGAAGGCCTGAGCGACACGGAATAGCGCTCCCGGTTCCAGCAAATCATCGCTGTTGACCCAGGTCAGTATCTGTCCCGTCGCCCTGCGAAAGCCTTTGTTTAATCCGTCGGATTGGCCGTGATCCTTCTCGATGATCAACAAATCAAGCCGGTCGCGGTAGCGTTCCAGAATATCTACGCTGCCATCTGTCGAAAGCGCGTCGACCACCAAAATTTCCAGATTGGGATAGCCCTGGTTCAGGACCGAAAGCATTCCTTCTTCAAGAAATTCACCTTGGTTGTAGCTGACCATCACCACGGAAATTTTCGGCCAATGGCGGGCCGCGACAATCTCGGGACGTGGTGCCAGATTCTCATCCAGTAAATCCTGCCAAACGACCGGCAACTCCGAGAATAAGCTCAACTCGCCGAGATCGCAGGTTGGGGCACCCAGAGATTTGACTAATGCCGTGTCTGGACGTCGCCCACAAAGCAGCAAAGCTTGCGCAGTTGCGATACGGCCGCGAAGTAAAGTAAGAATGATGTCATCCGTAGCGTCGATCACGATGGTGCCGACTTTGTGCAGGACGATAGCGTCCGGCGAGATCAGCCAAGCCATCAGACTGCCCGCACTTGGGTGTTGCAAGGCGGTTCTTTCTGTTGATAGCAAGCCGTCGCCCGCTGTCGTGCGGATAAGGTCATTCTGACTCAAGTTTGCAGCTTTCGCCATGCTATTACCAAGAGCGTCATCTTCGACGGCAATCAGCAGGGGGCCATTGCAGTTAACACCACTTGCCAACGGAATCGGCGTTCCACACTTCACCATGAGCTGCGGCTTTGGGGGCAGCGTCGGCCGGGGGTTGAACAACAATTGGCGCACCAAGTCCTTCACACCTTTCCAGGTTTTAGTGGCCCAGTACAACAGTCCAAGGCGACTCAATACAATCCGGATACCGTTTTTTACTCGAGCAATCAACTTTTCTTCCTCTAATCGCCGCTGAGCCAGAATTGCCATATCGGCACGCTGAGCCAGAATTACCATATCGGCACGCTGAGCCAGAATTACCATATCGGCACGCTGAGCCAGAATTGCCATATCGGCACGCAGAGTTAACAAATCACTGCATCTGGCATGATAATCTGTGTATAACCTTAAGCGTTCCTCCGTAAGAGCCTCACATCTGGTATAAAGATCAAGCAAAGCCTGCACCAG
>JBAXKX010000248.1:0-4316 GCA_037135115.1 Rhodospirillaceae bacterium
CTCTCAATGTTACATGTGTCCCAAGAACACGCAAACTTGGGCGTTCACTCGCATGAACAAATGGCGCTCTGATGGCCGCTGCCGTTCCGACAACTAAAGCCGCCGCTGATAGGCCAAAGCTGCGTCTGGAGATATCCATCGCGTCGATCCTGATGTTAGCCAGCACGCACTCGCCCAACTTCGCAACTTTAGTCTAAGATGTCTTAATCATTCGTGTAGATTCTTCCCGAAAACTGCCCGGTCGTTGGTTGGGGCCAAGCCGCCTTACGGACAGACCGACTGACCGCCCCCTCTCACAACCAGTCCACCATCGCGCTCGGTGTTGGACCAAGGAGATTGCACCAAACCGCATAGCGCCAACCTTTATAGGTCCTTTTTGGCCCTTTTGGTGTCAGTTTTTTAGGCTGTCGCATGACATGGCGGCATGATTTCGTCCCGCCAGATACGAGCCGCCAGAGCATTGCTGGGCTGGTCACAGCAGGATCTCGCCGATCGAGCGATCCTTTCCCTGAACGCTGTCAAACGTCTTGAAGCCGAGCAAAGTGACCCCCGCGTCAGCACAGTGGTCGCCATCAGGGCTACTCTAGAAAATGGTGGCATTGAATTTCTTTCGCCTGTAGGAGGTCATGGTGAAGGAGTGCGGATGGCGAGAGATCAAGTGAACCCCACCATCGGTCTAAAAACAGGAAATATCTCTGGAAGCCGTTCCCATTGATTAGGAACCTAATACGAAAAAGTGTATTTTTGTGCCATCCGTGATCTCCACCATGCCTTCACGCCAATCATACGTGTGCGGACAATCGACCATAAGCGCCCCGGCCGGAAAATCTCTGAACCGTCCGACCGCAGCCACGCCACAGCAACGACCACCCCATTCCGCCAACCGGTTCAAGCCCCCGCCGCCAGTTCACCCAGGCTCTCAAAACCCATCCGCCTGATCAGGTTCAGAATCGCGCCGGAGAATCTCATGCCCACGTCACGACACCGTCTCAGACCATAGCGACCATCGTGGCAATCAGCGACTCGGAACGACTCGGACAAAATGTGATGGTCGGTCGATGACGGTCTGGAGTCGGTGGCGAGCATAGTTGGCGGACCCATTTCACCCCGTCAGCCCGGCCAAACCGTCAATCCCACAACGCGCCAGCATGTTGCTCACCGTGGTTCCATGCCATGCACCGTTCCGCGCCGTTCTGATGCCCATCTCGTTAAGCCGATCGGCGACTCGGTGCAAGGAGTTCTCACCGCCGGCCACGATCTGGCGGATGATCGGCAACATCATGGTGGCACGATCGTCAGCCTTCTTGATGATGGCCTGCCAGGCAAGGTGCTGGGCTTCGGGCAGGTTCACGGAATTGCCCAACCGGATACCTTTGGCTTTGGCTGCCTGCATCGCGGCCCTGGTCCGCTGACTGATGGCTTTGGCCTCCGCTTCCGCCACCGCGGCCATTATATGGAGTGTCAGGGGCGAGGCATCGACCATGTCGCAGGCCACGAAAGTTACACCGGCTTCCATCATGGTCGAGATGAACGCCACGCTGCGGGCAAGGCGATCAAGTCTGGCGATCACCAGAGTTGCTCGATGCTTCTTGCATTGAGCCAGCGCCTTCGCCAGTTCCGGGCGATCAGTATTCCGACCACTTTCAACCTCGATGTACTCGCTCAGCAATGTGTGGTCGCGTCCTGCAAGATAGGCTTGCACCGCAGCACGCTGAGCACCAATTCCCAATCCATCGTGGCCTTGTTTGGTGGTCGAGACCCTCAGGTAGGTAATATACTTTGCCATCCTGCTTCTCTAGCGGTCCAAAGTGCTTTCGATATAGAAATTATAGGCTCCCATATGATTTAGATCACGCGAAGAATGACTGAGAGATCACGAAACTTGGCGTCGATCATCTGTGAATGTCCGGCCGGTTGGAAATCCAACCAACCTTCCAATCGCTCAAGCCGCCGGTCACAGGACGATGGTACAGGATGCCGACGATCATGCCACCAAGGTGCTGTCCACCATTCGTGAGATCGTTCGAGCTGGTACGGTGAGCGTCCACAAGATTGCTTCTGCGATGAACGAACGTGGCGTGCCAACCCGTCGCGGCGGATCGTGGTCGGGCACATCGGTCAGCAATACGATCCGGCGCTGCGGCTTCCAGAGCGTCAAGGCACTGGCTGGGTCCGCTTGATCGATCCGACCGATCCTTATATAAGGTGTGTCAAGTCAGCTACCGATCAGCGACAGAAATCGGGCGCCTTATGGTTCGGTAACCTCTGATCCAATATAGGCGTTCTGTCGATACATATATCTCCGACGTAGATGACCAAACGTGGGTACTTATCCAGAGAGAACCGCCCTTTGAAAAATACTTTAGTCAAGAGCCGCATTCCAAGCGAACTTTCGGCAGAAGATGTTAGAGCCGTCCGTGCCGACAACCGCCTTCAGCGAGAAATAGCCCAGTCTTTTGGCCTAACCTCATCAGCGGTCAGTCTGATCAAGGCTCGCAAGTGTCGAGCTGATGTTCCTGAACTTGTCGTTCCGCCACCAGAGCCACCTAAAATCATCGTTTTTGTGTGTCCACCAGCGAAGGCGGCTGGACACAAACCTTTGCGGAAACAGATGTTAAAACTTAATCCTGTTGCCAAATCTTGGCAACCCACGACCAGACCGATCATCACCTTAAATACAGTTGCCACCACAACCCCGCCTATGCCGCAAGAACATCATCTGGATGACTGGCTCCTGTTTTAACTGGGGCAATCTCTCACCATTCGGCAGTACGGCTTCGAGAGCGTCAGCGCATTGGCTAGACCTGCTTGAACATCCTTCAAAATGCTTCTGATGGATATGGAATTGCCATTCTATGCCGCAACTTACCCTTTATGAGCGATACACCTCAATAGGCTGCTCAACCCAATTTTTGATGGTATCGCAAATTCCCGGCAAAACACTCTTGATTTCCAGAATGAGCGCGATCTAATCGCAATGGAATTCCCGCATGCCGTGTTAATGGTGTGTTGACCGCCAGGACCATGGCGTTACCGTCCTCCTGCCAGTTTTCTGGCCCAGCACCATCAACACAAGTGCCGACTCGGGATTGGATTCCGAGATCGGTCGGCCATACCTACAGGACGGAAGACGCCATGAATACAAAATCACAGACAGCCAAAATCAGGCAACTCAACGACCAATTTCGCCAGACCGGACGTGGTGGTCGGATCATGCTCACCAGTGGTATCCAAGCATTGGGACAGCAGGCGATTATGGAGATCATGGCGAAGATCAGAGAATTCGACAAGTTTACCAAGGACAATGACCCATACCTTGAGCATGATTTTGGTAAGATCGAGCACAACGGTGAATCGATCTTCTGGAAGATGTCTTATTATGATCGTGCCATGGAGTTTGGGTCAAATGATCCTTCTGATCCGACCGTTACCATGCGGGTTATGACTATGATGCTGGCAGAAGAGTATTGAATGCCTTTTTATCCACATCTTGACCTTCCTATAGGTGGCGTTATCGTCATATAAACGGGAGGTCAATATGTCTCTCTACCGCAAACATCAACGGCTTATAAAGTTCGAGGAATGGAGCAATGCCGCCCGCTTCTTATTGCCCATCACCATTACAATGAACGTGGCCGGATGCACCAGCGTTGTGGATGGTGGTTGGTCCATGATGGCGGTGTCGGCGGCGGTATCGGTCATCGGTTGGTGGGCACACAAGAAGGCCTCTGTCGCGTTGACCAAGTTCGTTGCCAAGGTGGGCGCCAGCAGGTGGCTCCGTGCCCGCTATGACCGCGATGCCAGGATCGGTCAGCACCAGGACATGATCGCCAGCCTTCAATCCGAGCAAACCGTGGCGCTGAGATCGCAGCCAACGAAGCCAAACACGGCCGAGCGTTGACGGCGGGCTTCCTCTACGGCCGGGCCAAGGTCGCGGAAAGTCGGCTTCGTGAGCATGGGTATTGACACCTGATCGCTCAGGGAATCTGGCGACTACCGAACATCCTCCAATCGCATGCGTCAGTAAGACGCATGCGAATATCTTGAATTTCTCAAATCTTGTGAAAGGATTCAGGTTCCATGCTCAGTCAGGAGCTAACGATGCCCACCAGCACTTCAGATTGGAAACCAAAAAAGTTTCTGGAGGAATTTATCTTAGAATCCGATGGGGGTGACGAAGGGTATGAGGCGTGCCGGAAAAAATATTGGGGCCGAGCGTTCGTATTTAATGTACCGGTTGACCAAACTAATTCTCAGACCTTTATAATACATAGAACAGACTGTCACTTCTCTCAGTTTTACAACTCTCCAGTATC
>JBAXKX010000249.1:0-4275 GCA_037135115.1 Rhodospirillaceae bacterium
AAGATATTCGCAAACGTGCCGAGCAAGACCTTGGCATGAATATTAGTTTTGAACCAGGAGGAGATGCGCATATCCTTTAGAAGGCATCTTCTCGTCCCGAGAGTTTCGACATCTATGAACAGTGGACAAATAGCATCAATATTCTGTGGCGCGCCGAGGCCATTCAACCAATAGAATTATGCCGTATACAGCTTTGGGATGATGTAAACAATCTTACAAAAACAGGTCGGCTAACTCCAAATTCGAATATTGGACTTGGCGATGCTCCCTATAAACTCCTCCATGTCCAACCGGACCGCACCCTGTCGTCGAAGACCTCCGACGCCATCAGCTTCTTGCCTTACGTCCATAATGTTGACTCTTTTGGGTACGACACGAGGGTTGTGCCTCGGGGCACGCCCTACGGCACGGAAAGCTGGGCGTGGCTGCTGGACGAGCGTTGGAGCGGAAAGGTCGCCCTGGACAACGATCCGACCATCGGGCTCTTCGACGCAGCGCTTGCAGCCCAGGCGGCGGGGCTGATGTCGTTCGAAGACATCGGAAACATCTCGAAGTCAGAAATGGACCGCTTGTTCGCGATCCTGATTAAGAAACGGCAGCAAGGGCACTTTAGCGGATTTTGGAATTCCGTCCCTGAATCCGTCGATTTCGTATCGAGCGGTCGCGCGGCGATTGCCAGCATGTTTTCGCCAGCGGCAACCGCGCTCAACGAGCAGAGCATTCCGGTGGTCTACGCCGCACCCAAGGAGGGCTACCGCGCTTGGCACGGTGTGATGTGTTTGTCGTCTCGCACGACAGGGCGTGTGCGTGACGCGGCATACGAGTTCATGAACTGGTGGCTGTCGGGTTGGCCTGGGGCCTATGTCGCCCGCCAGGGCTATTACATCTCGGTTCCAGAGCGTGCGCGTCCGCATCTGACGGAGGCCGAGTGGAATTATTGGTATGATGGCAAGCCGGCACCGACGGATTTACGTGGCCCAGGGGGCGGCATCGCTGTGCGTGCGGGAGAGGTGCGGAATGGTGGGTCATACTGGGAACGCTTCAGTCGTGTGGCGGTCTGGAATACGGTGATGGACACCTATGAGTACAGCCTTCCTCGATGGAATGAGTTGCTCCTTTCATGAAGGATGGCTCGGATGGTGATGATGGCGAAGCTCATACAACTGAACATCGGCGGGCGTGTCTACCTAGGGTTCGGCATTGTCCTGGCAATCCAGCTTGCCCAGGGCATTCTCGGAACCACAGCCCTCCAGTCGGCAGCATCTCGCTTCCAGACCTATGCAACGGTTGACAAGACCATCAGCGAGGTCCACGAAATCGAAAATAATGTAATGGACCTCCAAAGGAGCGTATTGATTTTTACGTTCTCGGGATATGACGGTATCGTCTCACGAATAAGGCGGCTGCAAGACACACTAAAGCAACAGTTCATAATAATAGGTCCTCACATTGAAGACAAGGCGCGCACAGATGTGCTTTCGCGCATGGAGGGCCATTTTCGGAATTACGTTGATAACTTTAATGCGGCTTTGGAAGAGCGGCACCTGCGCGATGAGTTATCAAATGGGCAAATGAGCGTCCTCGCAAAGGAAATCTCAGAATCCCTCTCTACCCTACTGAATGAGCTGGTAGGTCAAAACAATTATCGGATTGCTGCAACGGTCGGTGTGGTGCTGGATAAGTTTTTCCAAGCACACCAAAAAGCTATGGAGTTTCAACGAACACCCGATAGCATGCTCGTCCACGAATGTGAAGGGGCTGCAATCAATGTTAAGCGCATACTTGGTGATATGAAGGGAGATGCCGATAGCGATAAGCTAAAAGAGACCATTTCTATCATTGCTGACAAGTCCGCTCGATATTTCATTAGTTTTCAGGGCATGGTTCGTGCAAGTCGAGCATACCTTTACCTTGTCTATGTCGTTATGCCTGGAGAGGCGGTAGAGTTTTCCAGGTTGGCATCTGACCTTCGGAATGCTTCACTCAATATCAAGAATGGATTGAGTTCTGATATTAACAAGGCTTCACAGGACAGCTCGTCAACTGCACTATATTTCTCAGTTCTCGCGGTTTTTGTTTCCGGCCTTCTCTCATGGTTGATTTCTCGCAGTATCTCCCGCCCTGTCGTCGCCATGACCCATGCGTTGACCGAACTCGCCAGCGGCCGTAGGGAAACAAATATTCCTGGTCGGGGACGTGGTGATGAAATCGGCGCTATGGCAAAGGCCGCTGATATCTTCAAGGTCAAGGTTGAAGAACTTGATCAAGCAAACCAGTATAAGTCAAAGTTTCTGGCGATGATGAGCCATGAAATCAGGACGCCCATTACAAGCGTTCTTGGTGTTGCTGACCTTCTCCGTCGGACAAACCTTACAGAGGAGCAGTCCGGCTATCTAAATATTCTAAAGTCATCGACCAAGAGCCTTCTCACAATCCTGAACGATATATTGGATATATCGAAACTAGAAGCAGGTAAAATCACAATTGAGTGCGAGCCATTCAATCCAAGGGCCACGGCACAGGAAGTCATTGGGCTTGCGCACGGATCGCCCTCTGCCAAAGGACTGACGCTTGACTTGACTATTTCTGATGATGTTCCGCCCGCCGTCACGGGCGACCAAACACGGGTGAAGCAAATTCTTTATAACCTTCTAAGCAATGCGATCAAGTTTACCGAGAATGGCTCCGTGACTGTCCAAATGTCAACCAACTGGATGGCGGAAGGGGCCGTAGAAATTCTTACTAAGGTCGTAGACACAGGCATCGGCATTGAATCGAGTCAACGCGACAAGCTATTTTTGGAGTTCTCCCAGGCCGATCAATCGACGACTCGACGGTTTGGCGGAACCGGACTTGGGTTGGCAATTACCAAAATACTGGTGGAGTTGATGGGTGGTCAGGTTGGCTTCGAAAGCGAGCATGATCATGGAGCAACATTCTGGTTCACAATACCCTATAGAGTTATAGAAACGAGTACATCTGAAGTGCCCGAGCACGGCATCCAGCCAGTTTGTGTGCAGGCCACGATTCCTATCCGGATATTACTCGCAGAAGACAATCGGATCAATCAGATGCTGGTTCGCTCCATGCTCCAGAAATTGGGGCATACCGTTCAGGTCGTTGGAAACGGGCGCGAAGCCCTTGATGCTGTGATTGCCGAGAATTTTGACGTTGTGCTGATGGACATGCAGATGCCGGAGATGGATGGTGAGGAAGCGACCAAGGCCATACGATGCTTGCCGTCGCCTAAGAATCGGCTACCGATTCTCGCTCTTACCGCCGATGTCATGACTGAAAACCGGGCTCGATACCTTCAAGCCGGAGTCAATGATTTAGTGCCGAAGCCGATTGATTGGCAGCTCCTGACCAAGACATTGAATAATGTTGTGAATGTGAACTCGGGACACTTTGATCATCATGATCAAGGCATCTTGCCGCTATCGGGCCAAAACAAACACAAACCTCATGGCCTTGTAAAAGGCGAAGCGGTTGGTGCGTCATGATCGCAGAAAGTGGCTCCAGATACAGAGGCAAGGCATGACTGATTTCTGTCATGCTGGTGATTGCACAGGCGGCATTGCTGGCCTGGAATCTTGAACGCGAGCATCTGCGCACCCTTGATATAGAATATTCCCGACTTGCTGATGGTGCCAGGATTACTAATGAAAACATCAGTGGGAGCTTGAGGGCACTTGATTTGCTGCTTCGTGATGTTGGTGATGCGTCATTGCGGTATGGCGGTGATGCCTCTGCACTCATGTCCGAGTACATGGCGACAAGGGCTCGGGCCTTTCCCGAGGTTCGCACCGTGCTCATGACCAACGCAGCGGGCGTTGTTACTTCAACCAACCAGCCACGGGTCATGGGCATGGATACTCGTGACCGACCCTACTATGATCAAGTTCGGAACGCTACTGACCATGACGCAACCTTCTTCACACCGCTCGTTCAGACAAAACCTGCCAATGTATACGTGATCTTTGCCAGCCGGGCGTTGCCCAGCCATGACGGACAATGGTCAGGATTCGTTTAGGCAGCCCTTGAAATCAGGAAGTTTGACGAACTGCTGCGCTCAGTTCTTCCGCCCGGTGAGGACACGGCCGCTACCCTCATCGGCAAGGACGGGCAGGTCAATGTCATCAAATTAAGCCATATTTCTACCTTTGATTGTAACGGTGCGCGATTATGCGTGTTACGTAGGTTATGCGCAAGATTTATATCATTCTTTTCTCCGGCGTGTACAGGTGCCGACCTTTCGTGGGTTTGAACGGTTAG
>JBAXKX010000250.1:0-4268 GCA_037135115.1 Rhodospirillaceae bacterium
GGTCTGGTAACCGTCCAGTCCCGGCATCTGAATGTCCATCAATACCGCATCGTACTCGTAGTCGCGCAGGAGCGACAAGGCTTCGTCGCCGCTGGAGGCTAGGCTGATATCTACCTCAGTCAATTCGAGCAGGCCGCAAGCGACCTGTTGATTGATGGCGTTGTCTTCGACCACCAGCACCCGCCGGCCACGCAGAACCGGGATGTCGTCCCCGGTTTGGCCACCGAATAAGCCGCCACCTCCGGCCGCTTGCAGCGGCCGGTCGAATGCGTGCATCAAGGCATCGAACATGGTCGAAGGCGTCACCGGTTTATCCAGAATCGCCGAAACCCACTCATCCCCCAAGGCGTCCTTCACACTGTCGCTGCCATAGGCGGTGGTCATGATCACGCGCGGATTGAGCCCGGAGAGGCGGTTTATGCGGCGCAAGGTTTTGACGCCATCCAGGTCGGGCATCCGCCAATCGAGAATCACCACTTCTACCGGTTCTGCGGTTCCGGCCTCCGCCGCCTCCAGACGGGCGAGCGCGGCCATTCCGCCATCGGCCAGCTCTACAGTCAGACCGAAATTTTCCAGCATGTCGGCCAATATCGAGCGGACCGCCTCGCAGTCGTCGACAACTAGCGCCCGCTTTATCATCAAATCCTCGGGCAGACGGATCGGCGGAGGTGCCTCCTCGGCCACCGGATAGGGAACCCGGAAGCGAAACCGGCTACCGACCCCGGCGGTGCTCTCCACCCAGATGTCACCTCCCATCAGTTCGACAAGCTGGCGGCAGATGGCGAGCCCCAGCCCGGTGCCGCCGAAGTGTCGGGTGGTCGAACTGTCGGCCTGGGTGAAGGGCTGAAAGAGACCGGCCTGCTGGGCTGGAGTCATGCCGATGCCGGTATCCTGAATCTGGAATTCCAGCAGGCAGGTGCCGTCGGGCCGAGGCTGGCCGCGCACCGTCACGACGACCGAACCCCGCTCGGTGAACTTGACGGCGTTCGACAGCAGATTCAGCAGCACCTGACTCAAGCGCAAAGGATCGCCGAGAACCGTGGCCGGCAAACCGGCGACAAGATCGATGTCCAGTTTCAGGTTTTTCTCCCTCGCCTTGGGCTGAAACACGGTGGCGATTTCCTGAATCATGCCAGACAGCGAAAACGGGATTCGCTCGATGATCAGCTTTCCCGCCTCGATTTTAGAGAAATCCAGAATGTCGTTAATGATCCCGAGCAGGTTCCGGGAGGAACTCTCGATCTTTTCCAAATAATCCCGTTGACGGGGGGCAAGCTCGGTGCGCATCAGCAGATGGGTGAGTCCCATCACCGCGTTCATCGGCGTCCGAATCTCGTGACTCATGTTTGCAAGGAAGTCGCTCTTTAGCCTGTTTGCCCGGTCTGCCTCCTCTTTGGCCTTCTCCAGTTCATCCTGGAACTTCTTGTAATCGCTTATATCCTTGTGGATGCCTGTAACCCGCAGTGGTGAACCGTCTTCGTCACGCTCGGTCACTTTGCCTGCGGACAACACCCATACCCAGTGGCCGTCGCTGTGGCGCAATCGGAATTCGGACTCGTAAACCGGCACCTGTCCCCGGAAATGCGTAGTAAGCTGCCTCAAAACCCGCGCGCTGTCCTCGGGATGAAGCAGTGACCGCCAGGTGTCGCCGGTTTCGGGCAGGTCTCCTTGCCTGTAACCGACCATACCCAGCCAGTGTTCACTGAAATAAGCCACGCCGGTCTTCGGATTCCAATCCCACAGGCCGGTATTGGAGGCATCAAGCGCGATCTTGAGGCGGCGTTCGCTTTCCTGAAGCGCGTCAAGAATCCGACGCCGTTCGGTGATGTCCTGGAATACCGATACCGAACCAACGATGCGCTCATCCTCCCGCAACGGAACGGAGATGATCGAGATGGGAAACTGCGTGCCATCGCGTCGGATGAAACTGTCGTTCTCGGAGCGGAACACCTCACCGGCCTGGATTGTTTTCAACACCTGGCAATCTTCGCTGGCTACGGCGTGTCCCTGCCAGTCGCGGAAATGGGCAACGTCGTGAAACGAGACATCGCACAACTCCTCCTGCGACCAGCCAAGCAACCGCTCCGCCTCTGGATTAAGGAAGATGCAGCGGCCCTTGCTATCAGTTGAGAGCACACCTTCGCCCATGGCGTCGGTAATGCTTTGCAGAAATCGCCGTCGCGCCACCAATTCGGTTTCCAGCGTCTTCTGGATCGTGATATCGGTACGAATGGCAATGTATTGAATCGGCTTTCCTGCGGCATCCAAAAGCGGAACGATCGTTGCCGCCACCCAGTAAAGCCAACCATCCTTGGCCCTGTTGCAGATTTCGCCATGCCAGACCTGACCTCTGGCGATAGTGTGCCACATATCCTTGAACACGGGCGGTGGATGAAGTCCGGAACTTACCAGACGGTGATTAACTCCAATCAGTTCTTCCCGGCTATAGCCAGAAATCTCGCAGAATTTGTCGTTGGCATAAAGGATAATGCCCTTGGTATCGGTGACGCTGACAATGGCGTGCTGGTCCAGGGCAAATTTTTGTCTTTCCAGTTCGCGCTGGGCGGTGGCCCGCTCTTCTATCATGTCAGCCACCAGCCGACAAAGTTGTTCGAGGCTGTTGGCGTCTTCGCCCAGTTTAGGCTTACCATCGCCGGCAAGCAGGCGGTTGACCGTCTCCCGCAGGGAGTGAAGCACCTGGGTCTGCACCGCAGTGCCTTGGCGCAGGCGATCATTGGCCTCCACCAACTCCTGGGAACTGAGTTGCAGGGAGCGGGCGCGCAGGCTGAGGTCGCGGTCGGACTGCTCGTAGCTTTGGCTGATCCGCGCCAACAACGGTCGAATTCCTAACAGGAACTTCGACACACCCGGCGTCAGGCGGGGAGTGTCGGACAGTCCTTCAAGTTCTCCAATCAGGCCCTCAACTTCCTCCACCGAGCGTAGGTTAAGCACCCGCTTAAGCTGGGTCTGGAGCAGACGGTGCATCGTTTTATATCTCGGACAGCAGCGTGACCGTCATGGTCTGGTTGTGCAGCTTGCAGTCCGTCGATCCCTCCATGGGGCAGATTTCACCATAGGAATAGAAGCCAGTTAGCGTGAAACCTGGCCCGATCTTATCGGCAACGGCAAGAATTTCGTCGTCAACCTGATCGCCCATCACCAGCTTGCGACCGACACAACTGACCAGCAGCGCCAGCCCCCGCCCAGCTTCCGTTCCCGCTTCCGCTCCGTCTACCCGACCCAACCGGCCCACACTGGCCTGTGCTGCCTTTTCCGCCCCTGCGATTAAGGCGCCGGTGCTGGCATGCATCAGCCTCAGATAGTCGTTCTCACAAACCGCCCCGGCCAGGATCAAGCTTCCGGCGGCTTCATCGATGCCCAAAATCGTCCGGATCAGCCCCAGCGTCGAGCAATTCTCGTTCAGCATTTCCAGGGGGTAGAGCAGCCCCGAAGCTGGCAACCCTTCGGCGTAGATGCCCAGATAGCGCTTGTAGATGCTGAGAGCCGGTTCGCCATCAAGTTCGTAAAGGATATTGCCATTGGCCCGCGTGATCTTGCGGGTCGGGCCGAACGGCTCCCAGCCACCGAATGAACCATGACCGAAACGCAAACTCGTCCCATAGAAGCCGACCGCGATCACTTGCCGATCCGAAACCCCGGTCGGAGCCAGCGTCCAGGTCTGCTTGAAGGCGCCGCCGTCACCGGCCAGACCGCCAGAAATCTGCACCACCGCGCCGATCTGTTCCACCAGACCATCAATCAGCGCGCTGCCGTTGATGTCCAACCCACAACCGAACACCAACACCCCGGCCAGATCCGGCCCGGCCAGCGCCTGCCCCAACGTCGTCCCAGCCGACAGGGACGCCGCGATGCCCTCGACCTCGGCCGCAGCGGCTTTGACTCTCGCGGAGTCGAAACGGAGAGCGGTGATGACGCAGCCATCTTCTTGCAGGCCGTTGCCTGTGATTTCACCGGCGGTACTGCATCCGGCCAAAACCGCTCCGGGAAAGGCCGCTACCAGCGCATCGACAAAACCCGGGACAGTAAACCGCTCAACAGAACCGAAAGCCAGTACCAAATGCCACGAGCTTACATCAGCCAACCAGAGTTGGTCCTCTATGCTTTCGCCGTGCGCAATGACCTTTTGCCAAATTTTCATGACCACTCTACTCGCCTTTTACTTATGCGATCAAAACCTTAACTAGACAAATTGCATGATCACTATCTCCACCCAATAGCTAAATGAAAGTTAGTCCATACAACAGTCA
>JBAXKX010000251.1:0-4264 GCA_037135115.1 Rhodospirillaceae bacterium
GTGCCGGCCAGATGAGCCGCGTCGATTCGGCTCGCATCGCCGCGATTAAGGCTGCCGACGCAGCTGAAGCCGCCGGCCTGCCCGAGCCGCTAACCAAAGGGTCGGTAGTCGCATCGGAAGCATTCTTCCCCTTCGCCGATGGGCTAATCGCCGCCGCCGAAGCCGGCGCCACCGCTGTCATCCAGCCCGGCGGCTCGGTCCGCGACGCCGAAGTGATTGCCGCCGCCGATGAGCGCAATCTTGCCATGGTCTTCACCGGCATTAGACATTTCCGGCATTAGATGGTGGACAACGCACCCGACTAGTGTTCCGACTCCGACGGACCGTTCCGTCCCGTCGGCCCGAAACCCTAGCTTTGTCTATATGTTGTTTTGTGTTGTGTTGTGACAGAGACACGATCATCGGGAATGAAGCGTCTCGGTCACAACACTAGCCAAGCTGGAAAATGCCGTCGATCTCAACGCTGGAGCCTAATGGCAAAGAATTAACGCCAACCGCGAACCTAGCGTGACGGCCGATCGATCCGAACACCTGGATCATCAATTCAGAAGCGCCATTGATTACCTTGGGGTGGTCGCGAAAGTCTGGTGTGGCGTTGACGAAGCCCCCCAGCTTCACGCAACGCAACAATCGGTCAAGATCGCCGCCAAGGGCATCCGCCACCTGGGCAATCAGATTGACAGCACACAGCCGCGCCGCCGCCTGCCCCTCCTCAAGCGACAACTCGACTCCGATCTTGCCAGCATAGCACAACTCGCCCTTGAACATTGGCAATTGACCAGAGACGTAAAGCGTGTCCCCAACTCTCGTATAGGGAATATAAGCTGCTGCCGGCGCTGGTGCCCTCGGCAGTTCGATCCCCAGTTCCGCCAATCGCGCTTCTATCAGTCCTGACATGCCGACCTCGCCTTACCCTTGCCCCCGGCGCCCCCGGCGAACCGGTATTTAGCCACGCCAGCGCACTATTTTGCCAAAGTACCGCACTGCAACCGAGAAAGCCAGCAACCAAGGCGGGCGGCATCATTGTGGGCCGGACAGGGCGTCGACTATGAGTCGGGTGTTGTGGCGAATCATGTCAAGGTAAGTCGCGGCTGGACCATTAACAGGCGAGAGCGAATCGGAAAACAACTGGCCACCAAGCTTGGTGCCGGTTTCCTTGGCAATCTGCCGAATCAGGCGAGGATCACTCATGTTTTCAACGAAAACGGCGCGGCTACGCATCCGGCGGATCTGGTCGATCAATGCAGCCACCCCCTTGGCCGAAGGCTCAGAATCAGTGCTGAAGCCCTCCGGTGCCAAAAGGGTCAGTCCATAAGCATCGCCAAAGTACCCCAGCGCATCATGGGAGGTGATGACCTCGCGCCTCCCCGGCGACAAACGGGCGAAAGCGGCGCGAACCTCACCGTCGAGAGTGTCGAGCTTGGCCTCATAGGCGGTACCATTGGCCCGATACGCGGCGGCGTGCCCAGGATCAACCTTGACCAACCCCTCGACGATATTCCGGACATAAACCTTAACATTTACAACATTCTGCCAGGCGTGGGGATCAAGGCCGCTATGGCCGTCAGCCGAGCCGGTACGCGGGGCAACCCCCGCGCTCGCAACCACCACCGGCCCCCGATAGCCGGTTGACTGAAACAGCCGCAGCATCCAGCCCTCGAGGCCAAAGCCATTGATTACTACCAACGCAGCCCCCCTAACCGCCCTGGCGTCCGCCGGCGACGGCTCAAAGACATGAGCATCGCCGTTGGGCCCCACTAATGTGACGACGCTCAGGCCTTCTCCGCCTTCTCCGCCTTCTCCGCCCCCGGCCGCGTGCAGATTGCCAACTTGTCTGACAAGATCACCAAGGATACTGAAACTGGCGACCACCCTAAGCGGTGCCGCCAGAGCCTGGCTTGCCAGAACAAAACCAATCAGCATCGGAGCGGCGAAAAATCCAAGCAATCGTCCCATAAAGCGTCCTCACCGGCTGACGAAAAAGAAATAGAAGTCCTTCCCGACCCAATATGGCAGGGGTGCGACAATATATCATCCCCACTGGTGCGCTGTTATCGCCACGCTGTCCGGGTTTGGCGCGAGCAGGCTTGAGGAGCATCGCATAATGAGCTACTGTCCCTATAATTGGTGAGGATCAGGGAGAGGCGCGATTGCTTCCCGGTTCGACCCACCCGGAAAATGCAAAGTCAACTCAAAGCGACCGTTGGCCGGCGGTATATCGGTATCGCGAGCGTGTTGTGATGATGGCATAGACACGAAAGTGAGGGCATGATGGAGTTTCAAACACGCAACCTACCCGATGCAATAGAAACGCATCTTACCGGGAGGCTGGAGTTCACGGACCATGACCGCCTGCGTGACATTGTCGCGTTGCTGGATGGCCCAAATCTGCGCCGGTTCGTGGTTGACGTCTCGGGGCTAGATTTCATCGATTCGGCCGGGCTTGGCATGATTCTTATCCTCCAGGAAGAAGCGGAGCAAAAGAATATAAAGCTCGTCGTGCGAGGGCCGCGCGGTGATGTCAAGCGATCCATCGATCTTGCTAAGATCGGCGAGATTGTGACTATCGAGTATCAGTGAGGCTAGCATTATTAGTGTCCCTTATAGCATCGTCGCCGGCCTAGTTCCCGCAGACTCGAAGGAACGTAGTGCCGCAAGGTTCGATGTGTTCTCCGGGGCCGATAAGACTCCGCGAAAATGGGCTAAGTCCTGCGCGGCCCTGCTGGCATCACGCCTGTCACGTGAAGCTCTGACGACGGCTCTTTTGCAGCCCTGGGCCGCAGTGATCGAGGTTGGCGACGGTGATAATGCCGAAATAGCGGCCGGAGACTGGACTGCGGTTCTGACTCCCGATGGTGGCTTCTACCTTTCAGTAACGACTTCCTCGGCCTTCGGGCTTCAGGTCGCACAACTGGTCACTGGCGCGCTGGTGTCGCGGGCTGTCTTGCTGCCCGAACGGCGCTCGGTGGTGGAACTGTGCCTTCAGGAAGTTGTTGCTAACGCCATTATCCATGGCAATCTCGGTATACCCAGCACCGCCAAGGACCACCCAGAAGGTTACCGGGTGTTCAGCCAACAGGTCAACAACCGGCTGGCCGACCCCCAGCTTCGGCTGCGCCGCGTCGACCTATTCGTGCGCTGGTCCGGTGCTGTCCTAGATATCAGCGTACTCGACCAGGGCGCTGGATTCGACGCCAACACAGTTCCAACGGTGGTCGAGGGCACCAGCCGATCGGGGCGTGGCTTCGTCTTCATGCGGGCGCTAGCACGCGATGTGCGGGTTTCCGATGGCGGGCGCTGCACTTCGTTAAGGTTTGCACTGTGAGAGTGGCTCGCTTACGGGGGTCATGCGGGGTTCATGCGGCGAACTCGCCCTGGACCCACCCTTCAGCCGGTGGTCCTTGTCTGGCACCGCATGGGAAGGAAATGATTCGGAAACGGCAGGTGCTCCATGACCATTTCTCTTGACGGCAGCCGTGTCCTCATCGTTGACGACAACGAGTTCAATCGGAAATCACTGTCGTTGCTGTTAAGCCGCAGCGGCATCAAGATCATCGGTTTCGCCGCAGACGGAGTCGAAGGGCTGGCGATGGTCGAAAGCTTCCGGCCCGACCTAATTCTGCTTGATGTGGCCATGCCGAACATGGACGGACTGGAAATGTGCCGGCTTGTTCGGGCCAACCCCCGCAACGCCGAACTGCCGATTCTGTTCCAGACTGCGCTCGACCGCGACGAGGAGCAGGTCGCTTGCTTTTCAGCCGGCGGCAACGACTTCATCAGCAAGCCGATAAAACCGGGCGAATGCATGGCCCGAGTCCGCCACCAGTTGGAACGGCGTAAGCTGTTCAAGGACCTGACGGCCTTCCACGAGCGGGTGCAAAACGAGCTGCGCCATGCCCACTCCATGCAATTGTCGTTACTACCCGAGCGGCGGCGACTCGACGAACTTGGGGCCGGCTACAGCATCGATATTTTTAGCCATTTCGAAACATCTTCGGAGCTGGGCGGCGATCTATGGAGCGTGTTCGCCCTAGATGACGATCAGGTCGGCTTCCTGATCGTAGACTTCGCCGGGCACGGCATCACGGCGGCAATTAATACCTTCCGCCTGCACACCCTGATCGAGCGAATCCCTGCCCGTGGGCGGGAGCCGGCAGAATGGCTGGGCTTGCTCAATGCCGTACTCAAGGACGTGCTGCCGACCGGTCAATTTGCCACCGCATTTTACTGCATCCTCAACAAGCGGACCGATATTCTGACCTTC
>JBAXKX010000252.1:0-4255 GCA_037135115.1 Rhodospirillaceae bacterium
GCTCGGCGGACGTTACCGCCGCGACTGATTTGGCTCGGCGGACGTTACCGCCGCGCTGGCATTTGGGGTTAGACCATGATTGATTGTATTTTCGTCGGCTTAATCATCGGCTTTTTTGGTGCCTGCTGTGGCTTCATGCGATCATGTGATTGGATTTAACGGAGCTGGTAATGGCTTGGGACTTGCCTATTGGCGGAGCGGTAGCGGCTTTTTTGCTTGTCTACTTGGTCTATGCCTTGATAAGGCCGGAGAAATTTTGAGTGCGGGAGCATTGGACCGATGATTTTTCAGGGCGTGGTCCAGATCGCCTTGTTCCTGGCGTTGCTGGTGGCGACGGTACCCTTGCTGGGCGGTTACATGGCTCGGGTGTTCGAGGGTAAACCAGTACCGATTGATCGATTGCTTAAGCCGGCCGAGCGACTGGTCTACCGGATTTGCGCTATAAATCCGGGGCGGGAACAGCACTGGTCCACCTATACAGCATCCATGCTGGCCTTCAACCTTTTGGGCATGTTGTTTCTTTATGCTTTGGTGCGGCTTCAGTATTGGCTGCCGCTTAATCCGGCCGGGCTTCCCGGGGTGTCGCCAGCGCTGTCTTTTAATCTCGCTGTCAGCTTCGTTACCAATACCGATTGGCAGGCCTTTAGCGGCGAACAAACGCTGTCGATCCTGTCCCAGATGCTGGGCGTGACCGCACAGAACTTCCTGTCGGCTGCTACCGGCTTGGCTGTGCTGTTGGCGCTGGTGCGCGGCTTTAGCCGTCGTTCCTGCCGCACTATTGGCAATTTCTATGTGGATGTGGTCCGTTGCACGCTTTACGTGTTGCTCCCTTTGGCGCTGGCGCTGGCTTTGTTTATGGTCTGGCAGGGCACGCCCCAGGTTTTGGCATCGCCGGCCACCGTGTTCACCCTGGAAGGCGTACAACAGAAAATCCCGGAGGGGCCGGTCGCATCCCAGGTCGCGATTAAGCAATTGGGCAGTAACGGCGGTGGTTATTTCAACGCCAACGCCGCCCACCCGTTTGAGAATCCTACCCCGTTGTCCAATTTTGTCCAATGCTGGGCGATCTTGGGCATTGCTGCTGCGCTGACCTTTACCTTTGGCCGTATGGTCGGAGATGCCCGTCAGGGTTGGGCGATATTTAAGACGATGCTAATTCTGTTTATGGCCGGTTTGGCGGCGACTCTGTGGTTCGAGAGTCGTCCTAATCCGTTGCTGGCAAATCCTTTGTTGGCCATTGGGGGCATCGATCAGCAGGCTGGCAACATGGAGGGCAAGGAGGTTCGATTCGGCGTTGCTGCGTCGGCGCTGTGGGCGAGCGCGACCACCGCAGCTTCCAATGGTTCGGTCAACGCTATGCACGACAGCTTTACCCCGCTGGGCGGCTTGGTGCTGATGGTCAATATGCAGCTGGGCGAGGTGGTGTTCGGCGGTGTTGGTGCCGGCCTCTATGGCATGTTGGTGTTCGTTATACTAACTGTCTTTATCGCCGGCCTGATGGTCGGACGGACACCTGAATACCTGGGCAAAAAGATCGAGTCGCGGGAGATCAAACTGGCAGTTATGGCACTGCTGGTGGTGCCGGTGGGGGTTCTTGGTTTTGGCGCACTCAGCATTGCGTTTCCCGCCGGAGCTGCCGCGATCAGTCAGCCGGGGCCGCACGGACTCTCGCAGTTGCTCTACGCTTACTCCTCCGCAGTTGGTAACAATGGATCGGCCTTTGCTGGCTTTGACGCCTCAAATTCGTTTCAGGCGTGCATGTTGGGGTTGGTCCTCATGATCGGACGCTATTTTACGATAATTCCCTTGATGGCCATTGCCGGTTCGCTTGCCGCTAAAAAGATGGTCCCGCCGACGGCTGGTACCATGCCGACTCACGGGGCCTTGTTTATCGGAATGGTTATCGGGGTGATTTTGATCGTCGGCGGCCTGACCTTCTTTCCGGTCCTGGCTCTGGGTCCGGTGCTTGAGCATCTGGCCATGATTCACGGCAAAGTTTTTTGAGGTTTCTGCGATGATCCATCGTCCTGATGAAGCCTCCTTGTTCGATCTGCGCATAATCGGTCCGGCGGCACTCGGGGCCGTGCTCAAGCTTGACCTGCGGGAGATGATCCGCAACCCGGTCATGTTTGTGGTCGTGGTGGTAACTGTACTGGCGACTGGGATATTTCTACGCGATCTTGGGGCTGGCAGTAGTGAAAGTTACTTGGCAGGTCAACTGGTGGCGTGGTTGTGGTTTACCTTGCTTTTCGCCAATTTTGCCGAAGCGGTGGCTGAAGGGCGAGGCAAGGCTCAGGCTGATTCGCTCCGCAAATCCAAGATCGAGATGGTGGCGCATCGGGTAGAAAGCATACACGCCAAGACCTTTGAGGTCGTGCCGGCGGCGGGGTTGCGATTGGGTGATTTGGTGGTGGTCTTGGCTGGCGAGATCATTCCAGGCGACGGCGATGTGGTGGCCGGCATCGCCACTGTAGACGAATCGGCGATCACTGGCGAGTCGGCTCCGGTGATACGCGAGAGTGGCGGCGATCGCTCGGCGGTTGCTGGCGGTACCAAGGTAATGTCCGATCGCATCGTCGTCAAGATCGGGGTCAATCCCGGTGATTCATTTCTCGACCGTATGATTGGGCTAGTCGAAGGGGCCAAGCGCCAAAAGACTCCGAACGAAATCGCGCTGACCATATTGTTAGTCGGCATGACTATCATTTTCCTGATCGTGGTGGTGACGCTCCAGGCTTTTGCTGTCTATTCGGGAACAATGGTGCCACTCATCAATCTTGTGGCGCTGTTGGTGACGCTAATTCCTACCACTATTGGCGGATTGCTCTCGGCCATCGGCATTGCAGGAATGGATCGGCTGGTCAAGGTTAACGTGGTGGCGAAGTCGGGACGTGCGGTAGAGGCGGCGGGTGATATCGACGTGCTGCTGCTTGACAAGACCGGTACTATCACCTTCGGCAACCGCATGGCCTCAGAGTTCATCGCCGTTCCCGGGATATTAGAGCGCGATCTGGCCGAAGCGGCGCTGCTTGCCTCGTTGGCCGACGAAACTCCCGAGGGCCGGTCGATCGTTGCGCTGGCCCGCGAACGCTATGGCCTTCACACTGTTGAGGAAAATGCCGCTTCAGGCAAGTTCGGTCTGCTGCGCTTTATCACATTCACCGCTCAGACCAGGATGAGCGGCGTTAATATGCCCAATTCCGAGATACGTAAAGGGGCGCCCGATACCATCATCAACGGCTATCTGGTCAAGGCGGCCGGAGGGCAACCGGTTCGCCATTTCCGCGAACTTACGCTGGCGGTGGAACGGGTGGCGAAGGTCGGGGGCACGCCGCTGGTGGTGGCGCGGGACGGCGTCGGCATCGGCGTGATTTCTCTTAAAGACATCATCAAGCCGGGAATCTACGAACGTTTCTTGATCCTGCGCCGGATGGGCATCCGAACCGTGATGGTAACCGGCGACAACCCGCTGACTGCCGCTGCCATCGCGGCGGAGGCCGGTGTCGATGATTTCCTGGCAGAGGCTACACCCGAGCGCAAACTAGAGTTGATCAGGAGCGAGCAAGCCAAGGGTTGCTTGGTGGCCATGTGCGGCGATGGCTCCAACGATGCCCCGGCCCTGGCCCAGGCCGATGTCGGGGTGACCATGAGTTCCGGCACCATGGCGGCGCGCGAGGCCGGCAACATGGTCGATCTTGAGAGCGATCCGACTAAGTTGATTGAAATCGTGATGATCGGCAAGCAACTGTTGATGAGTCGCGGTGCTCTCACCACCTTCTCCATCGCCAACGATGTGGCCAAGTACTTTGCTATCATTCCGGCGCTGTTCATGGCTACCTATCCAGAACTTGCCGGGCTTAACGTCATGGGACTGGGCAGCTCCGGCAGCGCGATCCTGTCGGCGATCATATTCAATGCGCTGGTGATTGTGGCGCTGATCCCATTGGCGCTTAAAGGCGTTGCCTACCGCCCGGTTGATGCGGCAAGCCAACTCCAGCGTAATTTGATAATATACGGCGGCGGCGGGCTTGTTGTTCCCTTCGTCGGTATCAAGGCCATTGATGTGGTCATTAATTACCTGCACCTAGTGTGAGCCTGCCGATGTTGAGCGAACTGAAATCCTCTCTGCGGCTTTTGCTGCTGATGCTGGTCCTGACCGGAGTCGCGTACCCATTGGTTGTTACGGGCTTGGCGCGAGTGCTTTTCCCGTTTCAGGCCACCGGCAGTTTGATCGAGCTTGACGGCAAGTTGATCG
>JBAXKX010000253.1:0-4244 GCA_037135115.1 Rhodospirillaceae bacterium
GAATCGGTACGGGCCGCTTTGGTTGCGGCTGGCGTCAACCCGAACGACCTGACGGTCGAGGCTCGCGGTGAAACCAATTTGCCCAAGCCGACTCGTGATGGCGTAAACGAAATCCGTAATCGGACCGATCACATCATCGTTTACATCACTCCGATTCCGCCGATCCCGTTCACACCGGCGCCGCTTGAGTAGTCTTTAACCGTTCGGTAGGTTTGCGTAATCAAATAGGGAGCCCGGCGGGAGACCGTCGGGTTCCTTTTTGTGTGCGCCCCAATTATCGACCGGGAGACTTGCCACAAATCCAATCAAGAAATATCCCGTCAGCTCATTAATCTCTTAGCTCATGGAAACCATGGCCACGCCAGCGCAGACCATGCAAACTCCGGCCCAGCGGCGGCGCGAGACGTGTTCCGTGAGGATGAATTGGGCACCGGCTGTCGCCAGGACATAGACTAGGGCTGTGGCCGGGAAGACGTAGCTAAGTCCGACAAAGCTCAGCAGCGCCAAGAAGACGAAAAAGTGGATGGCGGCGGCGCCGATGCCAGCAATAAGGCTGGGATTGCAGGCCATTCGGCCAAAGGTTGATGCCAGGGCGCGCGGGCGAAAATTAGTGACTTCGCCGATTTGTTTCATGGCCCGGGAGACCAGGATATCACTGGCCGAGTCGGCAACAACCATGGTCGCGATCAGGACCGCCGTAAGGGGGATCATGCCAGCACCAGCGCCGCCGGTGGCGGCTTGTCTCTGGACGAGCCGAGGACCACAGCCACGCCGGCCGCGACCATAACCGTTCCTGCCCAGTGGAGCGAACTGACCCTTTCGCCGAGCAGCCAGCCGGCCAGCGCGACGTTGATCACGATTTCAACCGAGACGACAGGCATTGCCAAACTGAGGTCGGTCCAGGAAAGGACAAGCGTAAAAAGAATGGTGAATAGCGTGAGCAAAGCCGCCCCGGACCAAAGCCATGGGTTGGAAAGGGCGGCCAAAGCCACTTCGGTCCATGAACCGAAATCAAAAAGTGGAGCGGTGGAGAGCGACCGCATGCCCAAGCTAAGGCAGACATTGCCAGCGGCTTGGGCGATGACGGCGACAGCTAGAAACAGGGTGGTTTTCATGGGCGGCCGAGATTGCGGTTGCGGAGATGCCTACCCCAGGCATACCGACATTAACCAGCGATCCCGGCTGTTGTCGCCTAGTTTTTGAGCGCCCTTTACTTTTTTAGTCTTGCCAACCGGTCGGCGAGGTTGCCGGATGTCGGTGAGCCACCGTTCTGAACTTCCTTGAGCGCTTCGGCGATGTTCGCGTCGTCGGTGGTCGGCTTGGTCAGAATGGTGAGGGTCTCGGTCTTGAGCTTGGCAGCCCCGGTCTTGGCCCGGGCTTCATCGGCGCGGCGCCGCATGGCGTCGGTGGCGATGGACAGGCTGTTGCAGGTGTTGTTGCGTAGCCCGGCGACTTCGGCGGCGCGCTTGGCGTTAACGTCGGCGCGTTGCTGCTCCATCTCCGCGCGTTGCATGTCGCGCTTGGCCCGTTCCATCGACTGCTTGGCTCCGGTCAGCGCCTCCGCCTTTTCCCGATATGCCGATTGGGCCTGATCGATCAAGGCCTTAACCTCGACCACATCATTTTCCTCGCTGTCCACCTCGGGCTGGAGTTGCTCCAATTGGCCGACCAACTTGCTCAGGCTGGCTTCGATGCCGGCCTTGTTGACGACAGTCGGATCATCAATCTTGCGTTGCAGGATCTCGGCCGCAGCTAGCAGTTGATCATAGCGTTTCTTGGCAGCGTCATACTCGCGGACTTCGCGGTCATAGTCGGCGCGCAGGCGTTGTATAACCTCGCCTGCCTTGTCGAGGTCCGCTTCCATCTGGATCAGTTGTGCCTGGGTCGCCGATTCCGGGTCGATCGAGACGATCGCATTAACGATATCCTGCCCGAGCTGCTGACCCTTGACGCCGACAAAAGATTTCATAAACGATAACATGCTGGTTCCTCACATGGTTGCGGAAGGATAGGTTTGCATCTTAAACTAGGAGTGCTATCGGTCTCGTGCATCGCCCTCTGAGCGCATTGTGGAGGCTGTGGGAAGCGAGGTCCAGCGATCCTTTTGCGCATGTCATGTGCAGCGCGCTGCCAGGAACGGTCGCGGGTCGAGCCAGCCGTGATCACCGGCTTTCCACCACTCGGCACTGACATAGCCGGCAAGCCAGGAGGTCGGTTTGAAGGCGCGCTCGGTACCGCGCGAGGTCCCTATTCGAAGTATAGTGGTTTCACTGTCGGCGTGGATAATGCTGCCTCGGCGTGGCTTGCCCTGGTAACGCACGTCGATGACGCTGGCTATTTTGGGTGGATGGATGAACGGCCCGTCGTGGATGCCGAAATGGAGATGGGCTGCGTAACCGCCGTTTTCCCAGGTGTAGGCGCGTCCGACCGCACCGATCTTTTCACCTGCGTTGACGCGGCATCCCGCAGGTACGGTGACGAATGGCGAAAGATGGGCATAAAGCGAACAAAAGGACCGGCCATTAGGCTCACGATGCTCGATGATTACCATTACGCCCCAGGTCAGGGTGCAGGAGATCAGACGAACTACACCGGCTGCGATGGAGTGGACAGCGGTGAGTGGTTGGTGCCAAGCGGTGTCGTCGCCGATATGGACCAGCCCGTTGAAGCCCTCAACTGCGGTTTCATCGACAGTTAGGCCGAAGTTGCTCGTGTCTTTGACATTGTAGCCGCTGTGGGGTGGCGCAAAGAGAGTGGCCGGGGGCAGGGGGGTTGTGTCGCGCCACTCGGTTGCGGGGACTGCGGTGCCGGGGATGGCAAATAACCGAGCCTGGAGCGCTATTCTTGCCATTCGTTCGGCTGCGAATCCTGGCGGAGGTTCGGCACCGCGATAGGCCCAGTGCGGCTCAAGGTGCTCGCCAAATCGATATAACGCCCAGGCATCACCGAGCGTGCTCGGGTCGGCCTTGTCGTCTTGCCCGAGTCGGTGGGCCATTTGTTCATAGGCGGCGCGGCGTTCAGTGGGGCCTACCATCTGGTCGGGAACGATTGCCTGCGGGCGCGGTAGCCTTCTGCACGCCTGTTTGGCGGCGGCGAGGTGGGCGGCGGCGAGGTGGGCTGCGGCTGGGTACGAGTCGGTTTCGCGCTTGCGTGCTGCTTTCAACGACTCGACTTCATCGCAGCCGCCGTGCCAGGTCAGGTACTCGGCAGCCATGGCGCGGACCGATGGTTCGTCGTGGGCGAGTAGGGAGGACACTCGGCTTCGCACCTCTACAGCGTCGGCGTTGGTGTGGATCAGCGCCGCCAGCAGTGGCACAAGTTCACCTGGCCCCGGCCGCTCCAGCAGGTGGAGTAGTCCGGGTATCAAATCGGCGGCGTGGTAACGGGGTAGATGGGGGACTAGCGCGGGACGCATTGCTGGCTGCCACAGCAACCGGCGTATGCGCTCTATGTCGGGGCGCTCACTTTCGACATGGTCAAGGGCGAATGAGGCGACCGCTGGCCGTGGATCAGTAATCAGTGGGAGGCATAATTCTACCAGTGTATCGTAACCTGAACCTTTGACCAGTACAATAGCCGCCATCCTTTGCAACTCGACATCGTCACTGGCCAGAAACGGTTGCACAGCCGCGACGGCCTCGGGTGCCCAGCAGTATTGCAGGCCAAAAAAGGCGATAGTCTTGTGCTGACGGTCACCCGAAGCCAAAATACTGAGCAGGTGCGGGACTCCACTCGCCCCAAGCGTCTTTAGTCGCTGGGTCTGTACTGGAATTTGCCGCCGCGCTAAAAGTTCGCCTACGATATAGTCGATTCGTGCATCGGGCCGAGCGTCAGGCCGAGCGTCAGAAATATCGGGGAGTCGGGTCAACGTTGGCACCGTGAAGTCGGAAAAAGGCGCTCGCCGCCAACGGAACCCGATCACGTCCCGCGCGGCCGAGGCTTTAGAACGCTAATCTACCACCAAAACCGATTGTGTGGTATGCAGGGCGTGCGTGTCGGCCTTAACAGCGTATCATATCGTGAGGCGAAACTATGTCCGGTCGGGTACTGCGGCTTGTCCTTGGCGATCAACTAAGCCGGGGAATGTCAAGCCTTTCCGACCTGGATACCACTTTCGACGTGGTGTTGATGGCCGAGGCTTTCGACGAGGCGACAGTTGTACGCTTTCATCGCAAGAAAATAGCTTTCCAGTTTTCGGCGATGCGCCACTTTGCAGCCTCACTCGTCGAAGACGGCGTAGATGT
>JBAXKX010000254.1:0-4224 GCA_037135115.1 Rhodospirillaceae bacterium
TGCGGGCGTGTCGCTCGCGGCCAGTGCCGCTAGCGCAAAGGGTAGTCCGACCAGGAACGGCAAGCCGTAGCGCATGTCATGGTTCTGGCTGGATGCGGTCAAACCGATATAGACCACCAGCACCAGCACCGGCCATACCAGCGCCCACAATCCGGCCGGACGCTTTGTCCCGAGCCACCAGCCGATCACCGCCGTCATGGCTGTCAGCGCCATTGGCACGCTGCCGTAGCGTCCGAATAGCGTGGAGAGATATCCAGTGAAATCAAGGTTGTAAGAGGTGTGCTCAGCCAGCGGTCCGACCAAGGAAAGCCGGACATGGCCGATGATTTCGTTCCAGTACAGCAGGTGATAGATGGCCACCGGGGCCATGATTACGGTACAAGCCAGCGTCGCAACCAGGGCCGAACGCCAGCCCGAACGGGTCAGGCGCAAATACAGCAGCAACGGCGCCAAGGCTGCGGCGAAGAATCCAAATGACGTTTTCGCCATTATTCCAAGCGCGATTACCCCACCCCAGGCCAGCCCGCGGCCAATACTCGTACAAAGGCCGGGATTGGGTCGGCGTAACTCCAGCGGAACCAGCATACCCAGTAACGCTACCAGCAGCGCCATGAGTGTATCGCCTTCATAGCCACCAGCGACGACCCTCAACAGCGGGTTTAGGGTGACGCAGGTGAAGGCGAGCAGTATCGCCAGCGGTGGAATTGCCAGCTGCAGCATTATTTCGGCCAGTGCTACCACCACACCGAAGGTTAAAACTGCAAGCGAAACCAAAGGCAGCCCGATACCGTCCGCCGAAGCCGACCAAGGCCCCCAGGGCCAGCCCAGCCATGCCATCAGCGGTGCCTTGACCGCCAGCTTGAGGCAGTCGCCAAAGCCGGTAAGTGCAGGCTCAAATATAGCGTGGGTGACGCAGGATGCCCGGTGCAGGTAGTGGGCGTCGTCCCAGCCGACCGGTTGCGGGCCGGGATTGATTACGGCAGGCCATGATAGCAGCAGGCAGGCAAAGACGATCAGGAATGAGAGGCGGCGCATGGTTGACCTCGGTAAAAATGCCAGCGGAACAAATGCCAGCAGAACAAATGCCGGCAGAACAAATGTCTAGGACTTGCAGGATGGCAGGGTGTCGTAAACTTTGGTAACTGTTTGGGCGGTGATAACCGACCATTCAAAGTGGGTACGGACATAGGTGCGGGCCTGTTTCGAAATTCGCTTCAGCTCTGCAGCCGGCATTGCCTGTATGGCGAGCAATGTTGCTGCGATCAATTGGTTTTGCCATGATTCCAGATGCATTGGCGCGCCATAGTCGCTTTGGCCTTCGGGGAATAGCTTGATGATGAAGCCGGTCTCGCCGTTCTGTACGAAAAGCGGGAAGGCGCCAGCGTTGCTGCATACCACTATGCAGCCCATGGCCATACATTCAAGCGCGGCGAGGCTGGTCGACTCGGCGGTGGACATGAATAGCGCCACGTCGCATTCGTCAAGGAGCGGAATAACCTGGCGGTGTGATAAAAAGCCCTCGAACCGCACTCTTTCGGCTAAGCCGTATTCAGTAACCAACGTCTCGATGTGCGGGCGCAACGGGCCGTCCCCGGCCATGCGCAGGGTAAAGTTCAGGCGGTCACGGCCTAGCCTTGTGGCCAGCCCTAAGGCGTCGATCACGAAATGAACGCCGTTTTTCGGGTTCATCCGTCGCAGTGTAGCTAGCCGCAGGGTTTCGGCTGCCCCCCCGAAGCTCCGCTCCTTGATGGGAGAAAAGCGCTCAGTGGAAACGCCATTGGTAATGATGACGATTCGCTCCTCGGGCACGAAGCGGCGCGCTACGGTGGCCATCTCGTCGCTGGTGGCAATGATCTTTGACGCGCCCTTGAGCGAGACCCAGCGGTAGAGCCGCCGAATCGGGCAAAAGCCGACCGAACTGTCGAGCGCGCCCAAGCCATGGAGCGTTACCACCACGGGCTTGCCGGTTAAGCGGCCGACAATGACGGCGATAAAGGCCAGGAACGAGCTGTGATGAACGTGGACAATGTCGAATCGGAAGAACATTCGGAGGAAGCGGAGAAGCCAGACCAGCACGTAAGGCGCTGCTCGCCGCCCAACTGCGTGCGGCAGACGGTGGACCGGGCATATGTCGGTATGTTCGACTGCCGAGTCGCCAAGTCCGGTGACGATCTCGACCTCAAAACCCTGGGCCATCAGGTTCAGAGTCAAATAATGGAGATGGAATTCGGCCCCGCCGATCAGCGGCAGGTAGGTCTCTAAAATCTGAAGAACTCGTCTCTTCGGAGCATCTGGCATGGCGGCGCGATCACTGTGGCAACGTAGCGACATCATAGAGACTTTTTTCAGCCGGCACAACTGGCGTGCCGACTGGTGCATTTACGCCCGGATCGAGGCGACAAAGCGGGCGGCATCGCTTTGAAGGCGTTTGAACTCGTCACCTAGGTGGCCTGCGGAATAAATCATTTTGACAGCGGATTTTCCCGTATTTGCAGCCGAGGCGCCCAGATCGCCGACGCAGGTTAATACTTCACTGGAATTGTTCTTGGCGCCAACGACTGCTTCAGTGATTTCGCGGGTCTGCGCGAGTTGAGTGGTAAGCGTCCGAGTGACGATGCGAGATAGTTCATCAACATCTTCAACTGTTGTTCTTATCGACTTGATAGCGCAGATTACGTCATGCGATGATGACTGGATTGCCCTGACTTGGGTGCCGATTTCCTCCGTCGCCTTGGCGGTCTGGAGCGAGAGGGCCTTGACCTCGCTGGCGACCACGGCGAAGCCCTTCCCGGCCTCCCCGGCGCGCGCGGCTTCGATGGTGGCATTAAGCGCGAGCAAATTGGTCTGCCCGGCGACGGCGTTGACCAGCTTGACAATCTCCCCTATCCGTTTGGCAGCGATGGCCAATGTTTGGCAGGCGATGTCGCCATGTCGGGTGTGATCGACCGCTCGCTGGATCGCTGTGCCGGTGTCGGACATTCGTTCGCCAACCTCCTCAATCGATGCAATCATGGCGTTGGTGACATTATCGACGGTGTCGATTGCTTGTGCAGCCATTCGCGTCTTGTCAGAGGTATCGCCCGCCCCGGTTCGCATCATTTCGGCGGTATCGCGCAATCGGTGAGCCGACTCGACGATCTTGGCGCTGGCTTCTGCGACCGAATTGAGAACCTGGCCGAAAGTTGTGTCGAATTCGTTGGCAACCGCAACGATAGCCTGCTTGCGTTCAACCATGGTACGGGCTTCGGTTGCCCGCGATTCATGTTCGACAGCCTGAGCGCGTAGAAGGCTTTCCCGGCAGATATTTACAGCCCGTGCCATCTCACCGATTTCATCTTTTGATGTAACCTTTATATTCACCGTCATATCACCATTCGAGAGGGCATTGAGAGCGGTCACAGCCGAGTGTAGCGGGGCAAGCGAGCGTAATAAATAAGCATAAATCCCCCATGAGCATAGTATAATTCCGATGACTGCCAGTCCCATAGTCAATAATTGCGTGTATCGTTCCAATTTGTATTCTTCAGTTGTATCCTTTATCGTGACGAGATGCGCCAGGGCTTCACCATTGCGACCAATAACCGCCATGACGGTTACGGAATAGGCCAAATTTTCGACAACCTGGGTCTCGAAAGACGGAAGCCCGAGCACCGGCAGCTTCGGCCGGACTTTATCGAACAGACCGCGATCGGTTGCGTACTCGACGGTGCCATCCCCCTTAACAAGAAAGGTGTCGGCGCCACTAATTGTTTTCATGTCAACAACTGTTTCGTCAAAACCCAGCTCAAAAAGGGCTGTTCCAACTGGTTTGCCTCGAAACAGAATTGGGAACGCAACCGCAGCAATCAAGCGGCCGTCGGTTGCCAGCTCGACACTCTTTTTGACCTTTTGTTCTTCTGCCGCAAGTTGAATTAGCTTATCATTGGAAATGCCTGTAAAATCACCCAAGGATGAATATAAAATGGTTCGATCAATACCTACCACCGTCATGGCGGTGATGATTTTACTAGAACTAAGTCGATTGTATGTTCCTGCTACATTAGCTCTGACAGCCACCGCATCGGCTATTTTCAATGCTTGTAAAGCATCAGCGTTGCGCGTTAACGAAGCTGTATTAGATTCCATTTGGTTCAAAATATTCGTTGCGGTTTTTGTCCATAAGGAGGTCGTTCCAAGGACAGCCATATCCCTCAACTGATTAATCATCTGATGGTGGTTCATTAT
>JBAXKX010000255.1:0-4186 GCA_037135115.1 Rhodospirillaceae bacterium
CGGCCAGGATCCGATCTTCGCCGGCAACCGCTTCATGATTTACGCCCTTTTTCCTGCCTCGACCGTGTCCATCCATGTGCTGAACGGATTAAGACACCAAAATACAGTGTTGGCCATTGGCAAGTCGATCGTCAACCGCGCATCCAAGGCTGACATTGGTTCGATGATGCTGAAATACAGTGGCGGCGGTCATCTCGCTGCTGGAACTTGCCAAGTTGATAACGACGGTGCCGACAAAATACTGACCACCATCATCGAAAAGTTAAACGCCGCCGGATGAGTGGTCCGCTCCGAAACCATGGTTTCATTATTTCGGAGTGTCACCTAGGCATGGGGCGGGTTGGTTGTATTTAACGCTTGTGTTTAACGCTTGGGGAGTTCGCACGATGCGGGGTCGCAATCTGGTCTTGGTCTGGTTTGTGTTTGTAATCTTTACCTATTTTGGGGCAAGCACGACGAGTGACGCGGCAGAGGTTTACCACCTTACCGGGTTTCGCTCGGCGGAGTTCGGGATGACCGAGGCTCAGGTGCAGAAGGCGATCGAGAAGGATTTCAACGTCGGCTCAAAGGAAGTGATCAGGGGTGATAATCCAGGCGAGAAGACCTCATATCTCGACGTGCCGGTCATGAATCTGCTGCCTTCTGGCGGCGAGGCCCACGTTTCCTATATATTTGGCTATCAAACCCACAAGCTGATCCAGATCAATGTCGGTTGGGGCGCGGCAGCCGGCACCGATGGCGTCCCGGCCACCCTCAAAACTTTGGCCGAAGCGGCCAACCAGCTCCGGGTCTATCTATTGGGCGTAGGCTACCGCCCGGACAGCATCATGGCCAACAGGCGGATGCCGGACGGAAGGATTGTCGTTTTTCGCGGTTTGGATGCCGACAACCGGGGCGCAGCCTTATTGCTAACCGGCGGGGCACCAGAAAAGCCGGCCGAGGCCAAAGCGCCGGACATTAAGGCCGAATTGCCTAAACCAGGCTTGGAACTTAGCTACATTGTCGATATCAAGAATCCCGACGTTTTCCACGCCCCGTCCGCCGGCCCCGATAAAGCGACTCCCAGTAAACCGTAATAGTCAGTGCTTGACCCTACCCGTTAGATGCCTAGGATACCACCAGCGATGACTAGCAATGTTTCACCCGCCCCCTCGCTTACGGTCGATCAGGCGCTTGCGAACGCGATTGTTCACCACCAAGCCGGCCGGCTGGCTGAGGCCGAACAACTTTACCGCGCGGCACTTCAGGTATTGCCCAACCATCCCGATGCAAATCACAATTTAGGGGTGTTGGCGGTACAGGTAAAGCAAGTCGATGCCGCTTTGCCCTATTTCAAGACGGCGCTGGAAGCCAACCCAACTCAAAGCCAATACTGGTTCAGTTATATTGATGCGCTGATCCAAGCCGGTCAAACCGATGATGCAAGGGTGGTATTGGCCCAAGGAAGGCAAAGAGGATTGCAAGGGCAGGCAATAGATGATGCAACCGAACGCCTGAAGCTTTCTGGACAGCAGGTGGCCAATAAGGGAGGTCAACCGCTGCATCTCGGCATCGGCCAGCATGAGATAGAAAACCTGACTTCATTGCTCGCCTCTGGTCGTTATGCGGCTGCGGTGCCCTTGGCGCGCACAATGACCGAGCGTTTCCCGTATAATGGGTTCGGTTGGAAGGTTTTGGGCGCAGCATTAAAAGCAATGGGGCGGGTTGCTGATGCATTGCCTGCCAACCAAATGGCGGCCATACTCTCGCCGGGTGATGCGGAGGTTCTGGGCAACCTCGCCGCGACCTTTCATGATCTGGGCCGACTGGTAGATGCCGAGGCAAGTTATAAACAAGCGCTGGAAATTAAGCCGGATTACGTCGACGCGCTCAACAATTATACTTTGCTCCTTAATGCGCAGGGCAAGCCGATTGATGCCCTGAATATGATTAAAAAGTCACTATTGGTCAATGAAACGGGACAAGCAAAAGGCATTTTCGTAGATTGCGTCAAAGCGCTTCGCTGGAACCAAGATGCTGGCGAGATCCGAACACTTATGGTTCGCGCCTTGACCGAGCCTTGGACCCGGCCAAGCGTTCTGGCCCGTAGTTGCCTCAGCCTCGTCAAGACCAACCCGAGCATCGGTGGCTGCATCACACGAGCCGCCAACGCATGGCCCAAGAGGTTATCGGCACAAGATTTGTTCACCTCAAATGGCTTGGAGAAGATTTCAGCCGATACATTGTTATGTACCCTACTCAAGTCGGCACCAAATACTGATGGCGGGATGGAGCGTTTTCTGACCATGTCGCGACATGCCATGCTTGCCGCTGCCACGAAGAAAATGCCCTCCGATGTTCAACTTCGCAAGGTGTTGAATTTTTACTGTGCATTGGCATACCAGTGTTTCATCAATGAATATGTTTTCCCTTGCACTGATGATGAAATCGTCTGTGCGGGCAAATTGCGGGATTCCCTGGTTGCAGCACTAGAAGCAAAGACTAATGTTCCAATTCTTTGGCTGGTGACGGTTGCAGCATACTTCCCGCTTGGCTCACTCCCTCTTGCTGCCAGATTATTGGATGCACAATGGGGCCTGATGGGGCCAGAGGCGGTAATGCCTTTGCTAATACAACAGATTTACGAGCCGGCAGAAGAACTACTTGAGCGTGCGGGGGGGGGAGTTACTCAACTTACCCAGATCAACGACGAAGTGTCGCTATTGGTTCAGGAGCAGTACGAGGAGAATCCCTATCCGCGTTGGATCAAGGCGGCGCCGTCAGGGCAACCAAGGCATATTGCGGAACTATTGGGTCAGAAGTTTCCCCTTTCATCGGTTTACTGGCGAGGCAGGACTGATCGCACGGATGTACTAGTTGCCGGTTGTGGCACCGGGCAGCATTCAATTGATGTGGCTAAGGGTTATTCAGGATCGCATGTGCTGGCCGTTGACTTGAGCATAACCAGCTTGGCATACGCCAAAAGAAAGATACGTGAGCTTGGTATAACCTCAATTGAAACCGCCCATGCCGATCTGATGCTGCTTGGCTCGCTTGGTCGAAGCTTTGACGTTATTGAGGCTGTCGGGGTGCTGCACCATCTAGCTGACCCGTTTGCGGGATGGCGGGTTCTTTTGTCACTGCTTCGCCCCGGCGGTTTCATGAGGCTGGGCTTTTATAGCGAGGTTGCCCGGCGAAGCATAGTCAAGGCCAGAGGATTTATTGCCGAACGTGGTTATCTGGCGAACAGCGACGATATCAGGCGCTGCCGACAGGACATCATGAATTTGGACAATGAATGGTGGGTGGGAACCATTGTGCAGATCTCAGATTTTTTCACTACAAGCGAATGCCGCGACCTATTGTTTCACGTTCAGGAGCATCGCATGACGCTTAGCAGCATCAAGGCATTCCTTGGCGAAAACAATCTGAATTTTCTCGGTTTCGACATTGATCCTCAGTCGCTCAAGGCCTACCGCAAGCGCTTTCCTGACGATATGGCCGCGACCAACCTTGATAGTTGGGAGGTTTTCGAAAACGTAAACTCCGGCACATTTGCAGGCATGTACCAGTTTTGGGTTCAGAGGCTTGGTTAGGCTCCACTGATGTTGCTTGGGCGGCCGCAATCGCAACGCTGGGGCTACTCGAATGCAGCGACCGCGAGACGCCCATTCAGTGGAGTTGGCAAAGATGCGCTAACTCCAGCATCGACCGCATACATGAAGCCAAGGTGCGGCAACTCGACGAACATCGCGCCCGCTTCCTTGAGCTTCATGCCAACAATGCCCCTTGGCGTAACTGATCGGGATAGCCAGGCCAGTATTGCCTCCCGCGTTGCTCGCGTTGAGGGACTGTCACAAGATGGTAAGGCAGTCAGCTCTTGCCCGCCATTCGCGTAAAGCGTGCAACGTGTTGAGACGGCGCACTTAACGCTAGCCTCGTCGAGACCGACAATAAATGTGTGGAGCGTCCGGTTGACTGTTGCCAGCGAATAGCAAGCCTCGGGGTTTGCTCTAACGGTGCTCTGCACTTTGTTGCTAGCGGTATCGGCAGCCATGGCGGCAGATGAATGGCAACCTATAACAGCTGAACACGATGCGAACATAGCCGCGATGAAAAGATTTGTTTTTCTCATGTCGGTCTCCGTTACATGGAGATAGGGGGGTATTTGTTATGTCTAATTTGATTTGGCAGCGTGGCCTCTGCG
>JBAXKX010000256.1:0-4185 GCA_037135115.1 Rhodospirillaceae bacterium
AACGAATTCAAAAATATCGTCAATATCAGCCTTGTTGCCGGTGGTAATCAGGGACACTCGCCAGTGCAGATAAATCAGCTCCGGCTCGAGATGGGTGAGGTCCGGCAGCTTGTCAGTATCGCAGGCAACCTCAGCTACGCCCAAGTGCTTGAGGGCGCGCATCATAAAGTAAGGGTCGTTGCCTGTCAGCAGAAGGTCGGGTTTCGGTTGGAAGCTGACGGTAAAGCTTTTGCTGACCTGAGTCGGCGTGTCGATCTTGCCGATTGCGACCTTGGGAGTGTAGGATATAATATCCACCTCATCGACAATAGTAGACGAGATCAGCTTTAGGGCGGTTACTACTTGGTCGGTTTCGCCGGCGGCCGGCCTAGTGCCGTCGCGGGCATGGGCCAACAACCGACCCAAAATGTCGTTGGCGCGAATCAAGGTATCCACGACATCATCGGTGATGTGGACCGCGCTGGTCCTTACACCGTCCATGACGGTTTCAAACTCATGGGCGAATTTAACGAGATCGCTAAAACCAAAGGCACCGCCCCCGCCCTTTATGGAATGGACGGCACGGAAGATCGCGTTAATCTCCTCCATGTCGGCATTGCCCGGCGTGAGGCGCAACAGTCCAGTCTCGGCCACGCCAAGGAATTCGGCGCTTTCATCGAAAAAGGTCTGTTTGAACTGTTGCATGTCATCCAACTGGGCATCCTCCCGCTTTGGCCAGCTTGGGCCAGTCTCGGGTATCCGGCACCGATGCTCCGGATACGAGTGTGTAATTAGGATAATTCAACCAAAAACCTTTTGAACGACTGAAATCAATTTAGCCGGGTCAAATGGCTTGACGATCCAGCCGGTCGCCCCTGCCGCCCGTCCTTCGGCCTTTTTCTTATCGTCCGCCTCAGTCGTCAGCATTAGCAGCGGTGTCGTCCGATACTGGGGCAAGGCCCGCAGTTTGCGGATCAGGGTCAGGCCATCCATGATCGGCATGTTAAGGTCGGCGATCACCAGATCAACCTTGCTGGTGCCGAGCACGTTGAGTGCATGTTGGCCATCATTGGCCTCGATCACGTCATATCCAGCGCCCTTGAGGGTGAAGGAAACCATTTCGCGCATTGTGCGTGAATCATCGACGGTCATTACCTTTTTCTTCATGCCCGGCTCCATTGCTTAAGCCATTCGGTCAGGCCCAGGTCAACGCATACATCCGACAGCGCCGGTGACGGGCTGGTGATGGCAAACTTCTGGTGGCTTTCAGTCGCAGTGCGTGAGGCTACCAGCAATGCCTGGATGCAGGCCGTGCTAACCCGTTCCACCTTATCCGCTAGGACCTCAACAGAGTCCCCAACTGCGAAGGCGTGCCGAAGGCTATCAACTAATGGTTGAGCCATGGGCAAATCAAGGTCGGGAGGCAGGCCAAGCCTGACCCGCCCCTCATCCTCGTTCCAGTCGATCAGCGCCACTTCGCTCTCCTTGTGATCAGGCAAAAGCCTTTCCGAACTCTAGAAATCCCGAATCGCACCGCTGGTATCATGCCCCCTTTGGACGGGGCGGATCAATGTAAAATGTTTGGTCAGGTCATTAGCGTATCTTTGTTGTCGATGGTCTGGTGCGGAATCAGGAAGGAAAATGTCGCGCCCTGGCCCGGTATGCTTTCAACCCAGATGCGTCCGCCGAGATACTCGACTATACGCAGACAGATGGCAAGGCCAAGGCCGGTGCCCTGAGGCTTGTTGGTCATGGTGTCGCCAACCTGACGGAATCGGTCGAATATAATTGTAGCGTCCTTGTCGGCGATGCCGGGTCCGTTGTCGCGAATGTTGACGCGGCCATGCCGGCCGTCGCTTAGGACGCCGACCTCGACCCGGCCGCCATGGGGAGTGAACTTGACAGCGTTGGACAGGAGATTGACCGCCACCTGCATCAGTCGATCAAAATCACCCTGTACCATCGGTATGTGGGGAACTATGGTCATTTTGATGGAAATGTTTTTGTCGCGGAATAGCGAACCGGTGGCCGCCGCTGCCTGCTCCATCACATCGCCGAGATCGATCGGCCCGATTACCCAGTCAACCTGACCGGACTCGATCTTGGCGAAATCTAGAACCTGATTGATCAGCCGCGACAGGCGTTCGCTTTCCTTGATAATCAGGCCAAGGAACTGTTGTCGATCCTCCAGGGATATCTCGGGGTCGTCGAACAGAATTTCGGAGAAGGCCCTAATCGAGGTTAATGGTGTGCGCAGTTCGTGAGTGATTGTTGAAAGGAAATCGTCTTTCATCATATCCAGGTCACGCAACTGTTCGTTGGCTTGCCGCAGCGCTGCCGAGGCCCGCTCCAGCTCGTTTGATTTTTGCTCCAGCTGGCGACTGTATTCGATGACATGGGAGGTTTCATCCAACATGCGCATCAGCTCTGGAATACTGAATTCGCCATCCTTTACTGCTGAGGCGAGAGCGATGCGAGCCGAAGCCGCTCCGATTGCCCCGGCCAGCAAGCGCTCAACAAAGCGTACCAGATTGGCACCGGCCAGAGATTGCGGAGCCAAGTTATCATCGTGGCGGGCGCCGTATTGGGCGAAGGACTGTTCGGCGCGCAGCGGACCGACAAAGCGGGCGACCAGCCGTTGCAAGTCCTCGACGGTTGCGCTGCCACGCCAACGCCCTGGTACTATCGCAGAATCGGTTTGTTGGAAGACTTCGACGAAGGCTGTCGCCTGGATCCGCTCGGACAGCGAAGGATTGTCGAATAGCGAAACCGCGACGTAAAGCCCGATGTTGAATAGCAGACTCCAAAAAAGCGCGTGACTGGTGGTGTCAAGTTCGGTCAGGCCGAACAGGGCATAGGGTCGCAACATCTCAATGCCCCACGGTCCCGTGTCGATAAATGCGCTGGGCAGCCAGCCAGAGCGGGCGAATGATGGCAGCAGCAGAGTATAGCTCCAGGTCAAAATCCCGGCCACCAGACCGGTAGCTGCACCCCGCATGGTTCCGCCGGTCCAGAATATGCCGCCGAGCAAGGCCGGCGCGAACTGGGCAACCGCCGTAAAAGAAATAATGCCAATCGAGACTAGGGCATAGGCGCTTCCGGCGTAGCGGTAATAGGCGTAGCCAAGCAGCATGATAGCAACTATGGTGACGCGACGAATAATCAGCAATAGCGTGCTGAGGTCTGAATTGCGATTAATGGCGGAAGAGTTCAGCCGCAGCAGTATCGGCATCACCAAATCGTTGCAAACCATGGTGCTGAGCGCGATGGTCTCGACTATTATCATGCTGGTGGCTGCCGATAATCCTCCGATATAGACGAACAGCGCCAACCCGTCCCAACCAGCGGCCTTGGGCAAGGCCAGCAAGAACATGTCGGGATCAATAGCGTGGTTGGGGAATTGCATTAGTCCAGCTGCGGTTAACGGTAGTACAAATATGTTGATAAGCAGCAAGTATAATGGGAACAGCCACATGGCGCGCCCGAGATGCTGCTCGTTGACGTTTTCGATCACGACGATCTGGAACTGTCGGGGTAGGCAGATGAAGCTCAGGGCCGAGAGCAGCATCAGAGTGAACCAGCTGCTTTGGTTCAGTGCAAAGTCCTGAGTGAATAGGCGGGCGATCTCGGGGTGGCTCATGGCCTGCTCGAACAGAGGGCCGAAGCCTCCGTAGAGTCCAAAGCAGACGTAAATACCAACCGCCAGGAACGACACCAACTTGATTACGGATTCAAAGGCGACTGCTGCGACAAGGCCGGGGTGATGTTCGGCTGCGTCGATGTGGCGGGTGCCAAAGAAGACGGCGAAGGCTGCCATGATGAGGGCGACATAAAGCGCCTTGTCAAACAGCATTGGGCGCCTGACGGCTTCCGCCAGCCAAGCTGGGTCGGCATTTGAAACCGTTTCGAAGCTGATTGCTACTGCCTTAAGCTGGAGAGCGATGTAGGGTGTAACGCCGACCACGGCGATCATGGTGACAAGACCGCCGAGCATCTGACTTTTGCCGTAGCGGGCCGATATGAAATCGGCGATCGAGGTGGTACGCTGGCGCTTGGCGATCCGCAGGATCTTGGCGATGATCACAAAGCCGAGCGTCATGATCAGGGTTGGCCCCAGATAGGTCGGTAGGAAGCCAATGCCTCTTTCGGCGGCACGGCCGATGCTGCCGTAAAATGTCCATGACGAGCAGTACACCGCCAGCGACA
>JBAXKX010000257.1:0-4183 GCA_037135115.1 Rhodospirillaceae bacterium
CGTGCCGTTTCGCTCGGTCGCCAGCCGTCTGGTCAAGGGGCTGAAGGCGGAAAATCGGGACCGGATCGAGCTGACCGTGCTGCGCCCGCCCACTCTCTCCCAGCTCGAAATAACCCTCGAAGCCGCCAAAACCGCGAACAAGCCGTTCCATCTGGTCCATTTCGACGGCCACGGAGTTTTTGACTCCAAAGCCGTGCTGGACATGCCGCGCGGCTACGTTTCGTTCGAAGACCCGAAGGCTGAAAGCCACAAAAAATTAGTCGATGGCCGCACGCTGGGCGCGCTTTTGCATCGGCACGGGATCGCCGGGCTGGTGCTTAATGCCTGTCAGTCGGCCGATGCCGGCGAGCAAAAGTCGGCGGATCAGGCCGAACAAGCGGCCAATCAGGCGGATTTGGTGCAGGCGCAAGGCTCGCTGGCGCAAGAGCTGGTCGATGCCGGGCTGGGCGCGGTGCTGGCTATGCGCTACTCGGTTTATGTCGTGACGGTGGCCGAATATGTCGGGCGCTTTTACGAGTTGCTGGCAGGTGGGCGCAGCTTTGGCACCGCTGCAACCGAAGCGCGCAAGACCTTGCATACTCAGCCGATCCGCGAGATTGCCGGCATGAGTATCCCGTTTCAGGATTGGCCGGTGCCGGTGGTGTTCGAGGCCAACCCGCTGCCGCTCTTGAAAGCCGTCAAGGACGCCAAGCTGTTCAAGCTGAACGGCACAGCTGGCGGCACGAATGACGAGCTGCCTCCGCCGCCCGATATCGGCTTTATCGGGCGGGATGCGTCGCTGTTGGAGTTGGACCGCGCCTTTGACGAGTATCACATTGTCTTGTTGCACGCGCTGGCCGGCAGCGGCAAGACCACCACCGCGATCGAGTTTGCCCGCTGGTATCGTGATACTCATGGCATCGAGGGGCCGATCTGGTTCGATAGTTTCCAAGACCATCTCCCGCTGGCAAGGTTGCTCGACAAGATCGAGACCGCATTTGCCCCGGTGTTGCAACATAATAACATCAACTGGGTAGCACTTGATCACGCCGGGCGGGTCGCTATTACTTTACAAATACTGTCGCAGACTCCGGTCCTGTGGATTTGGGATAATGTCGAGGAGGTGGGCGGCTTCCCGGCTGGCAGCGAGTCGCGCTGGAGCAAGGCCGAACAGAAAGAATTGCACGATTTCCTGGCCCGGCTGAAGGATACCAAGGCCAAGGTGCTGTTGACCTCGCGCCGCGACGAGCGCGTCTGGCTCGGCGATCTGCCGGTTAAGGTCCGTCCCGGAGCGATGCCGATGCCAGAGCGCGCGCAGATGGCCGCCGCGCTGGCCAAGCGGCACGGGCGCGACAAGGCGGCGCTGCCGGCGCTGAAACCGTTGTTGGAGTGGACCCAAGGCAACCCGATGACCCTGACCGTGGTGATCGGGCAAGCGTTGCGCGATCACTGCACCACCGGGGAACAAGTCGCCAGATATCTGGAGCGCTTGCGCGCGGGTGAGGCCGGGTTTCACGATGATACGGAGCAGGGGCGCAGCAAATCGCTTGGCGCCTCGCTCGCCTATGGCTTTAAACAAGCCTTTACCGCCGAGGAACGCGCCCTGTTGTCGTTGCTCCATCTGTTTCAGGGGCTGGTCGATGCCGATGTCCTGGTCGCGATGGGCCACGAGAACAATCCCGGCCGGGCGGCGCCCTATGCCGGGCGCGATCAGGCTTTTTGGCTCGATTTGCTCAACCGTGCCGTCGAGATCGGGCTGTTGACCGGCCGTGGCGGGGAGTATTTCTCGATCCATCCGGCCCTGCCCTGGTTCTTGAAGCAGGGCTTCGAGGCCGCTTTCGGCCCGGCTGCCGCCGCCCCGCCGCCGCTGCGCGCCTGGGTCGAGGCGATCGGGGGCTTGTCGAATCACTGG
Source organism: Rhodospirillaceae bacterium (assembly GCA_037135115.1). Classification (GTDB taxonomy): domain Bacteria; phylum Pseudomonadota; class Alphaproteobacteria; order Azospirillales; family Azospirillaceae; genus BOG-933. Next base: position 1,892 of record JBAXKX010000257.1, read on the forward strand.
GCGACCCGGTATATTCACGGCGACCACGGTGCGCTGACCCCGTTGCAGGCGCAGGAAGCCAATCTGCTCCAGAGCCGCGCCCTGGCCCTCCGTCACGGCTGGTTGGACCCGGTGATCAGCGCAATGCAGGGCTTGCGCGCGGTTCACCAAGCCTCCGGGCGCTGGGCCGCCTGGGAAGAATTGGTCACCGAGATATTCCCGTTGGTCGAGGACCCGGAGAGCGGCGAGCCGCTACCCGGCCGCGAACCCCAATGGTCGATCACCATCGAGTATCGGGTCGAGCTGGCCGAACAGCGGCGCGATCCGGCGGCAGGGCTGGCTTTGCTGGAAAAAATGATCGTGGTTAACCGACGGATTGCCGGCCTGGCGCTGGCCGCCGATCCGGCTGCGCTCACCGCTATTCAGCGCAACCAAATCCGCACCCTGGCCGCATCGCTGCAACAGCTTGGTTCAGCACTGATTGAGGCTGATGACCGGGCTTGCGTCGACGCCCTGAAAGAGGCGAAAGTGCTTGATGAGCGGGTCGAGCTTCAGCGCGAGGCGGCGATTGCCGCCTTCAATCTCGGCCATGCCTACAAAGATGTCACCGCCCTGCGCGACCTCGATCTGGCCGAAGCCGCCTATCGCGAAAGCCTCGGCCTTCACAGCGAAGACGACCGCTCCGGCCGCGCCAAATGCCACGGCCAGTTGGGTTATGTCTCTTGGGAACGCTTCGAGGAGGCGCGCCGGGCCAAGGCCGAACCCGCCACTCTGCAAAAACATCTTGCGGCCGCACTTAAGGGCTATCAAACCGCGCTCGGTTTAGCGCCCGAAAGCGAACATGCCGGACGGGCGGTCGCGCATAACCAGCTCGGGCTGATTTATGAGAGGGTCCGTAAGACCGACCAAGCCGCCACCCATTATCTCGACGCAATCCGCCATCAAGAGGCGAGCGGCAATCCCTATGGCGCCGCCCAAACCTGCTGGAACCTCGCCGATCTTTACCGCGTTGCCGGGCGCTTCGCCGACGCCCGCGATTATGCCGGGGCCGCGCTGAAAACCTTTGAAAGCTTCGACGGCCGCGCCGCCGACATGGTCGAAAAAACCAAGCTCCTGATCGCCCTGATCGAACAATGCAACACCACCCCCTGACCAGTCTATAAGGGGAACCTGGGGACGGTTATTTCGCGCGCTACGTCTCTTGGCGCGGTTGCTTGGCCGGGCGGTCCAGCATTGGTTCAGCAAGCGGCGAACATAGCCGCGCGTCATTATCCGCGCAAAAAGCTGCGGACGATGGGCAAGGTTTCCAAGATGGCGGTCTACGCCACCGAACGCGCTTTAGCCGACGCCGGCCTGCTCAATGATCCCGTAGTGCGGGGCGGGCGAACCGGGGTCGCCTATGGCTCGTCCTTCGGCAGTCCCGATTCCGTGCTCGGCTTCTACGAACTCAAGATGCACGGAGAGTCAAAAAACCTCAACGCTACCAACTACATACGCATGATGGGCCACACCGCACCCGTCAACATCGGCCTGTTTTTCGGCGTCACCGGCCGCATCATTCCGACCTCCAGTGCCTGCACCTCGGGCAGCCAGGGCATCGGCTATGCCTGCGAGGCGATACGCTGGAACCGGGCCGATGTCATGCTGGCCGGTGGTGCTGAGGAACTGGATATCACCGATTCCGCAGTATTCGACACCCTTTATGCTACCAGCCAACGCAATGACCGTCCGGGCACGACGCCACGGCCCTATGACCGCGACCGCGATGGTTTGGTTATCGGCGAAGGCGCCGCGACGCTGGTGCTGGAGGAACTCGACCACGCCCGCGCCCGGGGTGCCCGCATCCACGCCGAGATCCTTGGCTTCGGCACCAACTCCGACGGCAACCATGTCACCCAGCCACAGGCCGAGACTATGGAGCACGCCTTGCGCCTAGCCCTGGAGGATGCCGGGTTGCCGCCCGAGGCGATCGGCTTTGTGTCCGGTCACGGCACCGCGACCGAGTGGGGCGACATCGCCGAGACTAAGGCTACGCGGGCCGTGCTGGGCGTACAAGCGCTGATCCATTCACTTAAGAGCTATTTCGGCCACTCGCTGGGCGCCTGCGGCTCAATCGAAGCGTGGCTCGGCATAGAGATGATGAAGGATGGCTGGTTCGCCCCGACAATGAATCTAGAAAATATCGATGAGCGCTGCGCCGAATTGGATTACCTGATGGGCGTCGGGCGTCGACTCGACGTTCAATACCTCATGTCCAACAACTTTGCTTTCGGCGGCATCAACACGTCGCTGGTGTTCGGGCGAATTGATTGA
>JBAXKX010000258.1:0-4173 GCA_037135115.1 Rhodospirillaceae bacterium
TCAGTGCCTGTGCTGCGATGGCGTGGGCGATGGCAGGCTCGGCGTGGCCGTGCAGGGTCACCCACCAAGACGAGATCATGTCGATAATCTCGCGGCCATCTGCCAAAGTCAGGCGGGCACCTCTGGCGCTTATCACCGGCAGCGGCGGCTGCGCGGTCGCCGCCTGGGTGAAAGGATGCCATAGATGGCGGTTGTCGAGGGCCATCAGGTCGTCAAGGGTTAATGGCTCGGTCATGGCCTTATCAGTGAGGCTAGGGATGGAATCTGTTCGGCGGCGATTCTGGTCACGGCGGCAGGGTTGAGCGGGTTTAGCGGCGGCACCTCGGCTATTATCCGCACCCGTCCATAGCGCTCGATGGCGGCGCGGTTGCCGGCATTGGGCGGGCCGTTGAGGATCACCCCGACCAGCGGAACGCCGCGACTCCGTATCGCCTCCAGGGTCAGCAGGGTGTGGTTGATGGTCCCAAGCCCGGTGCCTGCGACTACCAAAGCTGGCAGACCCAGCCGTAACATCAGGTCGACTACCAGGGTATCATTGGTTAATGGCACCAGCACCCCGCCCGCCCCCTCGACCACCATTGGCGTGTTGGCGGTGGCGGGCAGGACGAAGTCGGCCAGGCTGATGGCGGTGTGTTCAAGGCTGGCTGCATCATGCGGTGCCAGCGACGCTTTGAAAACGTGGCGCGGTGGAATCAGGCGGTCGGGCGGCAGTCTGGCGAGGCTTACCACGGTGGCGCTGTCGCCTTCCTCATCGGCAAGTCCGGTCTGCACCGGTTTCCAGTAGCTGGCACTCCAGGCCCGGACTAGGCATGCGGCGATTACCGTCTTGCCGACGCCGGTGCCGGTGCCGGTGACGAATACCCCGGTTGTTGAGACTACGGCTGTGGAGACTACGGCTGTGGGGAACTCGACCTTCACAATTCGTCGTCCTTGCGAAAAAGTCCGTATGCCACATGATAGGTGACGTTGATGCCGCCGTCAAACCGGCGCAAAAGTCGCCGTAATGCACCAGGTGGTAACGGCTGGTAGCCCGCAGTCGGGATTTCAGCACCGATTCGTTTCAATACTTTGAGGAAGGCATAGCCATTGGTATAGTTGTGGACTAACGGCACAAACTCAATCCGACCGATGCCATTTTCCGGCAGCATCCGGCCGAGTGCCTGAGCATTCGGATAGATGTGGCTGCCCGGGGCAAGGCCTAGGGCCTGGTGGGCGACTCGCCATTCGCTAAAGCTGCCATCAGCCAGGGTGGAAAAGGCGAGAAGCCCGCCGGGGCGGAGCATCGTAGTCCAGGCGGCCAGCGCCGCTTTGGGCTCGACGAACCATTGCAGGGCGAGATTCGCGCAAATAAGATCAAAGCCGCGATGAAGGGCACCGCTCGCAAAGCACGGCTGTTCGCCATCCATTACCAGGAAGGCGGCGTCGGTCCCGTTGCCGAAGTTGCGTTGGCAGTGCTTCACCATGGGCTCGGACAAGTCGGTGATAAGCCAACGTGCTTTGGGCAGATGTGGATGCAGTGCCCGATTGAGGAAACCGGTGCCGCAGCCGATCTCCAGGATCATCGGGGCATCCGGCAGTGATTGGCTGGCGATGCACTCGGCCAGTTTGTTCGCGATCAGCCGCTGCGAGTCGGCGTCGTCCTCATAGCCGTCGGCTGCGGCACCAAAGGCTGCGGCTATCGTTTTTTTTCGTGTGCCTTGGTCAACGGGGGTCACTGGGCCGGAATCCTTGTGAGGAAACTGCGAATGTGCCGGGCGCACCAGTCGGGCGAGGTCAGCGGCAGCAGGTGTCCACCCGAATCCAGCCGCTCGGTCTGGAGCTGGGTGAAGTCGCGGAAGCAGTGTTCGTCCATGCCGACGGGCAGAATCGGGTCGGCTCCGCCCGAAAGTGCCAGTATGGGCGCCGCAGGTGGGGCAAAATCACAGGTAGGGCGAGCATCCCAGTCACGCAGCCAGATCAGGCCCCGGCGCAGGCTTTCGGGCAGCGGGCTGTCGGGCAGCGGCCGGGTGCAGCCACAGCGGCGGCGGAACTCGCAGACCACTCCGGCCGGATCGGCGAGCAGCCGCCGGATCATGCGGTCAATTTGCCGCAGCGGTACCGCCGGTTGATAGTTGGCCGCCTCAACGAAGCGGGGAAAGCCGTTGATCGAGACTAGCCCGCTCCAGGGAAATGGCTGGGTTTTAAGCAGCCATAGCACTCCCAGCGAATGCCCCACCGCCACCACCGGCCGATCGGGGGGAATGGCGGGGCCGATGGGCGGACCGTAGAAACCGAGATCGATGTCAAAGCAGTCGAATTCGGCCAGTTCGGCCCGCAACTGTTGCCAGAGGGTGGGCTCGAGGCCCCAGCCATGGACAAAGACCAGTCGCGGTCCGGTCCTAGTCATGGTTGGCGCCATGCCCCGGCGAAGCCGGGTAGAATATGAGTGCAAACTGCGATCAGCCGATTAATGTCGGCTTCGGAGTGGACGGCGCTGAGGGCGAAGCGGATGCGGGCAGAGCCGTCGGGCACAGTTGGCTGTCGAATCGCCATGCCGAGAATGCCTGCGTCTTCCAATGACTGTGCAGCCGCAAGCGCCGCTGCGGCCTGGCCGATCATCGCCGGAATGATCTGACTGTTGGAGTCGCCGGTGTCGATCCCGACCCCTTGTAAGGCCTTGCGAAATCGCTCGGCTTGGCTGTGGAGATGAACGCGCTCGGCCGTCATGCCTGGCACTAGCTCCAGCGCTGCGTCCATTGCCCCCAGTACCGATGGTGGCGGAGCTGTCGCATAGACGAAGCCCGAGCAACGGTTGGCCAACAGCTCGCACAATGTTCGTGAGCCGGCGACATAGGCACCAAAGCCGCCCAGCGCCTTGCTAAAGGTTCCCATCATCAGGTCAACTTTTCCAACACCGATTTCGCAGGCCAAACCCATGCCCTGCGGCCCGAACAGGCCGGTGGCGTGGGCCTCGTCTACATACAAGAAGGCGTCGAAGCGCTCCGCCAGTCCGGCAAAGGCAGCCAAATCGGCGCGGTCGCCATCCATGCTGAACACGCTTTCAGTGATGATAAAGTGACGGCTGGGACGCCCGCCTTGCGTGTGGCGGGCCTTGAGCAGTTCCTCTAAATGACCGAGGTCGTTGTGGCGAAAGCGAATTTGGCGCACCCCTGCGGCTTGGCAGCCTTGGTGAATGCTGGCGTGGATCAGGCGGTCGGTGTAGACCAGCGGCTCGGCACCGTTCAACACCTCCTTGTCGAGCAGTGCGGGCAGGATGGCGGCGTTGGCCTGCCAGCCCGAGCCCAGCACCAGGGCCGCCTCGGTCCCCTTGAGCCGCGCTAGTCGTTCTTCAACCTGTTTGTGAAGCTCCAGCGTGCCGCAGACCAAGCGCGACGCGCCGGCTCCGCACCCCCACTCGGCTGCCCATTGCTGAGACCTTTCGGCCAGCAGCTTGTGGCGAGACAAGCCGAGATAGTCGTTGGCCGAGACGTTGAGCAACTCCCGCCCGTCGCACCATACCCGACCGGGCGCCCCAGGCCGCATCGGCCGCAGCGTGCGCTGGCACCGACGCCCTCGCAATGATGCGAGGTAGTCGGCGAACAGTTTATCAAATCGTGACATCAGGCCGGGGCCTAGCCGTTAATATCCCCATGGTTCAAGCGGTAAATCTCCAGATGCGGCGAGGCGTTTTCGTCGCGATTGGCGCCAAGCGACTTCAGGTGTTCGCGGATTGTGGTGGCGTGGCGGTTGGTCCATTCGGGCGATTTGCTGATTGGCGCCTTGAGCATAACCACCGCGTCAGCCGCTGTGATGCGGGCAAGTATCTCGGCGAGCGAACGCCCCATTGCCTCGTCATAGACCACGGTTTCAATGCGGAGCCGGGCGAAGCGCTTGAGGTCGAGTTGCTGAGCCAGGAGGAATGTATCAAGGTTGATGGCGCTGTCGTCGGAGGCGACAAGCAGGGTGAACGGGTGTTCGGTGGCAGGGGCGGCGGTAAGGGCTGTGGCAGCCAGGGAAGGCAGCACGGCCTGAGCTTCTCGGACATAGCGCAGGTCGGGCCGCAGGGCCATCGGCACCGACAGCAGGACCATCAATATTCCGATTGTCAGCAGTCCGCGCGGCCCTGCACCTTCTGCTGGTGTGTCGCTCGCGGCCAGTGCCGCTAGCGCAAAGGGTAGTCCGACCAGGAACGGC
>JBAXKX010000259.1:0-4173 GCA_037135115.1 Rhodospirillaceae bacterium
CGCCCTTGGCCCTGACGACCGAGTCGGTTGAGGCTCGACCAGCCAGACCTTGAAGAACGGTATAGGTGAAGGCACCGTGTCCAAGTTCCGCCAGCTCGACCGCCAGTTGGTCCTTGTCGGTCGCGGCAAGAACGTGAATGCCGGCGGTGCGGCTGACCAGTTGCAGGGCCTTGCGATCGGCGTCTGCAGCGAAAGCCTTACTCAGCGAGCCCGACTTGCAGGCATCAATTAACATAAGCACTCGCTCGGCCCCCAATTTGAGGATGCCGTCTTCCAGCATTTGAGCCGACACGCCTTCGCCCGCAACCGCAGCAAGACTCATGGTGCGACCGAACTCGGTGGGCAGGAAGTACCAATTATCATTGGCATTCTCACCATGGCCGGCAAGGTAAATTATCACCACGTCCTCTGGCTTAGTCGTTTTGAGCGCGGCCAATTGATCAAGGATGCTCGCACGAGTGGCGGCGCGATCAAACAGGGTATGAACCTCGATCTTGGCGAAATCGGGATTGACCTGCTTCTTGGCCCAGTCGACGAAACCCTTGGCGTCGGCAACCGCATAATTCAGCGTCATCTGGGGGTTGGCGTACTGGTTAATGCCGACCGTGATCAGGTGCAAGGTAGGTTGGCGTTCGGCCGTCGCTACCCGCACGCTCAGCAATGCCGGCAGGCCCTCGATATGCTCAACACTGGTGGCAACGGCGCGAAAGTTGTTGGTGCCCCCGCTTAGCTCGACATTGTAAGTCACGGTGCGGGGGGATTGTCCCTGCCCGGAATCACTGGCCACACGGCCCGGGTCCACCGCCTTTTCGTTTTGAAACAACCGAACCTGATCAATGCCGCCGCCTTGTTCGACAGCGGTGACGGTAACGGTTGCGGGACCGGAGGCAGCCGAGGTGCCTGATGGCGAGGTCACGGTCACGCTCGGCGGCACGCCCACCCCCACTTCGACCGAAGGAGCAGCGGCGGTGATGATGGCGTTTGGCGCCCGCAGTACTTTGGCCAACAGTCCGGGTTCGAAATGCGACTCCGAGAAGTTGCTGATGTCAAACACGCCCTCGTCGGCCGCCCACGAGACATTGCCCAGTCCGCCCTCGGAGCCGTCGAAACGGCCGTTGGCATCGGTAACCGCCCAGCCGGTGGTAGTCAGGATCATTTGAGCCAGAAATGTTCCGGATGAAGTATCCCAAACCCGCGCCCGGCCATTTTTACCGGCCGTAATCGCCCTGGTGCCATCTGGTGAAAAGGTGGCAAAGACAATGCGATTGTCGGTATCACTGATGCGGCCGATGGAGCTGCCACTGCTGTTCCAAAGATGCGCTTCATCATCACCACCGGCGGTTATCACGGTGCCGCTGCGGTTAATACTCAACCCGGTCACAGCGCCGCTTTCCGCCTGCCACGAGCCGAGCGGGGCTCCGGTAGCGGACCACACGTAAACCATGCCCTCGCTCGTACCCGCAACCAACCGTTCGTCGCCGGAGAACGCCAGCGCGCTGACCTTGCCATCACCCTTGAGTGTAGTGATTGGCGAGGCACCGGCCACCGACCAGAGCCGAACCGAGCCATCGGAACCGCCACTCGCCAAAGTTCGACCCGAGACACTGAAAGCAAGCTCGGTAACAGCGTCGCTATGACCCTTGAGTTCAGCGATTTTACGGCCGGTGGCAACCTCCCACAAGTTGATGGTGTAATCGGCTCCGGCAGTTGCCAGCACTGCACCACCAGGGGCGAGACGAATTGCCAGCACGGGGCCTTTGTCACGGAACTGACGGATCATAACTCCGGCTACTGCGTCATAAAGGGTAACGGTGCCGTCAGCGGCGGCGGTTACCACCGCACGCAAACCGGGTCCGGCGGGGACAGCGGCGCGAGACTTGGCCGCACCTTTGACCGGGGCCGGAGCCGGAACAGGAATCGAGCCGACATCCAACCCGCCCACCAGGGTGGCACTGCCGAGTGGCAAGTTTCGGGTCTGCCGTCCGGTCTCCAGATCCCAAACCCGTACTTGAAAGTCAGCCGAAGAAATGACCATCGAGCGACCATCGGCCCCCATCTCGAGATGATGAATCGGCCCGGCGCCATTCCTGATTTGCAGCTTCGGCCGCATCGCGTGCTGGACCTGCCGGCTAATCGCACCGGTAATGGCATGAGTCTGAGCACGCAAAACCGATGCCCGCTGTGCTGCGGCAGGCCCGGCCAGCACAATTACCAGCATCGCCACCAAAACCGCCGCCGTCCCGATCCACCCGGCACGAACGCCACCTCTTTTGAACCTCATAACTGCCTCCCTATCAAACATTGCAAGAAAAGGTCTTTTTCAGATTGGAAACCGTAAATTCAGCTACGGATTGTGGTACAATAGTAGGCACACGAGCAATCTGTCCATCATCCACATATTGGACTGTAATCTAGGATTACTCAATCAGGCAATGAGGCGACGTGTCGCACGGAGGGCTGAATGAGCAAATTAATCAATACCCGACGCATTAACCCGTTGGGCCAGATTATACCGGCGTTAGTTGTAACGGTGTTAGTTGGAACCACATTAATAGCTAGCCGCGCGCAAGCCGCAACGAGTGGGCAGCCCGGCGTCGAAGACTACGCCCACAGCAGTCTCACGGCGACGGGGCTCCGCCGCGCGGCCGAATCGGGAGAAGCCGCCGCACAAACCCGACTCGGCTGGCTCCTGCGCAACGGCACCAACCTACAACAAGATTTCACCCAAGCGCTGTACTGGTTCACCCAAGCGGCCCAGCAAGGCTATCCCGGCGCCCAATTCGGCCTGGGCACCCTTTACGAACAAGGTCGCGGAGTCGCCAAGAACCTTGCCGAGGCGGCACGCTGGTACCGACTGGCAGCCGACCAGGGCAACGCCGGCGCTCAGAACAATCTGGGTTGGCTTTACCAAAATGGTCGAGGCGTGCCGCAAGACTATGCCGAGGCGGCGCGCTGGTATCGGCAGGCCGCCGACCAGGGTCAACCCGACGCCGAAGGAAATCTCGGACTACTCTATATTAACGGTCGCGGCGTGGCGAAGGATACAGCCGAAGGTCTGCGCCGACTGCATAGCGCCGCCGCGTGGGGCGATCGTGATGCGGCGACCCTGGTGGCGCGTTACGAAGCGGCCCCGTCGGGTTCACCGCCCGTCGTCCAGACTAGAAACCCGCCGCAATACGCCCCGCCGCAAACCAGTAACGTCCTTGGTCAGTGGCGCTCTAAAGGCCCGATCCGAGACGAAGGATTGCGGCGAATGTACTTGGTCTTAAATATCGACGTGAAGAAGGTGACCTTCCGCTACGATTGCCGCTTCATTGACGGCAGCATTCTGCTCGGCAGCTTCACCACCCGGGCGGAGATATCAAGCAGTGCGATCAGCATCCTCGAGGCCGGGGTAGCCCGAGCCACCAACGGCGTAGATTCGTGCATTGCCTCAATCCAACCGGTAACACTGCCCTATCTGTTGTCGGGGAGGGAATTAGCCGTCACCTTCAAGGGCACAGTGGTGCGGCTGAAGCGGGATGGCCCCGGCTGAAAGAACCACCTCGGCTGAGAAACGGCTCAAGCGCATTTGCTGAAGGCCACCAGCATATCCTTCATCGACTGGTAGCGATCTTGGTAACGCAGGGCCAAAGCCGTGAGCAAGACATTCTCAAAATCGGGAGACACGGCGACACCCATTGCGGAAGGCTGCACCAGCGAGTCCTCCTGAAGCCGCTTGGCCGAATCTACAGGAGGTCGGCCCGTAATGGCGCAATACAGGCTGGCGGCCAGCGCATAAACGTCACTCCACGGCCCTTGATGGCTGTCGGGGAAATACTGCTCCGGCGGGGCGTAGCCGGGCTTGAGTATGACGGTCAGACCGCCGCCGCCCTCGCCAGCCGATTCGCGGGCCGCGCCGAAATCGAGAAGTTTGGTGCCGCCCTGGCTACACAGGAAAATATTGTCGGGGCTGATGTCCCTATGCACCATTCCCATTTCATGGACGCTATGCAGGGCCTTCATAATCGGTATCATGATCCCAAGCGCCTTGCGGTAATCGATCTTGCCGCCGCAATTAGCGATGTGCTTTTTCATGGTGTCACCCTGTAGCAACTCCATGACGAGATAAGCGGAGCCATTGTCCTCGAAATAGTCCTGAACCCGAACGATTTCGTGAATGTCGCGCATCCG